>JAHEXU010000002.1:0-19474 GCA_023251975.1 bacterium | reverse complement strand
CGATCTTCGGCCCGACCGGAGTCGGCAAGACCGGGGTAGCGATCGAGCTGGCTGAGCTACTGCGCGAACGCGGCGAGGACCCGGTCGCGGTGTCGTGCGATGCGATCCAGGTCTATCGGGGCCTCGAGATCCTGTCGGCGGTCGCGACCCCCGAGCAACAGGCGCGGTTGGAGCACCGCTTGGTCGGGATCGTCGGAGTCGATCAGACCTTCAGCGCTGGCCGCTACGCCGCCCTGGCCGAGGCTGAGATCGCCGACCTATGGGCGGCCGGGCGACGTCCGATCGTAGTCGGTGGGGCCGGTCTTTACCTGCGGGCGGCCCTCAGCGAGATGTCGCTGCGAGCCCCCGTCGACCCGGCGTTGCGGACGGAGCTTTGGGTCGAGCTGGGCCAACCCGGCGGACCACAGCGGCTGCTCGCCGAGTTGCCCGATCAGATCGCCGCGACGATTCATCCCAACGACCACAAGAAGATCGTGCGGATGGTCGAGATGCAGCGATCCGGCCAGGCGCCGACGCCGCCGGGTGGGGGGGAGCTGTGGACCGCCAGGCTGCGCCGACCAACCCTGCTGGTCGGCCTCAACGCCAAACGCACGATCCTGAACGAGCGGATCGAGGCGCGGACGGCGGCGATGCTGGCCGCCGGGGTCGAAGCGGAAGTTCGCGCCGCCGAGGCCGCCGCGGCCTCTGCGACCGCCCGGCTGGCCCACGGCTACCGCGAGATACTGAGCGGCGACATCGAGGCCTGGGTAGGGGCCCAACGCGCCTACACCCGCCGCCAGCAGACCTGGATGCGAAAGATGCAGGGGGTGCTCCGAATCGACCGCGCCGACGGCAGCGACCGCGACTGCGCCGGTCGCATCGTGGCGGCGCTTGACGCAGCCACCTGATCGCACCGACCAGGGCCTCGCGGGGCAACTCGACCCAGGCGGACAGAGGTTGGATCGAGCGCGATCGAGCGTAAACTCAACGGCCGGGCAGGTCGAACAGCCCGTCGAGCTTGCGGGCGAAGCCGAGATCGCCCGCCACCCCGATCCGCCGCGCCAGGCCAAGCCGAATCGGATTCGCTTCGCCCAGCGCGACTCGCATCAGGTCGGAGGCGCGGCCTTTGATCGTCAGCTTCGGCTGCCGCGACGGGATCGGACTGAGAGTTCCGCTCCCGTCGACGACCACGATCTCGAGATGGTCATAGCCTCCGCCGGGGCGATCCCAAATCTTGAAATGGATTGCCGCGTCGATTCCGTTCGCCTTGACCGGGTCAACGATCGACGCCACCGCGCCGAAGATGCCGCGCAGGATTCGATCCCGATCGGGGGTTGCCAGCGCCGCCTCGATCGAATTGTTGTCGAGCGCCCGGACCCGCGCCAAAATCGCCCCCGGGTCGAGATCGGGAGCGCCCCAGTCAAGGTCGAGGTTGAGGTCGTCGTCCATCGGTGCGAAAGCTATCCGAGCGCGGCGGCGGCTGGGGTTTGGGGCCTAGACTGCCGCGACGATGCGATTTGAGAAGTGGCAAGCGCTCGGCAACGACTACATCATCATCGAGGCGACCGAGCTTCCGTTCGAGCTCACCCCGAAGCGGATTCGGGCGATCTGCGCCGCCCACTACGGCTGCCACAGCGACGGGATTTTGCTCCTTTCGCCGGCTACTGATCCGGCCCACGTCGCCGAGTTGCGAATCTTCAACCCCGATGGGTCCGAAGCCGAGCTGTCGGGCAACGGCGCCCGCGAGGCCGTCCTTTACCTGCGTCGCTGCGGATGGACCGACGCCGAGAGCTTCTCGATCCTGACCGCCGCCGGGACGATCACACCGACGCTGCAAGGCCCAGGGGCGGCGGCGATCGCGATCGGTCGCGCCGCCACCGCTTCGAAGGATTACCCCGGCGGTCCCGACGACGGTCGCGGCACGATCGCGGTTGGCCCGCTTGAGTGCGAGTTTCAGCACGTCTCGATCGGCAACCCGCAGTGTGCGATCGAGGTTCGCGAAGGGCTTGAGACTCTTGATCTGCCGACGATCGGCCCGGCGATCGAGCGGTCGGCAATCTTTCCAAACCGCAGCAACGTCAGTTTTTGGTCGGCCGAAGGACAAACGGTGCGGGCGCGGATCTTCGAGCGTGGGGTCGGAGAAACGCTGTCGTCAGGGACCGGGGCGTGCGGCGCCGCGGTCGCGGCCTATCTGCGCGGCACCCCGAGCCCGATCACGGTTAGCCTCGACGGCGGCGAGCTGTTGGTTGAGATCTCCGAATCGCTTGACCTGATCCTGACCGGGACCGCCGAACCGCTGTTTGCAGGCGAGTTTTCACCCGAGTTCATCGCCTCGATCGAGTAGGTGCCGGCGTCGGTACCTGGCCGCGCGCACCCCCGCGCGACCGGCTAGCCTGCCCTGCTCGATGGCACGCACCGACCCCTCCAACCGCCTCGCGGCGATGCCGCCGTATATGTTCGCCGAGCTGGAGCGGCGGATCGCCGACAAGAAGGCGTCTGGGATCGACGTGATCAGCCTCGGGATCGGCGATCCCGACCTGTCGACCTACCCGCACGTCGTCGAGGCGATGCAAGCCGCGGTCGCAGCCAACGACAACCAGAAGTATCCCTCGAACCGAGGCCGAGCCGAGTTCCGTCAGGCCTTCGCTGACTTTTACGATCGACGCTTCGGGGTTGCGATCGATCCCGAGACGGAGGTAATCCCGGCGATCGGCGCCAAGGAGTGCATCTACCACCTCTGTTTTGCGTTTTGCGATCCGGGCGATGTCGTCCTTGCCTCCGACCCCGGCTACCCGGTCTACACCGGCGGTCCGATCCTGGCGGGCGCCAACCCGATCGTGTTGCCGCTCGTGCCCGAGCTTGACTTCACCCCCGACCTCGAGGCGATCTCGACCGCGCACCTCGAAGCGGCAACCCTGATGTTCCTCAACTACCCCAACAATCCGACCGGAGCGATTGCTCCAGCGGGATTTTTCGAGCGGGTAGTGGAGCTTGCCCACCGCTATCAGTTTCTGGTTGTCCACGACAACGCCTATTCGGAGACCACCTACGACGGCTACGTCGCGCCGAGCTTCCTCGCCACCCCGGGCGCCAAGGATGTCGGGGTCGAGGTTTTCAGCCTCTCCAAGGGCTTCAACATGACTGGCTGGCGCTGCGCGGCGATCCTCGGCAACGCCGCTGCAATCTCGACCTACTGGCGGCTCAAGACCAACGTTGACTCGGGGCTCTTTGAGGCCGTCCAGCTCGCGGGCGCGGCGGCGTTGAACGGGCCACGGGCACCGATTGAGGCGATGAACGAGATCTACGCGCGGCGCCGCGATCTGGTCGTTGGCGCGCTTGCCGACATCGGCGTGACGGTTGCCGCGCCGAAGGGAACGATCTACGTCTGGGCGCCGGTCCCGGTCGGCCAGACCTCGAGTTCGTTCGCCGAACGGCTGCTTGAGCAGGCCGCCGTCATCGTCTCGCCGGGCTCGATGTATGGGCCAAGCGGCGAGGGCTTCTTCCGGATCTCGCTCACCACCCCCGACGACCGCCTTGCCGAGGCGGTCGAACGGCTTCGCGAGCACCTCGGCTGACCGCGACGAGGAGGGGGCATCGGCCGGTCGGGTGCGGCGCACCGCGGCGGCGGTTTGGCTCGCTCGCCGATGGACAGTCGTCCAACCGGGCCAAAACCAGGCGAGCGGGCCTAATGCGGGGAGCGAAACGGCCGAAAAGAAAGGCATGCTGCACCTCGGAATGGCACTCGCTCTGCTCTGCGCGATAGCTTCGAATCTGGCCTTCCTGTGCAAGTACCGAGGCGCCATCGAGGCGCCGAAGGTGCAATTCGCCCACCCCTGGGAAACCACCAAGTCGCTGTTTCAAAGCCGCTGGTGGACGATCGGCTGGGTTGTCGGGGCGTTTGCCTTCGCGCTCCATGTCGCCGCCCTGGCGCTGGCGCCGCTATCGCTGGTCCAAGCGGTAATCGCCGGCGGCATCGTCACCCTGGCGATCCCGGCCCAACTTTGGTTTGGGATACGGCTGCGTCCGCGCGAATGGGCCGGGCTGGCGCTGAGCGGGGCCGGGCTGGCATTTTTGGCGATCACCGTCGAGTCGGGGACCGGGACGCACTCCTCTTACACAATCGGCGACATGGCGATCTACGAGGGGGCGGCGCTCGGGCTCGGGGTGGCGCTGTTGCACGGCGGCTGTCGCGGTCTCGGCTTCGGGCGGATCTCAAACGGGGTCATGTTCGGGGTCGCCTCGGGGCTTTTGCTCGGGGTCTCCGATGTCGCGATCAAGGCGCTCACCGGGACCGTACCGGGCGAGCCGCTCTCGATCATCAGCCCCTGGAGCGCGATTGCGTTGACCGGCGGCATCCTCGCCTTCTTCGGGCTCGCCCGCGGCCTACAAAGCGGTGGCGCGATCGAGGTGATCGCGCTCTCCTCGGTCGCGGCCAACTGCGCCGCGATGCTCGGCGGAGTCATCGTGTTCGGCGATCCGATGGGGGCCGACGCAGCCTCGATCGCAACCCGCGGGCTCGCCTTCGCCGCGGTGATCGTGGCGGCGGCGCTGGTCCCGATGCCGCAGTCGGCGCCGAACCCCGGTCGCGCGCTCACTGCCTAGCAGCGCCGTCGCTGCCTATCCTCGTCGTATGTCCAAAGCGCCGAGACGGCAGGCCACGGTTGCGGGCATCACGGCGATCGCCGCGATTACCGCGGTAGCGGTTTTCCTCACAACCAACTCGCCCGCGGCGACGACAACGAGTCGGGCCAGCGCCGCGCGGGTGATCGACGACCGACTTGAATCGGTCACCGGCTGGGCGCCGGCGATCGGAAGCGGAGGCCTTCGCGGTGACCTCGCCGCCCGCTACGCCGACTTCGACCTGGTCGTGGTTGACGGCCAAGAGGCAAAACCATCCCAGATCGCCGCGATCCAATCGAACGGCAGCCTGGTTCTTGGTTACCTCAGCGTCGGTACGATCGAGTCCTACCGGCCCTGGTATGACGCTGCGAAGCGCTATCGCCTTGAGTCCTGGAAGGACTGGCAGGGCGAGTGGTTTGCCCGCGTCTCTGCCCCCGGATTTCGGCACCTGATCAGTCGGCAGATCGCCCCCGGAATGCTCGACAAGGGCTTCGACGGGCTGTTTTTGGACAACACCGACATGATTTACGACCACCGCGGCCAGACTGCGGGAATGCGGCGTCTGATCGCGACCCTGGGGGAGATGCGGGAGCGTCGTGGCACCCTCCTGTTCGCCCAAAACGGGGCCGAGACGATCGGGCCGTCGCTGCGCTACCTCGACGGCTGGAACCGCGAAGATGTCAGCTGGACCTATGACTTCAACCACCACGAGTACCGCCGCCAAGGCGACGGCGCCCGGCGCGCCGCCCAGGACGAACTGACCGAAATCGCAGCGCGAGGGCTCTTGGTGAGCGCGATCGATTACACCGCGCCCGGCGATGATGCGGCCGACGCCGAGTCGATCGCCAACGCCTGCGCGGTCGGGGCGCTGCCGTTTGCCTCCAATATCTCGCTGCGGCGGATTCCCGCGAGCGCCTATCGGTGCGAGGGCTGATGGGCGAGGGTCGCGAAGACGGAACCTATGCGGTGCCCGAGACGATCCAGCGAGCGTTCGCGATCGCGGTGCTGCCGAGCCCCGGCGCCGCGCCCGACGATCACGATCCACTCGGCGAGCTCCGGGAATTGCTTCGAACCGGCGGGGTCGAGACGGTCGGCAGCCTGATCCAGCATCGCGCCGAGCCGGACCCCGATCGCTACCTGGGCCGCGGCAAGCTCGAGCAGCTGAAGGAGGAGCTCGAGGCCAGCGGTGCAAACCTGGTCGCGGCCGATGATGAATTGCTGCCGCGCCAGGAGCGAAACCTCGAAGCCGCGCTCGGCCTCCCGGTGATCGATCGCAGCGCGGTCATCCTCGACATCTTTGCCGACCACGCCCACAGCGCCGAAGGCAAGCTCCAAGTCGAGCTGGCCCAGCTCGAATACAACCTGGCGCGAATGCGCGGTCTTTGGACCCACCTGGAGCGCCTCGGCGCCGGGATCGGGACGCGAGGACCAGGCGAGAGCCAGATCGAGACCGACCGGCGACTGGCCCGCGATCGGATCGCAAAGCTGCGACGACGCCTCGCCGTGGTCGAACGAAACCGCGGCGTGATCCGCGCCAAGCGGACCGGCTCGCACCTCCCCCAGGTCGCACTCGCGGGCTACACCAACGCCGGCAAATCGACCCTTTTGAACCGCCTGACCGGTGCCGAGGTCGGAGTCGGCGACCGCCTCTTTCAGACCCTCGATCCAACCACTCGAAGCTACGACCACGAGGGTCGAACCTACCTTCTGACCGACACCGTCGGTTTTATCCGCAAACTCCCCCACCAACTGGTCGAGGCCTTCAAGGCGACCCTCGAGGAGACGACGATGGCCGATCTGATCGTCCACGTGATCGACGCCTCCGACCCGCCCGAGCGCCGGGCCGACGCGATTGCCGCGGTCGACTCGGTGCTCGAAGAGATCGGTGCAGGCGCCAAGCCGCGGGTCCTCGCCTACAACAAGCTTGACCTGCTCGATCCCGACCGCCGACGCTCGCTGCTGGTTGGCAACGGTGAGGCGATCGGCGTCTCGGCAACGCGCGGTGACGGGCTGGGGGAATTGCGCGACGCAATCGCCCACAGCTTTGCCTCGACCCTGCAGCCGATGCGCCTGCTCTTCCCCTACTCGGCGCTCGGTCGGCTGAGCGAGCTGCACTCGCTGGTCGGCGAACTCGAGCGCGAGGATCGGCCCGACGGCGTTTTGGTCGAAGCCCGGGTCCCCACCGCACTTGTCCACTCCTACGATTCGTTTCGATGCGGGTAGCGGTCAAGCTGCTCAGCGAGCGGGCTCGACTGCCGAGACGAGCCAACCCCGGCGACGCCGGGCTCGATCTCTACGCTGCCGAGTCGGCGCTGATCGGACCGGGCGAGCGCACCTCGATCGGAACCGCGATTGCGATCGAGCTGCCGAACGGACTGACCGGCCTGATCACACCGCGATCGGGGCTGGCACTGCGACACGGAATATCGATGGTCAACGCGCCGGGGCTGATCGACCCCGGCTACCGCGGCGAGTTGCGGGTCCTGCTGCTCAACACCGACCGCGATCACGCGTTCACGGTCAACCTCGGCGACCGCATTGCCCAGCTCCTGATCACCCCGTTTGCGGCGCTCGACCCGCTCGAGGTCGATCAACTCGGCGCGACGGCGCGAGGCGCCGACGGGTTCGGTTCAAGCGGTACTTAAGCCGAGGCCGCGTTCGCGCCGACTGAGAACCGAGTCTGATATGACATCGTCGGGGGATCGGTCGGCGATGGTTCCGTAATCGTAGTCGGCGCCGCGCTTTCGCCGCGGCTTTGCCGGGTCGCCCTTCGGATCGCCCTTGGAAAACGGTGCGGCTTGGCGCCTGCCGGACCGCCGCGATTCTTCGAGTTGCGATCGCAGGCGCATGTTTTCGGCCAACAGACGTTCGTTTTCGGCACGCAACCGGCGGCGCCGGGATCGGTCCGGGCGGTCCGCAGGCGCCCCAAACGTCGCTCACCGCCGGGTGAGGGACATGGGGGACGACGCCTCATCCTCGCAAGATTCGATGCAGACGGGAGGATTCATGCACGGCCCGACGCTGGCCGTAGCTGGACTCAGGTGAGCGCTAACTCAAGACTGTTGCGCGAGCCCATATCTTGTGACCCGACCGGACGGCAGCCTCGGATCCCGGGCTCGGGAACTCACCGCCATAGCGCCGACAGCGGGGTTGCCCAGAGGCGGTCGCCGAACGGGAGTGTCTGCGAGCCGGGGTGGAGCACGATGCCGGCTCGGAAGTGATCGGGCCTGGTATCGCGAAGCTCCTTCAGACCCTTGAAATCGGAAGGGCTGGGGGTGGCCGACGCCTTTACCTCGATGGCGACGATTTCGCCGCCACGCCGCTCAAGCACCGCGTCCACCTCGGAGCCGGTACGGGTTCGCAGGTGGTGGAGCCGGGGTTGCGCATCACTCGTCGAGGCGAGCTTGACGAGCTCCATCCGCACGAAGCTTTCGAGCAGGTTGCCGCCGAGGGCCGGGTCGCCCCGGAGTCGGCTTGCGTCGATGCCGAGCAGATGGGCGGCGAGTCCGCTGTCCACCAGCTGCAGCTTCGGTGTTGCCGTCGCTCGCCGCCCGAGGCTGCGTCGCCATGCCGGGACCCGGTGCGAGATGAACGCAGCCTCGAGCAAGGCGAGGTATCTGCGCACGGACGCCTCCGAGATCCGCAGCTCGCTCGCCAGGTTCGCGAAGTTGGCCGGGGCTGCCGCCCGTGCCGCGACCAGCGCCAGCAGCGCCGGAACCTCGTCGAGCGCCCGGATCTCGGCGAGATCGCGGATGTCCCGCTGCACCAGCGTCTCAAGGTAGGAAGCGAACCAGGTATCGCGGCTCCGTCCTTCAGCCCGCGCACACGCCTCGGCGAATCCACCCCTCAGCGCTCGCCGCACCCATCCCTCCTGACCGAGCTCGGCGCTCTCGACGGCCGGGGACGAACCGGCGAAGAGCTCGTCGACCAGGTTTCGCCGCGACCCCTCGAGCTCTGCTTGTGACAGCGGCCAGAGCGTTACCGATTGCGCTCGTCCGACGAGTGCGTCAGCGACTTTGGGCAGCGAGAGCACCCGTGCCGACCCAGTGAGCAGGAACCGCCCGGGGGTCGGATCGCGGTCGACGACGCGTTTGATTTCAAGCAGCAGTTCGGGGGCACGGTGGACCTCATCGATCGCGGCGGGGAGCTCGAGGCCCGCGATGAACCCGATCGGGTCGGCTTGCGCGAGCCGCCGGGTACCGGCATGGTCGAGCGTAACCTGGGACATCGGCAACTCGTGGTCTGCGATCTGGCCGACCAATGTCGTCTTGCCTGCCTGCCGGGGCCCAACCAGCAGCGCGACTCTGGAGTCCTGGATGGCTTCGACGACGAGCTGGCGCGCGTGTCGCTGAATCATACTCTCCAGTGTGACAGATCCGGCAGCTACTGACGGATTTTCCGTCACGTGCTGACGGATCTCCACACGCGCGGGTGAGATTTACCCCGCAGGCGACGGCGAACATCTGTTCCAGCTCGGCCCAGGATGCGACCTCGGGAACCGGGACGAGGTTGTTGCGGCGAAAACGCCCGACCTTCTCCCTTTCCGCACTTCTCAACCGCAAAAACTTCGCCTTTAGCGGCTGAGGATCACCCGCAATAGCGCTGCTATTGCGGCCTCACGCCGCCGCCGCCCCGCTCGATCCTCGACCACCTAAATCGAGCACTTATTCTTGCGGAGCGTCGGCAGGCTGAGATCAATCGCGCTCATGGGCGTACCGGGGGCCCGGTGGTGGGGTCTGGGCGATGTGGAAGAGGGCATCGCCCTGGTTTACCCGGGGGCCAAGCCGCATCCCGATTATGGTTCCGGCGACCGAGGCGCGAACCGCCAGGTTTTGGCGACCGAAGATGTCGGAGAGGTGGCCGAGGACGGCCCGCTGCTCGACTCGGTCACCGAGTTCGACCTGATGTCGAAACAGGCCCGCCCGGGAGGCGCGAACCCAGCGGCTACTGTGAGCCGTCGACGAAGTGCGGCTGGTCGCCGGGGCCGACGGCGGCTCCATCTCCAAAGCATCGATCACGCGGAGGATTCCGGCGACGCCGATCGAGACGGCCTCCTCGTTGTAGCGGTTGGCCTCACCGCCTTCGAACAAGAGCACCCGGACACCGGCCCCGGTTGCCGCTTCGCGCAGCGAGCCGTCGCGCAGCTGCGAGTCGAGCGTCAGCGGGGCGCAAAAGGCAGCGGCCAAGCGGGCCGTCTCGGGGTCGGTCAGATCGGCTCGGATCTGCGGCAGGTTGATCCGGTCGTCGGAGCCGCAGTGCAGGTCGATCCCGTAGTCGCAGCGAGCGACGATCTCGCGCATGAACAGGTTGGCGAGCCGCGAGGCGAGCGAGCCGCGCGGGGTGCCGGGGAAGGAGCGGTTGGGGTCGCGACGGTCGGGAAGGTAGCGCTCACCCGCCATGAAGCCGAGTTGGTTAACGACCGGGACCAGGATGATCGTGCCGGAGAGATCGCCCGGGCGCAAGATTGTCAGCAAGCGCCGGATGATCTCGACCCCGTTGATCTCGTCTCCGTGCAGCGCCGCCGAGACCCACAGCGTCGGCCCCGACAGGCGGCCGTGCATCACGATCGCGGGGATCGAAATCCAAGGACCGGAGGGAAGTCGCTCAACCCGCAGCTCGATGTCCTTGCGGGCCCCCGGCGCCACCACCTCGCCTGCAAGCTCGAAGGCCTCCGGTTCAGCCTTTGACGCGGCTTCGGGTCCGTCCTGGTCTGGCATTTGCCTCAAGGTATTTGATGATCCGGCCGGCAACGTCGACGCCGGTCGCCGTTTCGATCCCCTCAAGGCCGGGCGAGGAGTTGACCTCAAGGACAACCGGGCCGTGCTTTGATCGCATGATGTCAACTCCGGCGACCCGCAGTCCGATCTGGCGCGCCGCCCGGACCGCCATCGCCCGCTCCTCCGGGGTGAGCCGGATTCGCTCGGCGGTCCCGCCGCGATGGATGTTGGATCGAAACTCGCCCGGCGGCGCGGTCCGCCGCATCGCCGCGACCACCCGCCGGTCGATGATGAAAGCGCGGATATCCTCCCCGTTTGCCTCCTTGATGAACTCCTGGATCAGGATGTTGGCGTCGAGTTCGTTGAAGGCGCTGACCACCGAGCTGGCGGCCTTGCGGGTCTCGGCCAGGACGACCCCCTTGCCCTGGGTGCCCTGCAACAGCTTGACGACCAACGGGCTGCCGCCGACCGCGTCGATCAGACTGTCGGAGTCGGAGATGTCGTGAGCGAAGCCGGTGTGGGGGAGACCGATCCCGGCGCGGGCCAGCAGCTGCAGCTGGCGCAGCTTGTCGTGAGCTCGCGAGATCGCCTGCGATTCGTTGGCCGAATAGACGCCCATCATCTCGAACTGGCGGACCACCGCGGTGCCGTAAAAGGTGTGAACGGCGGCGATTCGCGGGATCACCGCGTCGTAGCCCTCGACCGGCTCGCCCTTGAACAGGACGGTCGGTCGGTGCGAGGTGATGTTCATGTAGCAGCGCAGGTAGTTGATCACCCGAACCTCGTGGCCGCGCTCCTTGGCGGCATCAACCAAGCGGCTGGTCGAGTAAAGCGAGGGGCGGCGCGATAAAACCGCGATCCGCATCAACTCATCCCCCCGGCGGCGACCGGACGGCGGGCGCTGCGGGCCTTCAAGGCGCGCCGAATCTCGCGAGACTCGGCGCCACGGTAGGAACGCGACGGGTCGATTAGAAAGCGCTGTCTGATCGCGTTTCGGCCGATCAAAAGACGAAACCCCATCTGGTCGCGCTGGGCCAGTGCGAGCTCGATCTCGAACCGCTCGCCGCCCAGCTCAAGGGTGGTTCGGACGACCGGCCGCAGCTCAGTGCTGCCGTTGGAGCTGCGAATCTCACGTTGTTCGACCATCGGCGCAAACACCCGGACGCTGTAGCGGCTCGAGCGCTGCTCGGGATGGATCGTGAACTCGGCCCACGGCGCGCCGAATCGTTCGATCTCGACCACCTCGAAGGCGTGAATCGCCGAGGTCCGAGCGCCGGTGTCGATCTTCGCCTTGACGACCGCGCCACCAAGGTCGGGAAGATGGATCCATTCGCGCCAGCCAATCGAGGCAAGCTTCTGCATCACCAGCGAGGGTAGCCGGGGTAGAGCGGCCGGGAGCTACCGATCAAGACCGGCGGCAGCGCGCGCGCAGGCGTGCGCGGCGGCCTCGATCCGATCGTCAAGCGGAGTTGGTCTGAGCGGCTTTCCGCCGTTTTGGCGGGCCAGCGAAAGCCCGATCAGGTAATCGGCAAACCAGGCGTTTTTCGGCAGCAACGGCCCGTGCAGGTAGGTCCCGAAGAGGTTCTTGAGCCGAACCCCCTCGAATCCGTCGCTGCCGTTATTGCCGTGGCCGCGCAGGACTCGGCCGAGCGGCTCGGCATCGGCACCGAGTCGAGTCCGACCGCCGTGGTTCTCAAATCCGGCCAGGACCCGAGCGCCGTCGGCCGGTCGATCGCTGGCCGGTAGTTCAATCGCGACGTTCCCGATCAACCGAGCGTCGTTGCTTCGGACCGTCTCGAGGTCGGCGATCCCAAGCCCCGCCACGGTCCGATCCGCCAGCTGGTAGCTGTGCCCGAGCAGTTGGTAGCCGCCGCACACCGCCAGCAGCACCGTCTCGGCCTCGACGGCTCGGGCGATCGCTTCGCGCTTGGTCTTGCGCATGTCCTCGGCAACCAGCAGTTGATCGCGATCTTGACCGCCGCCGATGTAGATCAGGTCGGCCGTCTCCGGGTCAAAGCGCTCGCCGATCCCGGCTCGGACCAGCTCAAACCCGATCCCGCGCCACTCACAACGTCGTCGCAAAAACAACAGGTTGCCGCGATCGGCGTAGATGTTCATCTGCTCCGGATAGAGCGCCAACAAGCGCAGTCGGAGATTCATCGGGCCGTGCCGGGAGCGACCAGCTCAACCACAACCGAGCCGTGGTGATCGCCGGTCGGATCGATTCGACGCCGCGCCGCCACGACCAGCCCGGCTTGCCGCCCGAGCGCCTCGATCAGATCGGGCCGGTGCAGATGGAGCACGGTCCGGTGGGTGCTCGCGATCCGATCGCCGCCGGGGGAGACGACCTCGCGAAGGCGGACCAGCTCGGCCCGACCCCGCTCGATCCTAAGCGCGGTCGGTCGCGAGGCGAATAGCCAGCCGTCGCACTCGCGAATATCGGGCAGTGGCTGCTCACCCGGTGAAATCAAGTCGGCATCGAAGCCGTTCAGCGCCTCGGCCTCGACCAACGAGGCCGCAAAGCGACCGCCCCCGGATAACCGCATCGCCACCTCGGCGATCAGTTGCGCCAACGCCTCGCGGTCGAGCAACTGGCAAAACTGCATCGTCGCCAGGATGATGTCGTAGCGGGCCTCGCCAGGCAGCGGCGGCGCCCAGGTTCGGTGCAGCTCGAGTGCCGCTCCGACCCGCTCGGCCTGTCGCTTCAACTCCTCCGCAAGGTCGCGATCGCCCTCGAGTGCGCTGACCGCGAAGCGCTCGGTCGCGGCGAGATCAAGCGCGACCCGACCGCAGCCGGCTCCGAGCTCGAGCACCGACGCGCCGGGGTGGCCGCAGCTCGCCGCGATTCGCCGCCAGATTTCCAGATCGGCCCGGTAGCCGCCGCATTCAGCCTGGTGGAAGGCGACCGCGGCGCGCGCCTGGTCGCCGCTTTGCAGATCGACCGGCGCCGCGCTCACGCCCAGTACTCCTTGGCGAGGCCGCGATCGGCCAGCCGGGTCCGCAGCTCCAGCAGCGCCGTGTAGGTCGGCAACGCAAACAGGCGCCCGCCCGGCTCGACCGCCGCGACGGCCCGATTAAATGAGCCATGTAGGTCGTCGTCGACAACGATCCGGGCCGGGTCCCAACCGGCGTATTTGAGCCGATTCGCCATCTCAGGCGCGCGGCTGCCGCTACAGGTGACTCGCAAGATCAGCTCGGCTGGCGGCTCGAAGTCGGCATCCCAGACCCACGAGATGTCGCGACCGTCGGCGATCTTGTCGTTGAGGGCGATCCAGAGCTCAAGCGGCTGGGCGGGCTGGGCCAGGGTCCGCAGCACCTCGCTCGCCCCGATCGGATTCTTGATCAGCAAGATCGCGACCCGGCGCCCTTCGATCTGGATCTCCTCGACCCGGCCGAACACCGCCGCCGTCGCCTCCAGCGATGTCGCGATCGCCGCCGGACCAAGGCCGAGCTGGAGCAGCGCCGCAGACGCCGCCACAGCGTTGTAGACGTTGTATAGGCCGGGCAGCGGGAGAGTGAAATTGATCGGCCCGGCCGGACTATCGACCTCGACCCGCGAGCCGTCGAAGCCAAGCAACTCGACCCGGCGCGCCGCGACGCTTGGGCGGGGACGGGCCGAATCGCAGTCGGGGCAGCGGTAGTGCCCGAGATGCCCCATATAGAAGCGTTCGTACTGATACGGGGCACCGCAGCGACGGCAGTGCTTGGCGTCGTGGGCGTGCTGGGGTTCGGCAAGCGAGACACTCGGATCGTCGACCCCGAAATAGACGACCCCGGGGCGGGGCGCGCCGTCGGCGTCGCGGCCGAGGTCCGAGACCAGCGGGTCGTCGGCGTTTAGGACCAAGCTCCAATCGCCGCCGCGCTGCACCCGCGTCTCCAGCATCTTGGCCCAGTCGTCAACCAACCGCTCGAGCTCGCCGTAGCGATCGAGCTGATCACGAAACAGGTTGGCGAGCACGATCAGATCGGGAACCAGCTCGGCTGCAACCGGCCGGAGCCAGGCCTCGTCGACCTCGAACAGACCGCCGCCACCCGGAGCCGCGGTCCGCTGCTCCAAAAGCGCCGTCGCGATCCCCCGGTTCATATTCGAGCCCGCCTTGTTGTGGATCGGCGGGCGACCCGCCGCCCGCAGGGCTGCCGCAACCATCGCGGCGGTCGTGGTCTTGCCGTTGGTCGCGCTGATCAGGACGATCGGCCCGTCGAGCTCGGCGCCGAGCCGAGCGATCGCGTCGGGTGCCATCCCCAAAAGGATCCGGCCTGGCAGGGTGGTGCCGCCGCCGCGACCGCTGAGCCGACTCGCCGCCCCGATTGCACGGGCCAAACTCGGTCGGACAACGAACACGCTCAGGGCCCGCGATCCGGTCCCGGTGGCGCGATCACCCGAAGCGAGGCCGCCAACAGCCCAATCCGTGCCGGCAGGGTGGTGATCAACTCGCCGTCGGCGTAAACGTCGAAGCTGCGATCGGCCTCGACCAAGACCTCGCCCCCGCGCCACATCTCGACATCATCGCGGTCGATGTGCTTGCCCTTGAAAACCGCCGGAAGGCCCCGCAAAAACGAGAGCTTCGAGCCGTCACGCGTGATCACCACATCGAGCTCGGCGTCGTCGAGCAGCGCCGCGGGGGCGACAAACATGCCGCCGCCGTAGGCCTTCGAGTTGCCGACGACGACCGAGTAGCCGTCGAAGCTGACCGGCTCGCCGCCGTCGGTCGTGACCGTGAAGCGGGCCGGCTTCCACTGCTTGAGCGCTCGCAGCGCGGCGTAGGCGTAAACCAGCGGGCCACGAACCAGGCCGACCTGATTGGCGATCCGATTCGCCTCGGAGTCAAAGCCGCAGCTGGCGATGCACAGAAAGTGCGCTCGGTTGGCGTAGCCGACATCAATCGTGCGCTCGTGCCCGGCTGAGAGGACCGCGACCGCAGCCGCCGGGGCGGTCGGGATCCCGAGCACCCGAGCAAAGTCGTTGCCGCGCCCGCCCGCAATCAAGCCGAGCGGGACATCGCGACCGGCCAGCGCCCCGCCGACCCGTCCGATCAGGCCATCCCCCGAAATCACAACCGGGATGGCGCCGGCCTCGCAGGCCGCGATCGCCTCGGACTCGCCGTGGTCGAGGTCGGCGGTCAATACAAGCGAGTATTCGAGCCCCGCGGCCTTCATCTCAGCCTCGATTTGGGGCAGCAATCGCTTCGTTCTGCCGCCGCCAGCCGAGGGATTCGCGATCAATTGATAGGTGTGCTGGCTCACAGGGCCAAATCTAGATGACTGATTGCCGATCGCGCGCTCGCGAATCCTTGGTGCTCCGTGGCCCGACCGAGGATCAGCGACGACTGCGGCGCCCGACCCAAAACTCGCCGTCGGCCGCCGAGCCGCGGGCGACCTCATTGAAGCCGCGGCGGGCGAAAGCGGCGGCGATCGTGTCGGGTCGGGCGTAGGCGGGGGTGCGAGGCCCCGCGGTGGTCGCAATCACAACCGACCCGCCGGGCCGGACGACCCGCGCCAACTCGGCGACGAACGGCGGCATGTTGAGCTGCGTGACGAGGTCGAAACTATCGTCGTCGTAGGGCAGATTCGAGGCGTCGGCGACCTTGAATGCAACCCGGCCGGTCGGGTCGAGGCCGACCTTCCGGGCGGCGATCCGGATCATCTCCGAACTCATGTCGACGCCGCGAACACTGGCGGCCGGGAACTCTCGAGCCATCAACAGCGCCCCCTCGCCGGTCCCGGTACCGAGGTCCAAAACTCGCTCCGGGTGCGGCTTGACGTAAAGGGCGGCGGCCGACAGCGGCGCCAGGTGTCGAGCCGATCCGGCGTCGGTGATGCGGTCCCAAGCGAGGGCTCGATTGCTGAAGAAGCGGTCAACAAAGGGGCGCAAGAGCGGCCAGGTCCACGGTGCCCTGACGACCAGGTTGCTGACGAGGCGACCGCTCCACCGCAGCCCGGCCGCGCCGAGCCTTCCCTCCAGATTGGGCAGCAGGTTCACCACCCCATAATCGCAAGCCGCAGCGCTTTCGTTAGTCTCCCTCTGCGATGTGTCTCCGCTCCCCGAAGCATCGGCTGCCCCTGCCCCGAGTGCCAAATCTGCTGCTCTTGCTCGCCATTTGCGCGCTCGCTTTCAGCGCCTGCGGTGGCTCCGAAAGCGACGGCGACGGGGCTACCAAGACCCCCGTCACGACGCTCGATTGCACCGCGACCGGCGAGTCCCCCAGGACGGCATTGCCCTGCCCAAGCTCCGAGGTGGTTGCCGGGATCGTCACCGTCAAGACCAATTTGGGGAGCTTTGAAATCGAGCTCGCAACCGACTCGGCGCCGCTCACCACCAGCTCGTTTAGGAGCCTCGTCGAGGCCGGATTCTTCGACGGCCTGAGTTTCCACCGAGTGGTCCCCGAGTACGTTGTCCAAGGTGGCGATCCGGCTGGCGTCGCCGGTGGCCCGGGCTACCAGGTTGTCGAGCCGCCGCCCGCCGACACCCGATATGTGAAGGGCATCGTGGCGATGGCAAAGACCGAGCTCGATCCGCCCGGCGCATCCGGCAGCCAGTTCTTCGTCGTTACCGGCGCCGAGGCGGCGCTGCCCCCCGACTACGCCATCCTCGGAACCGTTGTCGCGGGCATGGGCGCGGTCAAAGCGATCGAGGCGACCGGCACGGCCGGCGTTGACGGACCGCCGAACAGGCCGGTCACGATCAAGTCGATGACCTTCAAACCGACCAACTGAACGGTGTCGGGACCCAGAGGCAGCGCCGGTCAGCTTGCGGTCGCGGTGCTCGCGCTGCTTGGGCTGCTCGGCTGCGGCGACCCCGAGAAAGGCGTCAACGAAACCGAACAGGTCGATCCGGCAACCGGCTGCAGGATGGTCGAGCAGCCGGTGCCGCGCAAGGTAAACCTCGACCCGCCGAAGGCGAAGTCACCCAGCGCCTCGGGGGTGCAAATGCAAACGAGCTGCGGGCCGATCGAGATTCGATTCGACCCGCGGGCGCCGAAAACGACCGCCTCATTCGAGTACCTGGTGAAGCGGCGGGTCTTCAACAGCACTGATTTTCACGCGATCGCGCCGAGCATCGGGGTGATCCAAGGCGGCGATCCCGAGGGCGACGGTTACGGCGGGCCCGGCTACCGGATCGACGAGCCGCCGCCGCCCGACGCCGCCTACACGCGTGGGGTAGTCGCGATGGCGAAATCCGAGGCGGAGCCGCCCGGCCGCTCCGGTAGTCAGTTTTTTATCGTCAGCTCGGCCGACGCCGGACTCAGTCCCGACTATGCCCTGGTCGGTCGGGTAACCCGCGGTATCGGCGCGGTCGAGCGGATCGCCGCGCTGGCCGGCGAGGACGGCGACGGGCCGCCGACGATTCCGGTCGTGATCGAGCGGGCACAGTTGATCCGCCGTTTCGGCGAGTGAGTAGACCCGATTCGCAGCGATTCACCGCTGCGGGCGCGACGGGAGTGACCCTGCGCGGGGTGATCGAGGCGCCGAAGCCGCCGGGCGCGGGCGCACCGATCGTCACCATGCACGGGGTCACTGCGCATCGCGACCTGGTCGTTCACGGCTCGACGGCGCTGGCGCGAGCCGCCCACCCGGTGATCCGCTACGACGCCCGCGCCCACGGTGAAAGTGACCCCGGGCGGCCCGGCTCATATAACTACCCAACCCTGGTCGACGACCTCGAAGCGATCATCGAAGCGCCCGAGATCAGGGTCGAGAGACCGGTTCTGGTCGGGCACTCAATGGGCGCCCACACTGCTGTGGCGGCCGCCCTGCGCAACCCCGAGCACTATCGGGCACTGGTCCTAATCGGCCCGGCGAGCCGCGGCGAGCCACCCTCGGCCGATTCGCTTGCTGGATGGGACCGGCTCGCCGACGGCCTCGAGCGGGGTGGGGTGGAGGGGTTTCTCGCCGCCTACGACCGCGCCATCGACCCGATGTGGCGGACAAAGCTGCTGCGAATCGCCGCCGATCGAATCGCCCGACACCACCACCCCAAGGCGCTGGCCGCGGCGCTTCGCGAGCTGCCGCGCTCGCTACCGTTCGAGGGTGGGCTGGGGGCGCTGGGGGCGATCACCCTGCCGACCCTGGTCGTCGCCAGCTACGACGAGGCCGACCCCGGACACCCCTATGCGACCGCGGTTGCCTACGCCGAGACGATCCCCGGCGCCCGCCTGATTAGCGAGGACGGCCCCGACCAGAGCCCGCTGGCGTGGCAGGGGGGACGGCTCAGCCGCGAGATCGCAGCCTTCGCGACCTCGCTCGAATAGGGCTAGCGCTCCGCCAGGCGCCAAATCACCTCGCCGAGCGGACGAGGGTGCAGAAACCCCCGCTATGCGGTGGTGAACTGCACGTTCGATCGACTCGATCGCCACTCGGGCTGGATCGATCGTGAATCCGCTCTCCAGGCCAAGTTGGGGTGGGGGTCGATCGGCGAATCCCCGCGTGGCCGATGCGCCGGGGTCGGCGCGAATCTGGCGCCGGGAAAGGGGGCGGATTGACCGATCGGCTCGGTGTATCGAGGCTCATAATCAGCCTTGCGTGGGCACCCCGATCCGAGCCCGCCGACGTGGCAGGGGGGACGGCTCAGCCGCGAGATCGCAGCCTTCGCGGCCTCGCTCGAATAGGGCTAGCGCTCCGCCAGGCGCCAAAGCGCTGCCCGGCTGTTTCGCGATGACCGAATCGGGGCACGGCTCCGATGTGCCGTCACCTCGCCGAGCGGACGAGGGTGCAGAAACCCCGCTATGCGGTGGTGAACTACACGTTCGCTCGACTCGATCGCCACTCGGGCTGGAGATCGCCGCTCGGGCTTGATTTGGTCCCTCCGGGAGACGGTGGACCCGGGGTCTCCGGGACCGAGCCGCTCGCATCCGCTACGGACGATCACGAAGGCGGTAGACAAGCCGCAGCCCCGACCAGGTCGGGTCGATTGCGCACACCTTGTTGTCGACCAGGCCGCCCGCCAGCGCGACCTCGCGGACCAGGTTCTCGTCGAGATCGCTCCGGACCCCGGAAGAGCGCTTCGGCCAGGCGATCCAGAGGCCTCCGTTCGGAGCCAGCGAGGCCTTCATCGCCTCGAAGCGGGCGCGGTAGCGGCGCTCAGAGTCGGAAAAGAAGACGATCACGTCGAGGTCGCGGCCGAGCCGGGTCAGTACCCGAACCCCGGCGGGGAGATCGCC
>JAHEXU010000142.1 GCA_023251975.1 bacterium | reverse complement strand
GGATCGCACCGCGACCCGATCGCCTCGGTCAGTCGCGGCGCTCGGCGGTAGATTCCAGGTCTGATGCTTTCGCTCGAAGATCTCAAGCCGCAACAACGCATCAGCGGTGTCATTCCCGGTCGGCCGGTGACGGTTCTGACGGTCGTCGCGCACTCGCAGGATGCCATCGAACTCGTCTACCGCACGGCCGATGGCGTGCTGAATCAGCGGATCCTGACCCGGGATGCCGAAATCAATCTCGGATTGGCCTCCGAAGGTGTTCGCCCGCTGGACGCCGACGGGGCCGACTTCAAGCTGGTCGCCGAGTGCCAGCGAATCAAGCTGGTGGGGCTGTTTGACCCGATGCTCGCGGTCTGCGGTCACCACCTCGGAGATTCAGCCCCTGCCCGATCAGCTTCGGGCGGTCTACGGCGAGTTGCTGCCGCGGACCCCGCTGCGTTTCTTCCGGCAGACGATCCGGGCGCCGGAAAGACGATCATGGTTCCCCGGGTCGAACCGGGGCCCCTGCGAACGGGACTTCGGGGATCTAAACCCGGAGAATCAGGAGCGTAATCCCGGATTTCCGGGAATACGTTCCGTTGTGTCCGCAGGACGGGTAAGCTTGCGGTCGTGAACCAGGGTGCTGCCAGGCCCGCCGAAAACGTGGCTCGTCATGCTCGGCGGCGCGTCTTCGAGGCGCTTTCCGACACGCGGATCGTCTCGGTAGAGGGGCCGCGCCAGGCTGGCAAGTCGACCCTGTGTCTCGAGGTTGCCGAATCGCACGGGATGAAGGCCGTGACACTCGACGATCATCTGGTTCGCGATGCCGCGACCCGCGACCCGGTCGGCTTCGTCGCGTCGCTCGGCCCGCGCGCCTTCATCGATGAGCTGCAGCGCGCCCCCGAGTTGGTGCTCGCCCTGAAGGCGGAGGTCGATCGTCGCCCCGATCCGGGTCGCTTCTTGGTCAGCGGGTCGGCCGACCTGCTGCTCTCGCCACGGATCGGTGACTCGCTTGTCGGCCGCATCGAGCGGGTGCCGCTGCGCCCCTTCACCCGGGCGGAGCTGACCGGCGTGCCGCCTCCGAATTGGTTGGACGAGATTTGGGAGGGTGCGAAACCGCCGGTGATCGAGGCGGCGGCGATCGGCTCCGCCGCCTGGTCGGGAGAGATCGCGAGCGGCGGGTTCCCGCTGGTCACGATGCGCTCGCCGCGCCGCCGCGGGGCCTGGTTCGATGACTACCTCGGTGCGCTGGTCGGTCGCGATGTCCCCGATCTTGTTGACATCCGCCGGCCCGATCTGCTTCCCGTCCTGCTTCGCCATCTCGCAGCCAGCTCGGGATCGACCGGCTCGATGCGACCGGTCGCGCAAGCGCGCGCCGTCGATGAGAAGACCGTTCGCAGCTACGTGCGGCTGCTCGAGCTGCTCCATCTCGTCGTCTCGGTCCCGGCGTGGCTCCCCGGCCGGGGGCGGCGCGCGGTCCGACGGTCCCGCCTCTTCGTCGAGGACTCGGGGCTGCTCACGCACCTGCTCGGCGTCGGTCCCGAGCGGATCGCGTCGGACGGCGAGATCGCGGCCCGCGCCTACGAGAGCTGGGTCGCAATGGAGTTGGCGCGGCTTCTGCCGCACACCGAGGTTGACCCGACGCTACGCCACTGGCGCTCTGCCCACGGTGACGAGGTCGACCTCGTGCTCGAGGACCGCCGTGGTCGGATCGTCGCGATCGAGATCAAAGCGGGTGCGACGGTTGGTCCGGGCGATCTTCGGGCTATACACCGCCTGCGCGAGATCGCCGGCGAGCGTTTCGTGGCCGGTCTCGTCCTCGCCACCGTACGCCAGACCGTCCCAGCCGGTCGGCGGCTTTGGATCACACCGGTCGAAGCGCTCTGGTGCGCACCCCCCGGCAGCGCTCGTGCGCGGCAAGGCTGAACCCGCTCAGCGTTCGTATAGGCCGTGCCGGCTCAGCCCGGCCAGGGCTTGGACCTGCTCCTCGACGGCCTCGCTTGGCGCGCCGGCCACGAGCTGGTTGAGCCCGCGCTCGATCATGCAGATGATCCAGGCGGCAGTGGTGCGCGGCGGCGCGGCGGCGCGAACGTGCCCGGCTGTTGGCCAGCCCCGGTGTGCGCGGTCAGCCCCTTGATGTAGCGCTCGTGCATCGTCGACATTTGCGCTTTGATGGCCAGCTCGTAGCCGGCTGCATCGACCAGCGTCCGGAGCACGTGCTCGTGTTTGCAGTACCAAAATCCGGTGTCTCATTCGGTTTGGCAGGCGCTGCGAGGCCAACAGTCGCAAGGTCTACAACTGGACCGGGGCGCGCAAGTACCCGTTCGGGGGGTCCCGAATCCCAGCCAATCCCTCCGCGCAATCTTGAACACCCCCGCACCCGGCCGCCGCTGACGACGACGACGCCCGGCCCGCGGTCTGTATTGCCCGATACAACGCTACCTAAATACGGAGCGCTGCACTACCATTTTCGATGTAGTCCATCCGGGGGTCTCGACGCAGTCGCGACCCGGGAAGGGTCGGTACCGAGGTCGTGCGCAGTGCTGGTCGGCTCGGCCGCCAGGGCGCGATTCGCCCTGGTGCTTGGGCCTGCCACGGACGGGGGCACTCAGCGCGGCCGCTGCGGACCGCTTCGTCGAGCCGGATCGCACCGCGACCCGATCGCCTCGGTCAGTCGCGGCGCTCGGCGGTAGATTCCAGGTCTGATGCTTTCGCTCGAAGATCTCAAGCCGCAACAACGCATCAGCGGTGTCATTCCCGGTCAGTCGGTCACGGTTGTGGCGATCACCGCGCACTCGGCAGACGCCGTCGAACTCGTCTACCGCGCCGCCGATGGCGTGCTGAATCAGCGGATCCTGACCCGGGATGCCGAAATCAACCTCGGATTGGCTTCCGAAGGTGTTCGCCCGTTCGACGCCGACGCCGCCGACTTCAAGCTGGTCGCCGAGTGCCAGCGAATCAAGCTGGCGGGGCTTTTTGACCCGATGCTCGCGGTCACCACCTCCGACATCCAGCCCCTGCCCCATCAGCTTCGGGCCGTCTATGGCGAGTTGCTGCCGCGGACCCCGCTGCGCTTCTTGCTGGCAGACGATCCGGGCGCCGGAAAGACGATCATGGCCAGCCTCTACATCAAGGAGCTGATCCTTCGCGAGGATGTGAAGCGCTGCCTGATCGTCGCGCCGGGCGGCCTCGTTGAGCAATGGCAGGACGAGCTCTATTTGAAGTTCGGCCTCGCCTTCGAAATCCTCACCCGTGGCCTTGGCGAGACGGTCTTTGGTCCCTCGGCATTCGAGCAGCACCCATTCCTGATCGCTCGGATGGATCAGCTCGCCCGAAACGATGATCTGTTGGCGGGGCTGCGCCGCAGCGCCTGGGACCTTGTGATCGTCGACGAGGCCCATCGGATGGGCGCCCGCTACTTCGGGGCCGAGCTGCGAAAGACGAAGCGGTTTCAGCTCGGCGAGATGCTCGGCGAGATCGCCCGCCATTTCATGCTGATGACCGCAACCCCTCACAGCGGGATCGAGGAGGACTTTCAGCTCTTCCTAACCTTGCTCGACCGCGATCGCTACGAGGGTAAGTTCCAACCCGCTTCTCACCGAAGCGACACCGACGGTGTGATGCGGAGGATGGTCAAGGAGGACCTTCTGACCTTCGACGGCAAGCCCCTGTTCCCGGAGCGGATCGCCGAGACGGTCCCCTACGAGCTGACCGAGCTCGAGCAAGAGCTCTACGAGCGGGTCACGACCTACGTTCGCGAGGGGATGAACCGAGCGGCCAAGCTCGATGGCAAGCGCCGCAACACGGTCGGCTTCGCGCTCACCGTACTGCAGCGGCGGCTCGCTTCGAGCCCCGAGGCGATCTATCGGTCGCTAAAGCGTCGCACCGAGCGGCTCGAGCGGCGTAAGCAGCTCGTCCTCGCCGGGGCACCGCTGGAGGAGTCGGAGGATCAGCCACAGATCGGCTTCGACGATGAGTTCGACGACGAGGAGTTCTCGGCCGAGGAACTCGAAAAGCTCGAAGAGGAACTGGTCGACGCCGCAACGGCGGCCCGAACCGTCGAGGAGCTGGAGCTCGAGATCGCCGAGCTGCGGGAATTGGTCGCGGCTGCGGCAACGGTTCGCGCCTCCGAGACCGATCGCAAATGGTCGGAGCTGCGGAAGATCCTCGAGGGCGACACGCTCGCCAAGCAGGAGTCCCCCGACGGTGGGGAGCGCCACAAGCTGATCGTCTTTACCGAGCATCGCGACACGCTCGAGTACCTGTCGCGGAGGATCAGCTCGCTGCTGGGGCGCCCCGAGGTCGTCGCGGCGATCCACGGTGGCGTCGGCCGGGCCGATCGGCGCCGAATTACCGAGGAGTTCACCCACAACCCCGACCTCGAGATCCTTTTGGCCACCGACGCGGCGGGCGAGGGCCTCAACCTCCAGGTCGCCCATCTGATGGTCAACTACGACCTGCCGTGGAACCCGAACCGGATCGAGCAGCGCTTCGGTCGGATCCATCGGATCGGCCAGCGCGAGGTCTGTCGCCTTTGGAACCTGGTCGCGGAGGGAACGCGGGAGGGACAGGTCTTCACCCGGCTGCTCGCCAAGATCGAAGAGCAGCGCAAGGCCTACGGCGGCAAGGTGTTTGATGTGCTTGGCATCGCCTTCAGCGAGACCCCGCTGCGCAAACTGCTGCTCGAAGCGATCCAGTACGGCGAGCAGCCCGAGACGCGGGCCAAAATGGAGCAGGTGATCGACGCTGGCGTCTCGCGGGGAATCGATGAGCTGCTCGCCGAGCGAGCACTTGCCGCCGACACGATGCAGCTGGCTGACATCGCCGAGCTGCGCGCCCAGATCGACGACGCGCGGGCTCGCCGGCTCCAGCCGCACTACATCGAGGGGGCGTTTCGCGCCGCCTTCAAGGGACTGGGCGGGAAGATCCAAAAGCGCGAGCAGGGCCGCTTCGAGATCACCCACGTCCCGGCGGCGATCAGAAACGACGCGCTTGGACCGATCGCGACGGTCTATCAGCGGGTGACCTTCGATCTCGACCGGGTGATCATCGACGGAGTCAGGGCCGAGCTGCTCGCCCCCGGGCACCCGCTCCACGATGCCGTCGCCGCGGCGACGCTGCTTCGACACCGCGACGTGCTCGAACGCGGAACCGTCTTGATCTCGCCGTCGGTAAGCGAACCGCGCCTCTTGGTCGGCCTCCTCGCCGAGGTCGTCGATGCAACCGAGGCCTCTGTTGCGCGCCGCTTCAGCTACGCCTACATCGGTTCCGACGGCGGCGTTGAAGCAGCCGGGCCAGCGCCCTACCTCGACTGTGTGAGCGCTCCCGAGACCGAAGCGGTTGCGGCGGCTCGCCGCCTCGGATGGCTCGAGGGGGCCGAGCAGAAAGCCGCGAGTTGGGTGATCGCCAACCAGCTTGGGGATTACGCGGCGGAGGTGCGCCTGCGCCGCGGGCAAGAGTTGGAACGGATTCGTGATCAGGTACGCGAGCGACTGCGCAGCGAGCAGGAGCGGCTGGCGCTCGAGGCGATGGTTGCCCAGGAAGCCGAGGCAATGGGTAAGAAGCCGAAGCAGGGCTCCGCCTCGCTGACTCAAAAGGCGACAGATCTCGGATCCCGCCTCGACAGGCGGCTCGACCTGCTGGCGCGCCAGCTCGAGATGCAGCCAATCCCACCCCGTGTCGTCACCGCCGCCCTCCTTTTGCCACTCGACGGCGTCGAAGACGCGCTACCGAGCGAGGCGCCGATCCACGCGATCGAGACCAAGCAGGTCGAGCGCCGAGGTGTCGATCTCGTCCTTCGGGCCGAGGTCGAACTCGGTCGTCACCCGATCGAGCAGGCCTTCAACAACCCCGGGTTCGATCTGCTGTCCCATCAACCCGGCGAGGACCCGATCCGGATCGAGGTAAAGGCCCGGATCGTCGGCGCCGAGGACTTCTTTGTCACCCACAATGAGGTCCTGACCGCGCTCAACAGCGCTCCCCGCTACCGCCTCGCCCTGGTCCGGGTCGACCCCCGCGGCCCCGAGCACGACGAGGTCTGATACCTCGAAAGCCCCTTCACCGGATTTGACGCTGGCAGCTTCGCGGCAACCGGGCACCGTGGCAAGTGGGATGCGACCTGGGCAAAGGGCCGGCCACCGTTTTGAGATCTCCCGCGAGCTCCAATCGGAATGGTTGAGAAGCCGCTCTACACCCCCGAGTCGCTGCGACGGCTGATCGATCAAGGAGAGGGTCAGTTCGTCGAGCTGAAGGGCACCTGGTCCTACGATCAGGACCCGCCACTCGCGGGTGCCAAGCGGCGGATTCGGGATTTCGTCGCGGAGTATGTCGCCGCCTTCGCCAACGCCGATTGTGGCACCCTGGTGATCGGCGTCGAGGACGACGGGACGCCGACCGGCCACGGGCGATCGGGCGATGAAATCGCCACCCTGCTCGAGGTTCCCACTCGTCGACTGCGATCGCCGCTCTCATACGACCACCAACTCCGCAAGCTACGGTGAGGAGGTCTTGGTGATTGAGGTCGCAAGCGCTCCTCGGGCCGTCATGGTGGATGGAAACGGTTTCCCGTATCGGATTGGCGATCGGGTGATCCGTGACAGCGAAGAACGGATCACCGCCCTCAAGCAGTCCTACCTCGAGACCGGGTTTGATCGCCGATTGGCCGATGCGCTGCCCGGTGATCTTGACGAGAGCCTGTTCCCGCCGGGCGCCGCCCGGGACTCGGGCTGGATGGCGCGCCGCGGCCTCGTCGTCCCTCGGCGCGGCACGCCGGCCGTCACCAACGCGGCGATTTTGCTGGCCGCTCGCGAGCCGATGTCGCGCTGGCACCCAAACGCGGGGCTGCGGATATTCCGGGTCGCCGGTACTGAGATCACCCGTGGCGCCAGCCGCAACGTCAGCCAGATCGAGCGCCTCGTGTTGCCGCTGGCGGGGTTGATCCCGGCCGCCTACGCGACGCTTCGCGGCCAGATCCGAAAGTCCGAGAAGCTGCACGACCTGTTCTTTCGCGAGGTCCCGGAGTATCCCGATTTCGCCTGGCAGGAGGCGGTCGTCAACGCCCTCGCCCACCGCGACTACGCCGACACCGGGCGCGGCGTCGAGGTCTGGATGTATGACGACCGGATGGAAGTGTTGAGCCCCGGCGCTCCGGTTCCTCCGATCACGATCGAGGCGCTGCAAAGCGCCCGGGGAACTCACGCCAGCCGAAACCCGCTGGTCGCTCGGGTCCTGGTTGAGCTTGGCTTGATGCGGGAGGAGGGCGAGGGGATTCCGCGGATGTTCGACGAGATGCAGCGCAGTCTCCTGCAGTCTCCCGAGCTCGAGCTGACCGCTGACGGTCGATTCAAAGTGGTTCTCAAAAACACCCCGATCTTCGAGGTCGCCGACGAGACCTGGCGCCACCTGGTCGAGCGGCTGACCGCCGACGTCGCGCAGAGGCGAGTGCTGCTCGCCCACCCGGAGGGGTTCACAAACGAGCAATACCGGGATGTAAACGATGTCGATCGCGACGAGGCCTACCGGCAGATCCAGGGGATGGTCAGCGCGGGCATCGTCTTGGCCGCCGACCGACCAGGACGGGGTGTCCGCTACAGGCTCTCGCCCGGTCTACTCGAAACGCGATCGTGGCTGGTGGCGAGGTTGCCGGCGGTTCGCAAACACCTCGCCGAGCGGGGACCCCTTACCAACGCCGACTACCGCGAGCTGTTCGGCGTGACGCGCTACACCGCCCGCGACGAGCTGCGCCGCCTGGTCGAGGAGGGTGTATTGGAGATACAGGGATCACGGCGCGGGTCGCACTACATCGCCGGGCCGCAGATCGAAACGGCGTAGCCTGCTTTATGGGCGCCGCAGGAGGCCGATATGAATGCGTCAAACGCGCAAAAAAATGCCTTGACCAGTGGGCTCGCCGAGTTATGCGCCGATTTGGCGTAGTTATGGGCGGCACAATCCGCGCCAAATCACTGATCGCGGTCAGCCCCGCGCACCCGGTAAAGAGGTAACGAAATGGCCGCTGTCCCAAAGCGCAAACTGATCGAGGTGGCGCTGCCGCTCGAGGCGATCAACAAGGAGTCGGCGCGCGAGAAGTCGATCCGTCACGGCCACCCCTCGACCCTGCACCTGTGGTGGTCGAGGAAGCCGCTCGCCACTGCACGGGCGGTGCTGTTCGCCCAACTCGTCGACGACCCCTCCTCGCACCCCGACCGCTTTCCGACTGCTGAGGCCCAGCGAGCCGAGCGCGAGCGCCTGCACCGGATCCTCGAGCGCCTGGTGGTCTGGGAGAACGTTCGCGACCAGGGGCTACTGAAGGAGGCCCACGCTGAGATCCTCGCCTCGACCGACGGCAACCCGCCCCCGATCCTCGATCCGTTTGCGGGCGGCGGCTCGATCCCGCTCGAGGCCCAGCGCCTCGGCCTCGAAGCGCACGCCTCCGATCTCAACCCGGTCGCGGTTCTGATCAACAAGGCGCTGATCGAGATCCCACCGAAGTTCGCTGGCCAGGCGCCGGTCTACCCCGGAGTCGCCGCCGAGCGGATCGGCTGGGAGGGCGCGAGCGGGCTTGCCGCTGATGTCCGCGTCTACGGCGAATGGATGCGTGATGAGGCCGCCAAGCGGATCGGCCACCACTACCCGAAGGCGATGCTTGAAGATGGGACCGAGGCGACCGTGATCGCCTGGATCTGGGCCCGGACCGTGACCTGCCCGAACCCCGCCTGCGGGATTGAGATGCCGCTGACCAGTAAGTGGTGGCTCGGCAAGAAGAAGGGCAAGGAGGCCTGGATCCGTCCGCTGATCGCCTCGGACCCAAATCACCCCAGCGGCAAGCGAGTCGAGTTCGAGATCGGCCACGGGATCGAAGGCACCCCAACCAAGGATGAAGACGGGACGGTCAATCGCAACGGCGCAACCTGCATCGCCTGTGGTTCGGCGGTTCCGCTGGAGTACGTGCGCTCGACGAGCCGTCAGGTCGGGCTCGGGGCCGAACTGATGGCGGTTGTCGCCGAAGGGAATCGGCGGCGCGTGTACTTGGCGCCAGACGACAAACACCGCAACTGCGCGGGGCTTGATCGGCCCAAGTCACTGCCACCCGGAGAGTTGTTCGACTGGCCAGGTCGAATCAACGTCGTCCGTTACGGCCTCACCGAGTTCGCCGACCTCTTCACCAACCGCCAGCTCCTGGCGCTGACGACCTTCAGCGACCTCGTCACGGAGGCCCGCGAGCGTGTCCTCCGCGACGCCCTCGCCATCGGCTCACCCCCCGGCAACCGCCTCGAATCCGGCGGCACCGACGCCGAAGCCTACGCCGACGCGGTAGCGACGTATTTGGGACAGCACATCAGTCGGCTCGCTGATCTCGCCAACGCTCTATGCGGCTGGGAGCCCGTCGCTGAATGCCCGCGCCATCTGTTTGCTCGGCAGGCGATTCCAATGGTCTGGGATTACGCGGAGGGAAATCCGCTGGGGAACTCGTCGGGGTCATGGCTCGTGCTTCTCGATGGTTCCGCGCGTGCGTTCCGAGGGGCTTTGTTCCCATCAGGCTCTACATGTGCGGGGCGGATCCAACAGGCTGACGGCTCTCGTGTGTCCTCCGACGGGATGCTTATTCCTAGATCCACCGAAAATGGCGCCGATTCCGTCCGAGCCAGGTGCTTAAATATCGTCCTAAGCAGGGCTTTTGCAGCAGACGCAACCAGCGACTGGGGCCCCGACAGGAGGACACCCAAA
>JAHEXU010000141.1 GCA_023251975.1 bacterium | reverse complement strand
CAGCTTGGTCCACGTTGCCGAGCTGGCCGAGGGTGCGGCCGCAATCGCGCCGGTGATCCGTGCCCTCGACGAGGCGGGGGTGATGGTCGAGTCGCTCGATCTGCTCGAACCAACCCTCGACGATGTCTTCGTCGCCAAAACCGGCTACCACCTCGAGGGCGACGAGAAAGCCGAGATCGAGGGGGCCGAGGTATGAGCCGCGATCTGCGCGAACGGTGCCGACGGACGGTCCAGGCCGCCCGAGTTGTAAGCGCCCTAGGGCAGCGCTCGGTCCGCCAGACCTTCCGTCGGCCGCAGTTGATGGCGCCACTGCTGGTCTTCCCGAGCCTCCTGCTCGCGATCCAGTCGAGCGGTGCCGGTCGCGCCCCGACGTTGCAGGGCTTCCCGGAGCTCGGCAGCCACACCTTCTTTGACTTCCTGCTGGCGGGGGCAATGGTTCAATCGACCCTACTGGCCGGTAACACCGGCGGGATCGCGCTCGCCGTCGACATCGAGATGGGGTTCACCGATCGGCTCCTGGCGGCGCCGATCCCACGCTTTACGATCGTCTTGGGACGGCTCGCCGCGACCGCCGCGCTGGGACTGGTGACCGCGGTCTACTTCCTGATCGTCGGCTACATCTTCGGCGCCCGGATCGAGGAGGGGATCCTCGGAATCATGGCGATGCTGGCGATCGTGCCGCTGTCGGCGCTCAGCTTCGGCTCGATCGGGGCCGCGATCGCGCTACGCAGCGGCAGCGCCTCGGTGGTGCAGGGAATGTTCCCGTTGGTCTTTGTCATCTTGTTTTTATCCTCGGCCTTCTTCCCCCGCGGACTGCTACTCGAACCGGCCCAGACGGTTGCCGAATACAACCCGTTGAGCTGGGTCGTCGAGGCGGTCCGCGATCCGTCGATCTCGGCCTTCTCCGGTGATTTGATCGCGAAGGGATTCGGCGGGCTGGCGCTGATCGGAGCAGTCGGGATCGGGATGTGCGCGCTCGCGATGCGGCGACGAGCCGGGGCGAATTGAGGCTGGGCATGGACAGCGAAACCATGACCAAGAACTTGGCCAACGAGGTGGCCAAAGACGTGGGCAACGACCTGGCCAAAGACCTGGCCATGGTCGCGGCGTTGGTGCGGCGGTCGGCGAACGAGCTGCTGCGGGTGCCGGGGGCGGCGATCCCGGGTGTGATGGCGCCAACGATCTTCTTCGTCGGGCTGACCGCGGTGTTTGGCAGCCTGACCCAACTCGACGGCTTCCACGCCGATAATTACCAAAGCTTTTTGATCCCGGTCTCGCTGCTGCAGGGGGCTGGATTTACCGGCGCCGCCGCCGGGGTCAACCTGGCCCGCGACATCGAGGCTGGAATGTTCGACCGGCTGCTGGCCTCGCCCGCGCCACGCTGGGTGCTACTGGCCGGGATCATTCTCGCCTCCTGCCTTCGCGCGATGGTTCCGGCGACGATGCTGCTCGGGGTCGGATTCGCGATCGGCGTTCACTGGCCCGGAATCGGCGGCCTGCTCTTGGCGATCGGAATGATCGCGGCGATGGCCTCGGTCGCTTCCTCGTGGGGGGCGCTGATCGCGCTGCACTTCAAGACCCAGTCGGCGGCCCCGTTAATGCAGGCGGGAATGCTGGCGTTGATCCTGACCACCTCGGCCTACGCGCCACGCGAGCTATTGACCGGCTGGCTCCACGGCTGGGCGCCGATCAACCCGGCCACCCACATCGTCGAGGCGGCTCGACAGGGCTTTACCGAAGGGGTGAGCTGGGGCGGCACCTGGCCCGGTCTGGTCGCGCTCGCTGGTCTACTGGCGCTGCTGGTACCGCTCGCGCTCCGCGAGATGCGGCGCACCGGCGCCTGAGGGCGACCGGAGGCGACAACCATCGTCGGCGCCGTAGCTGCCCGCCGCGACTACTTGTAGCGGTAGGTGATGCGGCCGCGGTCGAGATCGTACGGCGACAGCTCGATCTTGACCTTGTCGCCGGGCAGAATCCTGATGTAGTGGCGGCGCATCTTGCCGGAGATGTGGCCGAGCACCTCGTGATCGTTCTCAAGTTTGACCCGGAACATCGTGTTTGGGAGGGCCTCTACGACCTCGCCCTCCATTTCAATCTTTTCTTCTTTACCCATGTCGGGGAAAGGATAGACCGAGCGCGAGCGGCCGACCTTTCTCAGCGACCGTGGAAGTCGTCGAAGCTGCCGGGGCCGTCGCGCAGGAACGCCGCCACGGCGTCCTTCAGGTCTTCGGTTCGAAACAATTCGCCCGCTTCGTGGGCGGTGATCGCGTCGGCGCCGTCACGGCCGCCGTCCATGCAAGCGCGAACGATCCGCTTGGTCGCGGCGTGAGCCAAGGTCGGCCCCCCAGCCAACCGATGGGCAAATCCAAGGCCGCGCTCGTGCAGCTCCGAGTCGGGTAGAACCCGGTTGACGACGTTCCACGCCTCGAGGGTGCGCGCCTTGTAGAGGTCGCCGCTCATCACGAACTCGCGGGCACGACCCGGACCGGCTCGCTCGGCCAGCCGCTGGGTCCCACCCGCCCCCGGAGTTAAGCCGACAACCCGCTCGACGAGACCAAACCGAGTCGACTCGCCGGCCCAGATCATGTCGCAGCCGAGCGCGATCTCAAAGGCGGCGGTCAGGCAGACGCCGTGGCAGAGGGCGAGAGTTGGAATTGGCAGCGCTTCGAGGCGACGGACCGTCTCGAGCAGCGGCGCGAAGACGCTGTCGGCATCAGCGCGCCCGCCGTCGATGATCCCCTGGAAGATCCTTACGTCCACCCCGCCGCTGAACAGCTTGCCGGTCCCGCGCCAAACCAACGCCCGGGCATCGGAGGCCTCGACCTCGGCGATGCACTCGACCAGGGCGTGCCAGGCGGCGTCACTAAACAGGTTGAGCGGCGGGGCATCGAGCACGATCACCGCGACGGCGCCGTCGCGCTCAAGGCGAACCGGGGCGCTCACATCACTCCCCATCGGCCGCGGCCGGATCACCGAGCAGATCGGCGACCCGAGCGATCTCGGCGGGATCGCCGGCCCGCGGCACCCAGGGCAGCTTTAGCGCATCGTCGCTGTAGCGCGGGATCAGATGGATGTGGAAGTGGAAGACCGTCTGCCAGGCAACCGGACGGCAGGCGTTGATCAGGTTGAAACCCTCGGCGTCGAGGCGATCCTCAATCCGCAGTGCGAGGCGGCGCGCCGCGCTCGTGCAAGCGGCGAGGTCGACATCATCGATCTCCAGCAAGTCGGTGTGGTGGCGGCGTGGAATCACCAAGGTGTGCCCCGGGGTAGCCGGGTTGATGTCCAAGAACGCGATCGTCCGCTCGTCGCTGTCGATGATTTGGGCGGGCGCGGTTCCGGCCACGATCGCGCAGAAAATACAGTCGGACATCGCCGTAGAGCCTATCTGAGCGATTGCTCGGCGGTGCGCCTCGCTAGCCAGCCGACCAGGTGGGCGCGAGCCGCCGCGGAATCCGCGAGTTCGCCGCACCATTGCGCCGCCGCCAGCTCGACAATTGCCTCGCCGAGCAGCGGGCCCGGCTCGATCGCCAACGCTTGCAGGATCTCACCCGAGTCGAGCAGCGGGTCGGCGGCGCCATCGCGCTCAGATGCGACCGCCTCAGCGAGGATCTGGCGGGCCAGCTCGAGGTGGCCCGCGATCGCCGCCTCACCGACCCGGCTGCCGCGAGCGGCAAGCCGATCGGCAATCGTCAGCAGGGTGACATCAAGCGCCGCCGCACCGGTCAGTGCGAGGTATCCCCAGAGGGCGCGGCGCGGCAACGGTCGCCGCTCGACCATGAATCCGAGGACTAGGTGGTGGCGAGCCAGGTCCGCTTCGTGGACGCGGAAGCGGCGGCTGGTCCCGAGGCGACGACAGAGCGCGGTAATCATCTCGGCGCCGATTCGATCATGCCCGAAAAAGCGAACCATCCCGCCCTCGACGGTCCGGGTGAGGGGCTTGGCGATATCGTGAAGGAGCGCGCCAAAGCGGATCGCGACCCGGCGGTCAAGCTGGTCGGCCAAAGGCTCGGCCAGCAGGGCTGCGACCGGCTCGGCGAGTTCGTCGCCGACGTAGGCGGCGAGGTCGGCCTCGATCGCGAGCCACTGTCGCATCACCTCGATCGTGTGGTCATGGACATCGAGGTGATGGTTGGTGTTCTGGCCGACCCCCCGCAAGGCGGCGAGTTCGGGTAGCACCCGGGGGGTTACCCCGAGCCGATCGAGCTCAGCGAGGCCGACGATCGGATCGGGGCCGGCGATGATCGCGCGAAGCTCAGCGAATTTTCGCTCCCCGGCCGGCTGGTCGGCCCTCGCCGCCTCGGCGCGGGCGGCGGCGGCGGTGCCGGGGTCAATCTTCAGCCCCAGCGCAGAGGCAAAGCGGGCCGCCCGCATGATCCGAAGCGGGTCGTCGCGAAACGAGTCGGGGCTGGCGGCGCGGAGCAGACCCGCCGCCAGGTCAGCGGCGCCGTCAAGCGGATCGATCAGGGCGCCGCCTTCGGAGTCGATCGGCAGGGCAAGCGCGTTGATCGTGAAGTCGCGCCGCGCCAGATCGGCCTCGATGCTCGCGGCCCGCAGCCCGACCAGGTCGAGATACCAGGTGCCGTCGCGGGCGCTGACCCGCCAGGTCGCCGGGTCGCCGTGCAACTCGAAGGGGTGGGCATCGGCGTCGGCGGCCAGTCGGCGGGCGGCAGCCGCAACGTCCCCCGAAACGACGACATCGATGTCGCTGGTCGCGGCGCCAAGTAGGGCATCGCGAACCGCCCCACCGACGAACCACGCCGACCCGACGACCTCGGCGCGAAGCGATCGGGCAATCCGCTGCGACAACGGGTTGGCCCGCAGCCGTTCGCCGGGATCGCCGGTAGCAAGCGGCGGGGTCATCTCGGGGGCGCTGCGGGGCCGAGGTGGATTCTCGGCACCCGTGTGGTCAGCCCGCAGGTCACCTCGTAGTTGATCGTGCCGAGGCGGCCCGCCAACTCCTCGGCACTAATCCGCTGATCACCGTCGCGGCCGATCAGGATGACCGGCTCGCCGGGGCTCAGGGTCGTCTGCGAACCGAGATCGACCGCGATGTTGTCCATCGAGACGGTGCCGATCACCGGGTAGCGCCGACCGGCGATCAGGACCTCGGCGTTGTTGGTGAGGGCGCGGCGGTAGCCGTCGCCGTAACCGATCGGGACCGTCGCAACCACGGTCGGCGATTCGGCGTGCCAGCGACGACCATAGCCGACGCTGTCGCCGCGTTCGCAACGGCGAATCGCGGCAATCGAGGAAACGAGGCTCATCGCCGGGCGCAGGCCCGAGGCGGTCGGGTCGGCGCCGAACGGGTCGAGGCCGTAGATCGCGACCCCGCAGCGGACCATGTCGAAATGCGATTCGGGCCGCCGAATCGTCGCAGCGCTGTTGGCAGCGTGAATCAGCAGGTTCGGCAGGCGTTCGCGAGCCGCAGCGGCGAGCACGGTGAACCGCTCCAACTGCGCGTCAAGGTAGGTTTGGTCGTCCTCATCGGCGGTCGCGAAATGGGTCCACAGACCGGCTGACTCGACCGCGTCGTCGGCTCCCGCCTGGGCGAGCAGCGCCTCGACAACGGCCGGATCTCGGGCGCCGAGACGCCCCATTCCGGTGTCGTATTTGACGTGGATTCGCGGTCGGACGCCGAGCCGGGCCGCCCGCAGAGCCACCTCAGAGAGAAACTGCGGCTCCCAGACCGAGATCTCCGCCCGTGCCGCCAAGGCAACATCGAGCTCGGCGTCGCCGAGGGCGCCAAGCAGGAGGATCGGCGTTTCGGGGAACGATTCGCGCAACTCGAAAGCCTCGGTCGCAGCCGCCACCGCCAGTAGCTCGGCGCCACCCGCCAGGGCGGCCCGGGCCGACGGTTCGGCGCCGTGCCCATAGCCGTTCGCCTTGACGACGGCGCACAGTCGGGTCGCCGCGGCGAGGCGCGCCTTCAGGGCGGCGCAGTTCTCGGTGATCGCGCCAAGCTCGACAATTGCGGCCGCCCGCTGGGCCGGAAACGCCTCGACAAGCCCGCTCACGCGATCAGCGCCTTCGGCAGCGCGGCGATCAGATCGCCCGCGATGACCGACTCGGCGGACCCGATCGCGCCAGCCGCCGCGACCCCGGCGCGGCTGTGCGCGACCACTCCGGCGCAGGCGGCCGCGAACGGGTCCATCCCGCGGGCCAGCAATGCCGCGATCAGCCCGCCGAGAACGTCGCCGCTGCCTGCGGTCGCGAGGCCCGGGGCGGCGATCCGGTTGATCGCGGTCGTCGTCTCGCAGGCGACGATCGTGTCGTCCCCCTTGAGCAGGCAAATCGCGCCGGAGCGCTTGACCAGGTCGCGGGCGGCGGCGAGGCGGCGGGCGTTGACCTCGGCCGATTCGAGTCCGAGGATCGCCCCGAGCTCACCGGCGTGAGGGGTCAGGACCGTCGGGGCGTCGCGACGGCGCAGCCCGGCCAGGCCGCCGTCAAGTGCCCGCAGTGCGTCGGCGTCGATGACCAACGGTGACCCGATCGCTTCGACAAGCCCGCGCGCCAGCTCAAGACACCACTCAGCGCGGCCGAGCCCGGGGCCGAGCACGACGGCGGCCGCGCCCTCGCACAGCGCCGCGATCTCCGGGCCGGCGCGAGCGTCGAGGTAGCCGTCGCGACCGGCGACACCGATGCTCATCGCCTCGGTCAACTTCGCCTCGAAGATCACCTCGAGCCCGCGGGGCACCACCATCTGGACGTAGCCGGCGCCCGCCCGCATCGCCGCCTCGGCAGCCAGACAAACGGCACCGCTAAGCCCACGCGAGCCGCCGACAACGACGACCCGCCCATTGCTCAACTTGTTCGAATCGGGGCCGCGCCGCGGAGCCAGCGCCAGCACCGCCGGATTGATCAACCCGTGTGCCGGGGTTGGCGGTGCGTCGGGCGGGATCCCGATATCGACCATCACAAGCTCGCCGCAAAACCGCTTGCCCGGTCGGACCCAGTGACCAACCTTGGCGGTGTCGAAGCTGACGGTGCGATCGGCCCGAACCGCGACCCGAGCCACCTCGCCGTCGTTTGCATTGACCCCGGAGGGAATGTCGCAGGCGACGATCGGCGCACCGGACTCGTTGATGGCCTCGATCGCAGCGTCGATCGGCGCCCGCGGGGTACCCGTGAAGCCGGTCCCAAAAATCGCGTCGATCACGACGCCGGAGCCGCCGAGCGAATACTTCAGTCGTTCCCCCTCGACCCGGCGGCGGATCCCCTCGTAGCGACTCAGATTGACCTTGGCGTCGCGGCTCAACTGATCCTCCCCGAACAGGAGCAGCAACTCGACCTCGTAACCGGCGAGGTGAAGGTGGCGGGCTGCAACGACCCCGTCGCCGGCATTGTTGCCCTTACCGCAGACGACCCGAACCGGACCGGGACGCGACAGTCCGCCGGCGTGATAAGCGAGCGCCGCCCCGGCCGTCTCCATCAAGCTCAGCCCCGAGGTCCCCCCGGCCTCGATCGCCCAGGTGTCGGCCTGCCGCATCTCAGCGGCGTCATAAAGTGGCTCGATCCAGCTCGGCAAACCCATTCAGGCCAGGGAATCTACCCGGGCGCCCGGCCTGGATCCCACCTGGGCAAAGGAGCCGGTGGGGCGGCGTCGGCCAACGATTCATCGCAGCGCCAAGCGCTTTTGGTTCAACCGCCCGCCCCACACCCGCGCGCCAAGCCGCCGCCGCCATGACCGACGGACCTGCAGCCGACGACGAATCTTGCCCACAATTCCGCGCCGATCACCTCGATCCGGGGATCCGACTGCTCCGCGAGTGCCCAACCAGGTGCCGGGGAGACCGCCGAGCGCGGGTCGGTCGAGATCGCATTAGATCAGGGCGGGCGGGGTGACGCGCTCGATGACTGGCTCGCCAGGGCGGAGCGCTGGAGGCTGCAGCCATTCGCAAAGCTCGCTCGGCCGATTCGAAAGCACGAGCGCGAAGTGTTGAAGTCGAAAGCAATCGGCCTCGGAATCGAGACCGGCACGCTGGAGGGCCTCAATACCAAGATCCGCTCGCGCTCAGATCGCGCATACGGGTTCTATCCGCCGACGCGCTGATCGCGATGATCTACCTGTGCTGTGGGGGGATTGAGGATTGATGTGGTGTAGCCGGGCCGGTCGCCTTAACCGGGAGGAGACATGCGAGCAACACGAACATGAGCGCGCCTCCAAGATGAGCGCGCCTCCAATCATGGCTATGATTGCTGGCTCAAGCACCGGGAATTACTGTTTAACGTACCCCCGTAGCAACTGACGCCGGGAGGCCATAAGCGTACCGACCTATCCAGCCCAACTACCCGAAAACTCAGGGGACCCACCGACTGGCAACCTTGGAGCCACGACATCGCCATCTCGGTGATCCAAACGGCGATTGCAAACATGATTAACGTCGCCGCGACCACCCAGGGCCTGATTCGGACCGGATCCACCGCTTGATTGCTGGCGTCGGCCTCATGACGATGCGTGCCAGCGTACGGTACCGTCACATCGATCCGGCGCAGGTCTGCTAAATCCGATCCAACCGCTCGCTTTGTGACCCACGATCACACCCCCGAACGCAACCGTGTCTCTTCCGGACTTCTGCGACCCAGAGAACTCACCGTCCCTGCGCAACGGTAGTCCGAAGGGGATACGCGCGCGAAAACTCAAGTTCGACGAATCCTTCTTATCGCACTTTACCTTGACTCCGGCCGCTGAAAAAGAAAACAAAGCTCTGAGCCGTCTTCCTCTCCTCCGTCGTCGCACTACGACCTCCGCGGAAGACGCAGGCTGGCCCCGCGCGTGCCCGAGGAGCCTGACCGCGGAACCTTTCGATGTGACGGCAACTACCTCGCGCCCAGATCGCGACAAAGCCACAGACGTGGCGAGCATGAACACTGTAATCCCGAACACCGCAACCCCAATCACCCAACGATCGCCGTCCCAGCGATCGTTGGGTGACAGGCCGAAAATGGATTTCCTTTGTGCCAATGACGACACTCTGGCATCAACGCCTTCAACATCCCGATCACCAGGCTGATTTGGCGCCGCGCCGTTAATGACGCACAATGGATTGTCATCAGACTGTCGATTCATGTTTTGCCCAGTGACCATGATCAGAATGCTAGCAGAACATATAACCAGCATCAGCCCATCATCCAGCCGGGGTGTCGTCACGGTTTCTGGCGGTAGATCCGGCGTTGGTGGTCAGGAAAGCGCCGTCTAATATAACAGCCGTTTCTTCAGCGCCCGATCCTCCCGCAGGTATAGCTGGGTCGTCGTCAACGACTCGCGGCCGATCCACTCGCGAGGCGATTGCATGAACCGATCCCAGAGCAGTGTCGGATTCCGAGCAGACGTTACGCGCCACACAGGCTGACGACCAACGCCTGATCTAGCGCCACGAAGCTTGACGGCGCAAGCTCCGCCGCGTGATCATCGCTGAGCAATACAGACCCGGAACGGGTCAGACCCCCAACTCGGCCGAACACGGCACTACGGCAGGTCAAGGAGGTATTGACGGTGGCCCGGTTGTGAAATGCGAAAGCCGAGACTAAAACTTGAATGCGGTTTTGACCCGGATGGTTGTTGAGCATCGCGTGGGGTGCGGATACTCGAGGGCGCCGGGTGCGAATCTTTCGCCGACCTACCCCTGGGCGATCGAGTTCCCGAAGCGATGGCACACCTGACCACCCACCCCGGGCATACCCGGGGTGTCCGGGGTGAAGAAGCCGTAGCCGTTCGCGGTCAGCTCACGAGCCTGGTTCGGGTAAAGGATGTGAAAGCCGCCGGATCCGAC
>JAHEXU010000140.1 GCA_023251975.1 bacterium | reverse complement strand
GCGCCATCACCTCGGCGCCAAACTGCCCCGGCTCGACCCGGGTCGCGGTCAGACAAACCCCCGAGACCGCGATCGAATCGCCCTCGGCGAGATCAGCCGCCAGCCGAGTCGAGACCACAATCCGCGCCCCCTGCTCGTCCTCACTCAGCTCGACGATCGAGCCGAGATCCTTGATTAGCCCGCTGAACATCACCACTCCCGAAACCGCGCCAGAGCGAGCATGTCCTCGCCCGAGGGTTGCCAGTCGATCGCCAACGGTCGCAGTGCCGCAGTGATCTCGCCGACTCCGACGCCGCCGAGGACCGGGCGCGAGCGCGCCCCGCCGAGCACCAGCGGGGCGATGAAAAAGGCGGCCTCGTCGACCTCGCCCGCATCGACGAAGGCGCCGGCAAGGGTGGCGCCGCCCTCCAACAAAAGGCTTGAGATGCCGCGACCGCCAAGCTCGCCAAGCGCCGGGACGATCTGGTCGGGGCCGCTGCCGGGGGCGAGAATCACCGCGACGCCCGCGGCCTCGAGGTTTCTCACCCGAGCCGGATCAGCGTCGCGCTCGCAGACCACGATCAGCGGCGCCTGATCGAGCGAGCGGACCAGCTTGCTGTGCAGCGGCAACCTGGCGGTCGCGTCGAACACCACCCGAGCGGGCTGTCGGATCGCCCCGACCTGGCGCGCCGTCAGGGTCGGGTCGTCGGCGTCGACGGTCCCGATCCCGACCGCAACCGCGTCCAGCTCGGCCCGCATCGCGTGGACGACGGCCCGGCTTGCCTCACCGCTGATCCAGCGCGAGTCGCCGCTCGCGGTGGCGGTCCGCCCATCCAAGCTGAGCGCCGATTTGAGCCGGACCAGCGGCCGCCCGGTCCGCGCTCGCTTGCGAAACGGCTGGACCAAGAGGCGCGAATCGTGCGCCTCGGCGCCGTCGGCGAAGTCGACGACGATACCGCGCTCGCGCAGTCGCGCCGGGCCGGTCCCGTCGGCGTGGCCGCTGGGATCGTCGGCCCCGATCACCACCCGGCAAAGCCCCGCCTCGGCAACCGCATCGGCGCACGGCGGCTGCTTGGCGTGGTGCGCGCAGGGTTCGAGGGTGACGTAGATCGTCGCCCCGACCGGGTCGCCGCCGCGGCGCCGCACATCGTCGATCGCCGCGACCTCGGCGTGGCGCTCGCCGTAGGCGGCGTGAAACCCCTCGCCGATCACCGTCCCCTCGGCAGCCGCGATCACCGCCCCGACCAGCGGATTCGGGCTGACCGCGCCGCGACCGCCCTGCGCCAGCGCCAGGGCGCGCCGCAGCAGTCGTCGATCGGTTTCGTTGAGCGCGGCCACCAGGCCTGATCTTGGCGCGAACGCTGCCACGGTGCGGTGCCACGCCGCCGGATACGATCCCGGCGGTGTCCGATGCCGATCTGATCCTGCTCGCCGGAGTCCTGCTCGCGGCCGGGATCGTTGCCGCGATGGCAGCCGACCAGGTCAAGGTGCCCGGACTGATCTTGTTCTTGGCGCTCGGGATGATCGTCGGCGAGGACGTGATCGGGGTTCGCTTCGACGATGTCGAGCTGACCCGGACGCTCGGCACGATCGGCCTCATTTTGATCCTTTACGAGGGTGGGCTGTCGGCCGGTTGGAATCAGATCCGACCGGTCCTCGGGGTGTCGCTGTCGTTGGCGATCGTCGGGACGCTGGTAACGGCGGCGATCGCCGGGGCGGCGGCGATCTGGCTGTTCGACCTCGGGACCTTGGAGGGAATGCTGGTCGGGGCGGCGGTCGCTGCGACCGACAGCGCCGCGATCTTCGCGGTCCTGCGCGGCTCGATGCTGCGGCGCCGACTCGCCCGCGCGCTCGAGGGCGAATCCGGGATGAACGATCCGATCGCGCTGCTCTTGGTGACCGGGCTGATCAAATGGATCGACGACCCCGGCTACGGACCGCTCGACATGGTGGCGAGCTTCATCGCCGAGCTCTCGATCGGGGCGGCGCTCGGCCTCGCGGTCGGCTACGCCGCCCGCCACGCCTTCTACCGCTTCGAGTTCCCGACCCCCGGGCTTTATCCGGTCGCCTCGATGGCCGCGGTCGCGATCAGCTACGGGCTCACCGAGGGGGCGGGCGGCTCCGGCTTCCTCGCGGTCTACCTGACCGGCCTGATCCTCGGTACCGGCCCGGTCCCGGCCCGCCGCACCGTCGCCGCCTTCCACCAGGGCCTCTCCTGGGTTGCGCAGATTTCGCTCTTCTTCCTGCTCGGCTTGCTGGTCGACCCGGGTGGGCTCGGCGCGATCGCCCCCGAGGCGCTTGCCCTCTCGGCGGTCCTGATCTTCCTCGCCCGTCCGCTCGCCGCAGTCCTCGCCTCCAGCTTCGCCGGTTTCACGATGCGCGAGCGCCTGATGCTCGGCTGGGCCGGGCTGCGAGGCGCAATCCCGATCTGGCTCGCCACCTTCCCGGTGATCGCCGGGGTCGAGGGCTCCGATCTCCTTTTCAACGCGATCTTCTTCGTCGTCGTCACCTCGACCCTGATCCAGGGCGCCACCTTCGAGCCGCTGGCCCGGCGCCTGCGCCTCACCACCAGCCGCCCCGCGCTGCCGCGGCCGCTGGTCGAGATCGGCACGATCCAGCGACTCGGCGGCGCCGTCGTCGCGGTCCGGATCCACCCCGGCGACATCGCGATCGGACGGATGATCAAGCAACTCGGGCTACCGCGCGACGCTCTGGTCAACGTGATCGTCCGTGACGGCGTCGCGATCCCGCCGCGCGGCTCGACCGTCGTCGAGGCGGACGACGAACTGCACCTGCTGATGCGTCGCGAGTCGCTCGAGCAGGTCGAGGCGGTCAGCGAGCGGTGGCGCCACGGCCCGCTCGGTCCGACCGACCTGCCCGACTTCGGCCTCCGCGGCTCACCGCAGATCTTCACCGTCCGACCGACTCGCCCCGACGACCCCGACCCGGCCGACCCCGACGTGCTCGACGGGATCGCGGTCCTGCACTCGCTGCGCGACCGCCGCGACTCGCGGACCGCGCTGGTCGTCCTACGCGACGGACGCTACGCCGTCACCGGCCCCGATCTGGTCGCGATCGGCGGCCGCCGCCAGCTCGCCCGCTGGGCGGTCGAGCGGGCCGAGCGCAAGGCCTGCGACCCGGCCGAGCGCTCCTGGTGGCAGGAGGTAGTCGGCGTCCTGACCGCCCCGTCGATCCGGTAGTCGACGGCCTCGGCGGCCCGGTCACATCAGGCGGCCGCGCCGACCACAGCGCCTGCCGCGGCGCTCAGTCGGGTGAAGGCAGCGGCCGGATTGGGGTCGGCGAAAACAGCCGAACCGGCAACCAGCAAGGTGGCCCCGGAGCCAACCACCAGCGGGGCGGTGGCGGCGTCGATCCCGCCGTCAACCTCGACCAGCGGCGCCGAGTCGATCGCGCGGGCGGCGGCGACCTTGGCCGCCGACTCGGCGATAAACGGCTGCCCCCCCCACCCCGGATTGACCGTCATGCAGAGCCAGATGTCGCTCCGCGCGGCGACTGCGGCCAGCGCCTCGACCGGGGTGCCGGGGTTGATCGCGACCCCGGCGAGGCAGCCCGCCTGACGAATCGCACCGAGGCTTCGGTGCAGGTGCGCGGTCGCCTCGGCGTGAATCGTGATCGCGTCGGCGCCCGCCTTGGCGAACTCGCCGATCTGGGCTTCGGGGTGCTCGATCATCAGGTGAACGTCAAGGACGCCGCCGGCGCCGTGAACCCGGTCGGCGATCGAGGCGGTGATCAGCGGCCCGATCGTGATCGGCGGCACAAAATGTCCGTCCATCACATCGACATGGATCACCCGGGCGCCGGCGGCGAGCACCTCGTCGACGGCGGCGCCGAGCCTGGCGAAGTCGGCCGACAGGATCGAAGGGGCAACTCGGACCCCGGCAAACGCATCCCTGTTCAACGCGCTCAAACCGCCCTGAGCATCGACTGACCGCAGCTTCGGCAGGCCATGTCGGCGGTCGAACTCATCCGCGCGATCGTCTGGTGCTCACCGCAGTCCTGGCACTGCGAGACCAACTCGAAGCGACAGAGGCAAAAGACGCAGCGATAGCGGCCCGGCAGTTGAGTCGGGCGCAGCCAGGGCTCGCCGCAGCCAGGGCAATCGAGGCGGGGCACCTCGCTGGTCTCGGTGTCCACGTCGACCATCGCCGACCGATCGTAGCCGCCGCTCAGGGGCGCCGCAGCCTGGCGATGAAAAACCCATCGGTCCGGTCGCGATCAGGGCGGGTTTGGAGCGCCCGCGGCTCGGTCGGCGAGACGATCGCCGCGGCCGAGGGTGAAACGGCGCCAAGATCGTCGAGTTCGACCTCGGGGTGCGCGGCCAGGGCGGCGGCGAGAATCTGCTCGTTCTCGCGGCGCGAGATGGTGCAGGTCGAGTAAATAAGCAGGCCGCCGGGGCGAAGCGCGGTGAGTCCGCGGGCAAGCAGCGCCGCCTGCCGCCCGCTCAACTCGGCCAGATCGGCCTGCTCTCGATTCCAGCGAACATCAGGGCGGGCCGCCATCGTCCCGAGCGCCGAACATGGCGGGTCGACCAGGACTCGATCGAAGCTACCCGCGAGCGCTTCGGCGAGGTCCGGGTCCTCGCCGGGGCGCTCGATCAGATGCGGCGCCGGAACCCCGAGTCGCCCCGCCATCTCGGTGATTTGGGCAGCCCGGGAGCGGTTCGGCTCGACGCAGACCAGCTCGCCGTCGCCGCCCGACGCCGCCTGTAGGGCGGCGATCTGGGTCGCCTTGATGCCGGGGCCGGCGCAGAGGTCGAGAACCCGATCCTCGCCACCTGGTTCAAGCAGCCCGACGACAAGCTGTGAGGCGCGCGATTGCGGGACCAATCGACCCGCTTCGATCGCAGCCGCCGCCTCGCCCTGAAGCGAGCCGGTGCGAACCTCACACCCCGCCGGCCACAGGATCTCGCCCTTGCGAGCCTGACCGAGGTCCGGCGAGGAGGCCGGCGGTGGTGGGTTTTGCCGCAGCGCCCGCTCGGCGGGTTGGTTGAAGGCCTCCAGCAGCGAGCGGGCCGAGTCGGGCCCAAGCTCGTCGAACCAGAGTCGGACGATCCAGGGCGGATAGGAGAACAGGATCGCCGCCTCGGATGGGTCATCGGGGTCAAGGCGGCTAAGCAGCTCGGCGCCGCGACCCTCGGCGACCCGACGAAGCAGCGCGTTGACCAGCGCCGTCGCCCTACCGGCACCGCCGCCTCGGGCCAGATCAACCGCCTCGTTGACAGCGGCGTGAGCGGGGGTTCCGTCGCTGTGGAGCAGCTCCCAGATCCCGATTCGAAGCGCCGCCAAGACCGGCGGGTCGAGCTTCTCGATCCGCCGACGGGCCAATTCGGCGATCAGGTAATCGGAGCAGCCGCGACCGCGGATCGCCCCGTAGGCGAGACGCTGCGCCTGGGCACGGGAGCGGCGATCGAGCCGATGGCGCTCGGCGGCGGCGGGAAAGGCGCGGTCGGCGTAGGCGCCGTGCTCGAAGACGCGCCGCACCACCTCGTAGGCGGCTCGACGGACCGGTGAGGGGTTGGGGGCGCTCACGACCCGAGGGTCGCCCGGGCCGGAGCGCCGCGCCCGCGCAGATAGTCGGCAACCGCCATCTCGCGCGATCCGGCGGGCTTGACCCGGGAAATCCCCAGGACGCTCCCCTCGCCACAACCAAGCAGCAGGCGCGCCCCGTCCTCGGCGACCGCGATCTCGCCCGGTTCCAGCCCCGCCTCGGCGATCGCAACCGATGCCACGCTGACCCCGAGCCGAGCACCGTCCTGGCTGGCCACAACGAGGTGGGTGCCGAGGTGCGGGTTGAGCCCGCGAACCCGGTTCGCCAGCTCGGCGGCACCTCGGGCGGGATCGAGGAAACGCTCGGAACCGTCGATCTTGTCGGCGTAAACGATCCCGGCGCCGTCCTGCGGGGTGAGGACGAGCGAACCGGCGGCGTGACGATCCAGCGCCTCGCCCATCAACTCGCCGCCGATCAAAGCCAACCGCCGCTGCAAGGTCTCGAAGTTGTCCTCGGGAGCGATCGGTTCGTGGCGACAGAGCGCGATCGGGCCAGCGTCAAGCTCGGCCACGAGGCGAATAATCGCCACCCCGGTCTCACTGTCGCCGGCGATCAGCGCCCGCTCGATCGGGGCGGCGCCGCGCCAGCGCGGCAGCAGCGAGGGATGGACGTTGAGAATCTCAAGTTCGTCGAGCAGCGGCGCCTTGATCAGCTGTCCAAAGGCGCAGACCACCGCGACCGCGGCGCCAACCTGACGGATCGCAGCCTGCGAATCCGGCTGGTTGACACTCTCGGTCTTGTGGACGGCGATCCGGAGCACCTCGGCGGCAAGCGCGGCTGGCGCCGGGCTGAGGCTGCGACCGCGACCGCGACGGCGATCCGGCGGCGTCACCACCAGCGCGGGCCGGTGCCCCCGTGCGGCGAGCAACTCGAGGATCGCGACCGCGAACGGCGAGGTGCCCAGGTAGACAAAACCGCCCCTCGCGGGCTCGCTCACGCCGACTCCGCCGCCGGCTCGTGCGCCAGCTCGTGCGCTGGCTCGTGCGCCACGTGCGCCGCGTCGGGCGCTGGCTCGTCCGCCCCGTCTTCCGCCACCTCGTCTTCGGACTCGGGTGGATCGGGGTGATAAGAGGTCCCCTCGCGGAGCGCTCGCATCGCGCCGCGCCGCTGCGCCTTGCTGGTCCGATCGAGGATCAAGAGCCCATCAAGGTGGTCTATCTCATGCTGCAGGACCCTCGCCTCGAGCCCCGAGGCCTCGATCAGCACCGGCTCGCGGGTCAGGTCGCACCCTCGAACTCGAACGAATCGGGGCCGCTCGACATCGACTGTGATCCGATCCAAACTAAGACACCCTTCCTCGAAAATCTCCTGCTCGCGCGAGGCCCATTCGATCGTCGGATTGACCAGCGCCGCCGCCGGTTGGTCGGGGCTACATTGAAACACCAAGAGGCGGCGCGGCACCCCGAGCTGTGGTGCCGCCATCCCGATTCCGAGGGCGTCGAGCATCAAGCCGGCCATCCGACCGGCCAGCTCGATCAGGGCGGCGTCGAAATCGACCACCGGGGAGGCAACCGAGCGCAAGACCGGATCGCCGAACTGCACGACCTCGGCCAGTGCCTGCGTGCGCTGCTGCTTGATCTGGCGCAGTTCCTCGGATTCGGGCTCGGCCAATTCGTCGTCGTCCATCACCCCGATAGGCTAGGGGGCACCGAACCATCGCCCCGCTCAGGCCGGGTCGACATCAACCGCGACGGCGGCGCGACGCCCGACAGCTGTGGCGGCGAGTTCGGCGACCACGCTCGCGATCACCCTGATTGCCCCCTCCCGCTCGGCGCTCGGGGACTTGACGAGAAGGCGCCTGCGATGGCGATTTCGCACCCGAAGCAGGGGCGCCGGCCCGAGCAGGATCGAATCGGTCGGGAGGGCGGCGGCGATTGCCGCCTGGTAGGCGCGGGCCGCGGCGGCGACATCGCGATGGTCCTCGGCGCCAAGCTCGATGCTAACCAGGGAGCGAAACGGCGGGTAGCCGAGCTGCTCGCGCCGTCGCAACTCATCGCTCAAAAACCCGGCGGCGTCGTGGCGGGCGGCGGCGAGAATCGCCCCGGCGCCAGGCGCCAGGGTCTGCACCAGCACCCGGGCGTCGCTGTCGGTGCCGCGGCCGCAGCGACCGGCAAGTTGCGCCACCATGGCGAAGGTCCGCTCCTCGGATCGGAAGTCGGGGAAGCGCAGGGTGGCGTCGGCGTCGATCACGACGGCGAGCCGAACGTCGGCGAAATCGTGACCCTTCGCGATCATCTGGGTCCCGACCAGGACCCCGGACGGGGCCTCGCCGAAGGCCTGCAGGACGGCGGCATGGCCGCCCGCCGCGCCGACCGAATCGGAGTCGAGACGAAACACCGGCACCGGCTCGACAAGCTCGGCAATCGTCCGCGCAAGTTGCTCGGTCCCGGTGCCGTGGCGAGCCAGCGAGGAGGAACCGCAGACCCCGCAGCGACTCGGGACCGGCTGCGAGTGACCGCAGTGATGGCAGGCCAGCCGGGCAACCTGGCGGTGCATCACCAACGAGACATCGCAGTCGGAACAGCCGACCGCGGTGCCACAGTCGCTGCACTCGATGTGCGGCGACCAGCCGCGGCGGTTCAGCAGCACCATCGCCCGGCCACCGTGATGGCGCAGTCGAACCAGCGCTTCGCGGGTCTCGGAGTGGAGCGGGCCACCGGCCCCGGCCCGACCGCGCATGTCGAGCAGCTCGACCGGCGGCAGCGCGGATCCGTCGGCTCGCTCGCTCAGGGTGACGCGCTCAAACTCCCGCCAGCTCTCCGGACGCGGGGTCGCGGTGCCGAGCACGAGCGCCGCCCCGGCCGCGGCCGCCCGGACCCGCGCTACCTCGCGGGCGTCATAGCGGGGGTCGCCGTCACCCTTGTAGGAAGAGTCGTGCTCCTCGTCGACCACGATCAGGCCGAGTTCGCTAACCGGCGCGAAGACGGCGGAGCGCGGCCCGATGCAGATTCGGGCTCGCCCTTCGCGGAGCCGGCGCCACTCATCGGCTCGCTCGCCGGGGCGAAGGCCGGAGTGAATGATCGCGACGCCGTCACCGAGCCGGTCGATGAACCGCGACACCGCCTGCGGGGTCAGCGCGATCTCGGGAACCAAGACAATTGTCCCCCTGCCGCGACCGAGCGCATGGGCGGCGGCGCGGATGTAGACCTCGGTCTTGCCGGATCCGGTCACCCCGTGCAGCAAGAGCTCGCGCGGGGCGTGGCCGTCGATCGCATCGCAGATCCGATCGACCGCGATCCGCTGTTCCTCGCCGAGCCTGATCGGCCCGGCTGCCCGGCCGATCGCCAGGGTCTTGGGGCGGCGATCGAACCGCTCCTCGCGCAACCCAAGCAGGCCACGCTCAGCGAGTCGGCGCAACGAGGCTCGATCGACCCCGACCTGCGCCTGCAACTCGCTCGCCTCCAGCTCGTGCCCGGCCTCGGCGAGGGCCGCCAGGACCGCCCGTTGCTTCGGGCCGAGCCGAGGCGCGGCCGGCGCGGCAACCGGGGCGACCAGGAGCCGGCGTCGCGGCTTGCTCGCCGAGCCGCCCGCCGACCCCGGCGGCAGCACCAGGCCAAGCGTTCGCGCCAAGGTCGAGCAGTAGTGAGCGGCGGTCCAGCGGGCCAGCTCGACCAGCTCGGGTGAAATCCCGCCGTCAAGTCGCGCGATCGGCGCCCGTAGCTTCTCGACCGCCAGATCACTGCGCCCCGGCAACTCGACCACCACCCCGCGCAGCCGCCGGGGGCCGAACGGAATCTCCAGCAAATCGCCGAGTTGGACCGGCTCGAAACCCTCGGGCACCAGGTAATCGAACGGGCCGCGCAAGGCGCGCGCCTTGGTCAGTGGTTCAACCCGAACGATCATCGCCCCAACGTTAGGGGAGCTGATCATGGCCGCCGTAAAATCGGCTGCGGCGGCTGACTACGCCAGGCTCGCGACGCGCCCGCCCTTCGAGGTGGCCAGCCGCGCTCGCCGCTGCGCAGGGGCGCCAACAACGTGGTCAACCATCCGAGAAGGCACCGCCGAACTCATCGCAGGGCTGCGATCCGTTCCCCGCGATTCCCGGACTGTCCTGGGTGAGAAACTGATCGCCGCTCGTGTCGAGGCCCGTCAAGGCGCCGTAGAGAACGTGAACGGCACCGCCGTTGCCACACGGATCTTGGGCCTCGCCAATCGCGAGGTCGAGGATCCGATCGCCGTTGAAATCGGCGATCGATACCGGGCCGCCGAAGAAGTCCGCCCCATTTGCCCCGTCCTCGGCGAGGGCAGGATCGGCCTGGCTGAGGAACTGGTCGGCCTCCAACGTCAGGCCCTTCGGCGAGCCGTAGATCACCT
>JAHEXU010000139.1:8592-9926 GCA_023251975.1 bacterium | reverse complement strand
TCGGGCTGATCGCGAAGCGCGGCGAGATCTGCGAGGTGTTCACCGCCCTGGGCGAGCACGACGGCGAGGTCACGGATCACCTCGCCAGGGTCGTGGCGGCCGCGGCGCTTTCGGACCCCGCTAAGGGCCTTCGAGAGCTCGGCCGTGAGGCCGAGCCGATCACTGAGATTCGACAGCGCAAGCGCCCCGGCGTGGGCGCAAAGTCCCTCGCCGTCAGCTGTGATCTGTACAGTCTCGGACGATCCGTTTCTTTTCACCTTCAAGGTGGGGCCTCCTGGGTTGGGGATGCTGGTTGCGATGCCTATATTTTCCCAGCTCAGGAGGCGGATTTACGTGCGCAGGCGTGGTTCACGGGTCGGCTTGATGCACGATCTGGGTTTCATCCGGACAATTGTTCCCTCGGGGAAGGGGTTTGCTCTTGGTTCCATGACCCCGGGTTCACCGCCGGGGTCGCGATCCCTTCAATTCGCGGGACGTTTGGTATTACTTGACACGCGGATAGGAGATTACCTCTTCGCCGCCAAAGCTGCGTACAACTTCAAAGAGTATCGGGAGCTGATCGCAAGCGTCCTTGACGACATCTTCATTGTTAACGAGAGTCGTCACATCGCTAAGGGACTCCGAGCGTCCATCGACCATCCGACCAATTGTGTCATCGGGAAACCGCGATCCCTCAACCGTGTTCCAAGTCAAAGGGTAGCCGTCTAGCTTGTACTCCTGGACCAGAGATGCCTCTTCCTCAGTGAGAACTAATCGATAGTCTAATGTGAACTCCACGCCTTTATGCCCGCCGAGCATCCCCTTTTTTGCTTGCTGCCGACGCTGGATAACTAGTTTCACGCTTGTCTCCTCCAGAAGGTTGATTCACCCGCTTCCGCGGACACGGTTGCGGCGTGAGATCTGAGCATAGTCGAGATAGTGTACGCGTTCAGCCCTCCGGGGGTTCTGAACGGGCTGAACTCCGCGGCCAGGAGGACGACCTGCTTCGGCCCCGCGCGTCGAACTGGAGCCGCTCGAGCATGATCAGGTTGGCAACGGCAAAGCGCCTCCGCAGCCAGCGGCGGATCGGCTCGGCGTAGACGACGGTCAACGACTCCGCCGCCACGACCATCGCGAGCGGGCCGGTCGGGTTTCAGGAAGGCCGCGGCGTCAACGAGCGTCGCCGCCCCCCGGGGGGCGGCCGGAGCACCCGCCGCGCCGATTCGCTCAGAACGCAGGGTCGCTCGGAGAGCTACCGAGCGCGCTGACCAGCGCGCCGAGATCGAGTTCGGTCAGCTCACCCGAGACTGCGTCGAGTTCGTGCTTGCAGTATTCGACCAACCCCTTACCCTCGC
>JAHEXU010000139.1:7222-8582 GCA_023251975.1 bacterium | reverse complement strand
CGAACCAGGTCGAGAGTCTGGCGCAGCGCCGCCTGACCGGTGTCCAGCAAGGCGATTATCTCGTCGAGCCGGGCAACTGCCGACTCGTAATTGGCTGGCGCCACCAACTTGATCGACGCCGCGGCATCCGCGCCCAAGTCCGGGGGGGCGGGTTGTTGGGGCGAGCGCGGGGTTGTAGGGCTGTCATCCATCGTTCGGCACTTCCGCCTCAACAGTATCGTCGGAAAAACGGATCTTGATCCGGCCGCTGGCCCGCGCAGCGACCGCGCTGGTCAGCAAGCGGCCGCCACGATCGCGGACCACCGCGTAACCGCGCTCGATCACCCGCTCGGGGTGATGGGCATCGAGGGTCGTTGCAAAGCGGGCGTTCGCCTCGAGCCGGCGCGGCAGATCCGACCCGACGACGCGAACCTGGGCGGCGGCGAGACGGGTCGCGTGGTCAAGCGCCACCTCGCGGCGCTTCGTCAACGAGCGCTGCCCCGACGCCCGGACCTCGCGAAGCCTTTGGTGGAGGCCGCGGCGATGTTGCTCGTTGTGGTGCGCGAGCGCCCGGGCGATCGCGCCGAGCGGGGCGGTGCGGCGCGATCGCGCCTCGCGGACCGCCTGGACAAGCCGACCGGTGCGGGAGACCAGGTGCGAGCGCTCCGCCGCCAGATCGACCCGGATCGCGGCTTCGGCGGTATGGGTCGGGGTCGAGCAGGCAACCGCGGCAACCTCCTCGATCAGGGTCTGATCGGTCTCATGGCCGATCCCGGTGATCACCGGGACCCGCAGCATCGCGACGGTCCGGCAGAGCGATTCGTCGCAAAACGCCCACAGGTCGAGCAGCGAACCGCCGCCGCGGGCGACGATGATTGTCTCGACCGATTCGATCGCCGCGAGGTCGCCGAGCGCCTGCGCGATCAGCGGTGCCGCCTTCACCCCCTGTACCGGGACGTGGGCGAACACCACCTCGCCGCGCCAAGCGCGTCGCGCCAACCCGGCCAACACATCGGCGCGGGCCGCCGAGCCCGCCGCGGTGACGACGCCGATCCGTCGCGGCAGGACGGGCCGTGGCAGCGCCCGCTGGCGATCGCCGAGTCGCTCGGCGGCGAACTGCTTGCGCAGCGCCGCGAGCTGAAGCAGCAGGTCTCCCTCTCCAGCCGGGCGCAGATCGCGAACTCGGAAGTTGAAGCGCGGCGAGGCTCCGGCGCTGCCGACGAAGTACTCGCACCCCCCGGCCACCACCACCTCGAGCCCGTCCCGCAGCGTCCCTTCCGGGAGGCCGAGCCGGTCGTAATCGTTGCGCCACATCGCGCACGAGACGCCACCGTCGTTGTCGCGAAGCTCGAAGTAGATCGCCGGCGAGCGGAGGCCGCGA
>JAHEXU010000139.1:0-7212 GCA_023251975.1 bacterium | reverse complement strand
CCTCGATCAGCCTCGAACCGTTCGCTCATCCGAGCTAGCTTCGCATCCGATCCGGCGGCTTCGCAAGGCCCGCATCCGCCCGGCAAGACCAAGACCACGGCGGGAGGTTGCGAACGACGGCCACCCTCATACCGGGCTCAGCCATAGGCCGGGGGAAACCGCGATGTCACGATCGCTTCGGCTCGAATCGCACCGACCACCCGGATCAGCTCGTCAAGCGCCGAACAGGCGGCTTCGCCGATTTCGGGGCGCCGAGCGTCGAAGGCTCCAACCAGCGCCCCGTAGTACCAAAGAACGCCGTCGCGGTCGGTCCGAAAGCGGGTCCAAAGCGAATCGCCGTGGCGTTCGAGATCGGACAGGATCGAACGGGCGTTATGGAGTTTGTCGGCAATCGAGACCCGGACCGCCGCCGGGTCTTTGGCCGCGATCGAACCGACGTAGGCACGCTTGCGCTCCTCCCAAGGGGGCTTCGGCTGGGCAACCGAATCGCTGTTCGCCTCGACCATCGCCGCCACCGGAGCGCCGAAGCAGTCCTTAATTTCGACCAAAGCGTCGACCCCGCCGCCGTCCTCGACGACATCGTGCAGGAGCGCCGCGATCGCCTCGTCCTCGCTGTCGCCGATCTCGAGTGCGATCGAGGCGACCGCCAGTATGTGCGCAACGTAGGGAATCTGCGTCCCCTTTCGCAACTGGGTCCGATGGTGATCGACCGCATAGCGGATCGCCTCGTCGAAACGCTCGCCGAGCAGAGGTGGGTCGGGGGTTCGTGCGGACATCACACGACAATATCGTTCCGTGCGCTACTGTCGCTGTGGGGCATCTACGACGGTGGGCAGGACGCATTGAATCGATCGCGCAGTTCGCGCCTGCGACTGTGGTTGGCGAGCCTTGTGGCGGTCTTGGGCACGACCGGATTAGCGGCGACCGCCGACGCAACGCCAAGCCTTCGCTTGCTCAGCTCGGACTCCTCGATCGAGGCGTTCACCTACAACGGTCGCGCCTACATCGACCCGCCGATCTTTGTCGCCTCGACCGGCGGCACCTTCCGACTCGACGCCTCGCGCCCCGACTACGGCCCCTGGCAGCTCGATCAAATCGGTCCCGATCACACCGTCTTGCGGTCGCTGCCGAGTGATCTGTTCGCCCCCGACCGCGGCCTCCGCCACCTCTTCACCGTCGTCGTCAAAGACGACGGCGGCAGCGTCTTCAGACGGTTGCGAAGCGACCTCTGCCCCGGCGAGAGCGTCTTTGAGCGGATCAACGACGACGGCCCACGCGACCCCACCTTCCCGGCGATCGGCTGCTCGCTCGTGTTCCCGTTCGTCCGCGGCCTTGTCTACGGGATCGACGACGGCTGGGGTCTCGACCCCGGCCTGAATTTCGACCTCAAGGCCAGCCCCGGCACCTACACCGTGACAATTCGCTTCACCCGCTCCTACCGCCGGGCGCTGGCGATCGCGCCCGACGACGCCTCAACACGGATCGAAGTGGTCGTTCAAAGCGAAAAGCACGGCGGCGAGCGACCCCCGATCGACCGCCCCAATCCGGACCCGAACCCGAACCCGAAGCGAGGGGCAAACCAGACCCGGGCGGCGCGCTCGGTCCCGATCGTGACCGACCCCGATCCGGCCTACCTGCCCGACCTGGCGGCGCTACCCGCCTGGGACCTCGCGACCGAGACCGACGGGCACCACGACCGCTTGACCTTCGCCGCCACCGTCTGGAACAGCGGAACCACCGATCTGATCGTCGAAGGCTACCGCCGCAGCGATTCCGAGGTGATGGACGCATTCCAGTACTTCCTTGACCAAGACGGCGAGGTGACCGGCCGCGCTCCGGTCGGCGAGCTGCGCTACCACCACGCCAACAATCACGATCACTGGCACTTCCAACAGTTCGCCAACTACAGCCTGCTCGCCGCCGACCAATCGACGGTCGTGGTCAGCAAGAAGCAGTCGTTTTGCATCTACCCGACCGACATCGTCGACCTGACGATCCCGGGGGCGTCATTCGACGACCCGGGCTACCTCGGCGGCGGCGGTCTTGCGAGTTCCTGCGGCGCCCCCGATTCGGTCTGGATCCGCGAGGTTCTGGTGTCCGGCTGGGGCGACACCTACGTCCAGTCGATCGCGGGGCAGGCGTTCGACATCAGCGCTCTGCCGAACGGCACCTACTACGTCGCCGTGACCGTAAACCCGACCGGCCGCCTCTACGACCGCACCACCGAGAGTGATCAAGAGCTGCGCCAGATCGAACTCGGCGGCGTGCCCGGCCACCGCACCGTGACCGCCGCACCCTGGAACGGAATCACCCGCTGAACCGAGGCCGAAGCCTCGATCGCGCTTGCCGCGCGGCCCCGCGGCGTCCATCCGAGCGGCCCTTCACCATTTCGAACCCGACCGATGACGGCGACCGCGACCAAAAACCACCCGGCAGGTCCTGGGCCGATCGGCGAATCGGCGGCCTTCAACCACCGCAGCCTGCGGACCTGGCAGCGCCGCGCCTTGGCGGCGGCGGCCGAGTGGCGAAGCGGTCCGTTCTTGATCGCCGCCGCGCCCGGCGCTGGTAAGACTCGCCCCGCCCTAGTGCTGGCACGGGAGCTGCTGCGGCGCGGTGAGATCGATCGCATCGCGATCGTCTGTCCGACCGCACCGCTGACCCGGCAATGGGCGAGCGCCGCCGCGATCGGGGGATTGCACCTGCAGCCGGACGCCTCATCGCTGCGGCCCAGCGACGACTTCAACGGAATCGCGGTCACCTACGCGCGGGCCGCCGCGGCCGCCACGACCTACGCGCGCGAGTGCACCCGCCGCACCCTGGTGATCGCCGACGAGGTCCACCACCTCGGCGGCGAGCTCGCCTGGGGTGAGGGATTTATCCGCTCGTTCGGAAACGCCGAGCGCCTGCTCCTTTTGTCGGGCACCCCGTTTCGCAGCGACGACGCCCCGATCCCCGGGATTCGCTACGACCGTGACGGCTTTGCCCGCCCCGATGTCAGCTACTCCTACGCCGAGGCGATCCGCGACGGCGCCTGCCGCCGGGTCGCATTCGTCGCGTTCGACGGCACCCTGGTCTGGAAGAGCGGCGAAGACATCTACGAGAGCTCGTTCGAGGAGGAGCTGTCGAGTCGCGAACGCGGGCGTCGCTACCGAACCGCGATCTCGACCGAGCTGCCGGAAGGCTTGCCGCGAATCCTCCGCCAGGCCGACGCCCAGCTAACCAAGGTACGGGCGGCCGGCCACCGCGACGCCGGCGGCCTGGTGGTCGCCTCCGACAGCGCCCACGCCCGGGTAATCGCCGCGGTCCTCAGCGAGATTTGCCGCCGCCACCCCACCCTGATCCTGCACCAAGACAGCGGCGCCCACCAGCGACTGCGCGAGTTCGCCAACTCCGACAGCCGCTGGATCGTTGCTGTGAACATGGTCTCAGAGGGGGTCGACATCCCGCGGCTGCGGGTCGGGGTCTACGCGACCACCGCCAAGACCGCGATGATTTTCCGCCAGATCGTTGGACGTTTCGTCCGGACCGGGGCCGGGACAGACGGCCCAAGCTGGCTTTACCTCCCCGCCGAACCGGTCCTGCGGGCGCACGCCACCAAGATCGAGGACGAGATCCATCGGGTGGTCGATCGCCGTCCCGGCGATGCTGAGGCGGATCGGATGCTCGAACTCGACCAGGCCGAGGAGCCGCTTCAAAGCGAGCGGGGTGAGGGCGACGAATTCGTAGCTCTGGCAGCCGACGTGGTACCGCAAATGAACCTGTTCGGTGAGCCGGGCGACGCCTCGGTGCAACCGCCAACCTTCGGCGCCACTACCGACGGTGACGGCGAATTCGCCGCCGAACCGAGCCGTGAGAAGCCCACCTTCGAGCGTCGCAAGGACCTCCGCGCCGAGCGTGGGCGGCTTGTTTCCGAACTGGCGCGACTACGCGGCGGCGACCACCGTGAGGTCAACGCCTGGGTCAACCGCGAGGTCGGGATCAGCTCGGTCGGCGAGGCGACGATCGCGCAACTGCGCCGCTCCTGCGACAAGCTGATCGAGGAGCTGCTGCGAGTCTCGCGCTAGGTTTGCCCAGGTTGGCCCCGCGGCGTGGCGATGGGTCGGCAAGACCCCCCCCCCGCGCCGATGGGTTTCGGGCGGCCTTGCGGCAGGATCGATACGCTGGGATCTCCAGACCCCGAGGGACCGCCAACCGCGAAGAGAGATTGATCGATGTCAGACGCAGCTTCCAGCTTCCAGCAGTACGCCGAGATCGAGACCGGCGAAGCGTTCACCCTGCAAAACTCGCGCCTGCTCAAGATCGAACTCGCGGCAACCTCGGTGATGGCGCGGAGCGGATCGATGGTCGCCTACCAAGGCCAGGTCAACTTCGAGCACAAAGGCGGCGGGATCGGCAAGCTGCTGAAGAAGGCCGCGACCGGCGAAAGCCTGCGACTGATGCAGGCAAGCGGCAGCGGCGAACTCTTCATCGCCAACCAAGCGATGCTGATCCACACGATTCGTCTCGACAACGAGACCGTGACCCTGAACGGCGCCAACGTCCTCGCCTTTGAAACCGCGATCGACTGGGACATCAAGCGGATCAAGGGCGGCGCCGCCGGGATGCTGGCGGGCGGGTTGTTCAACGTCACCCTGAGCGGCAGCGGCATGGTCGCCCTCAGCACCGACGGCGAGCCGGTCCTGCTCGACGTTGCGAGCGCGGCCACCTTCGCCGACCCAAACGCAGCGATCGCCTGGTCGGGCGGAGTCACGACCAAGCTGAAGACCGATGTCCAAGCAAAGAGCCTGATCGGGATGGGCTCGGGAGAGAGCATCCAGATCGGCTTCGAGGGCCAGGGCTGGGTCCTGGTCCAGCCCTCGGAGGGCCGACCGGTGATCGCGGCAGGCTGAGCGGGCACGGATCGCGGGCGCGCCGAGCAACGGGCCGCGCACCGGGTCGACCGGTCGGGGCTCGCAACTTTCGCGATCTCAGTCCACGGGCGAGCTGCTCACCGCTCGCGGTGAATCGCCGGCGCAGGGATCTTCGCTCCGCTTCTGACGGCTGCTTTCGCCAGAGGCGCACCGTTCGTCCCCTCCCCGGACGGCGACTACAACGGCGAGGCTCCGCGGCAGAGCAACGACCGCTCAACGCCCTCGTGCCACTGCCGCTGATTCGGTCTGGATGCACTACCCCGGTTTACCGGGGCCGTGGCGGCGGTGCGGGCAGGCCGTAATTACAATCGCGAGATCGCCGACCACGATGTTTTTATCAGCCACACCTGGGTTGACGGACCCGCTGGAAGCCCAGCCGGAGAGACCGAGACCGAGGTCTCGCAGATCACCGACGCCCTCGAGGCAGCCGGGGTTAGCTACTGGATCGACGCGGAGAGAAACGGGCCCCACGATTCGATCGGCGCCGGTGTCCGCTCCGGACTCGCCGCCGCGAAGGTACTGCTCGCCGTCTACTCAAAGTCCTACCCGACCAGCAAGGCCTGCGCCTGGGAGTTCACCCAGGCTTGGTGCCGCGCCACCGGGCGCGAGGAAGACCCGGCCCGCCGGGTCCTCGTGGTCAACCCCGAGTCCGGGATGGACCACCTCGGCGGGCACCTCGTCAAGGACCTGATCTTCACCACCACCCATTCCGAGGTGGGCCCGGCCCGCTATACGGCGATGGCCGCTGCGGTGAAGCAGCGGGTCGACGAGCTGACCGGACGCTTCGGGGCTTCGTCTCGGGAAGCCGATTGGTACGGGCAAAAGCCGATCGAGGCGGCGCGCTTCGTTGGTCGCGAGCTTGAGCTGTGGGAGATCCATTCCGCGCTCCACGACGCCGAGGTGGCGCTGGTCAACTCGGGACCGGGAAGTGAGGCGAAGCTCGTCGGCAGCGGCGGCATCGGCAAGTCCCTGCTCGCCAACGAGTATGCGATCCGCTTCGGCGCTGCCTACCCCGGTGGCGTCATCTGGCTGCGCGCTGGCTCCGACGGTCCCGAGGCCCGAGCCGCCGATCGGTCGGGACAGCTTGCCGCCGTCGCCCGCGACGGATACAGCCTCGAGGTCCCCGAGCAGGTGGACGCCGAGGCGATCCTGCGCCGCCACCTCGATTTACTCGAGCAGCCGTTCCTTTGGGTGGTCGATGACCTCCCGCGCGGACTCGACGCCACCGCGCTCGCGGCCTGGAAGGCCCCGAGTCGCTTCGGTCGCACCCTGTTTACGACCCGCTCCGCCGAGTACGGTTCGACCGGCCGCACGATCGCCCTCGACATGCTCGACCCAGCAGATGCGCTCAAGCTCTTGCTCCTGCAGCGCGGCCAACCGGGTGACGAGGCCGAACTCAAAGCCGCCACCGACATCGCCGAGCAGCTCGGCAACCACGCGCTGGCGATCGACGTTGCCGGCTCCGCGCTGGCAAAAGACCTGGCGCCAGGCTCAATCGCCCGCTTTCGTGACCGAATCTGCGAGCCCGCTTCCGAGGCGATCGAGCAGGCCGCCGAGAATCTTCGCGATCAGCTCCCCAACGGCCACGAGCCAAGCATCGTCAAGACGCTCGCCGGGAGCATCGAATCGCTCTCCCACGATGCCCGCGAGGTGCTGCGAATCGCTGCCCAGCTCGCCCCCGAGCCAATCCCGACCAACCTGCTCGCGAAGATCTTCGCCGCCGCCACCGGCGACGATCCCGAGCAGGCCTATGAGACCGTGATCGAGGCCCGCAGTGAGCCGATCGCCAGCTCGCTCGCCCGCCAAGACGGGGACGGGAACCTCCTCGTCCACGTCCTCAACTCGTATGTCGTCGGCGCCATCGAGCCGGACGCCGACCGCACCGCCATGGTTCGAAGCGAGGCGATCAAGACGCTCATCGCAGCGCTTTCGAGCTGCGATTCCACCGGCCTGCCCGCACCCCGTTCCGAGCTGGTTCACGCACGCCATCTCGCGGAGCCGCTGCGCGATTCAGCCGAGCTGACCCTGGGCGGATGGATCGCGCGCAGCGACAAGCTCGCAGGCGATCTCCCCGCGGCGGGTCGGCTCCAAGAGCAGGCCCTCGCAGCGCGCCGAGAGCTGCTCGGAGACCACCACCCCGACGCGCTCACCTCGATGAACAACCTGGCAGGGACGCTGTATGCACAAGGCGATCTCCCCGCGGCCCGCCGGCTCGAAGAGCAGGTCCTCGAAGCGAGCCGAGAGCTGCTCGGAGACCACCACCCCGACACGCTCACCTCGATGAACAACCTGGCAGCGACGC
>JAHEXU010000138.1 GCA_023251975.1 bacterium | reverse complement strand
CGTTGGTCAACTGGCTGTGCAGAAAGGCCGCCGCATCGGCGCCCATCACTCGCAGGACGGCCGCCTCGGGGCGCTCCACAACGCCGCAGCCCTGGCGGATCGCCCGGTATTGCGCGTCGAGGCTGATGTCGGCACAGAGCGCGTCGATCGTCCGATTTTACTGCCCGCAGCGCCGGGTCCGCCGCAGCGCACCAGGCCGAGCAAAAACAGGCTCAGCGAAACAGGATCTGGCCGCTGCGAGGCCGCAGCGTGATCTGGCGGTAACTGGAGCCGTTGAGGGTATGGAAGCTGTGGCCGAGTGCGACGCTGCGACTCGGCGAGGCGGGCGGGTTGACCAGGGTGATTCCGCGGCCGTAATCGCGGCGGTAGAGGCCGTGCCAGCGATACCAGTGCGACTGGCTGGCGCCGAGGTAAGTGTCCCAGCCGCGCCACCAGTTTGATTGGTTGGAGCGAAACTTGCTCATGATCGCGTCGTTGCCGCGTCGCACCAGGAAGTAGTTGGCGAGTTCGTAGCTTGCTCCGGCGTCACTCAAAGACTCCGGGTTGAGGATCACCGAGGCGCCGAGCTTGTGGACCAACCGGATGTAGGAGAGGAAGCGACGATAGCTGTATTTGCCGCGGCCACCGGTGATCCCGGGGTCGTTGAAGCCCCGCTCGAGCTGGATGTAGTCGGCGGCGGCGATCTGGCGTCGCACCGCCGGGTTCTTGCGGGGCGCAAACCAGACCGCGTTGTGGATGATCTCGGCGCTCGGGAACTGTTGTCGAACCGCGGTGGTGAACGAGGCCATGTTGCGCCGCCAGGTGGCGAGCGTCATCGGCTCGTGCCCGACCGGATCCCAGGGCCGGACGAACTCGCCGCGGCCGTTCGAGGTTCGCCACGCCATGTTGACATCGTCGATATAGATCCCCGCATAACCGCGGCTGTAGATGTCGCGCGCCCCGGCCATCCAGTAGTTGCGAAAATCGAGCCGGCCGAAGCTACCCGCGAAGGCCGGGCAACTGGTTCCGTCGCAGGCGAACGGGATGAAGAGGCGATTGCCGTAGCGGTTCTTTAGCGCCCAGTCGGGGTGGTCTTCGAGGGTGGTGCGATCGGGCCGCAGCGGCAGGCCCTTGTTGTCGTTGTAGATCGCGTAGGCGTCCTTGTAAAAGAACGAAGGCGGCGCCCATGACAGCGCGTGCTGAGTAAAGAAGGGGTGGAAGCCGAGCATCCGGAAGTAGTGGGCGCGCATCCAGGCGCGCCTGCCGGGGTCTTCGGTGCGAAGTTCGGCGTCGAAGCTGGAGTCGGCGTCCTTGATGAAGCGGACCGGGGCGCTGACAGCGACGGAGCGGGCGCCGAAGGCGGCGTCGGGGGGTGCATTGGGCCCCGCCGTCGCGGTCGATCGCAGATCGAGCATGCAAAGCGCGACGAGCAAAACCAAGAGCGCCAGCAGGCCGAGCCCACGATTACGTCTCCGTTCAGCTTGCATCCGTGCACCTCCGCCATTCCGTTGACAGGATTCCTGACGGATCGCCAAGTCCCCACCGCCAGGGCTCGTCAACCGTCGCCGCCATCCTCGCACATGGCCGCCCCTGCAGGTGAATATACATTCGTCCAGGGGTCCGGTAAAGCGAATGTTTGATCTGCCAAACTTATTTTTATGGCGTCCCAAAACCGCGACGAAATTCCAGCAAGTACCCGTATTTCACGGCGCCGTCTGATCACCGGCGGGGCCGCCGCGAGCGCCCTACCGCTGCTGCTCGGCGGTCCCGCTCGGGTTCTCGGTCAGGACGCTGGGGCGGCCGACGCCGAGCCGATGGGGATGGCCGGGATGGCGGAAGCCGAAACGGCCGCGGCGGCCCACTCCGGCCACGTCGGGCCTGACGGGCCGCTGCACGCGAGCTTCGACGGCGAGCTTGACGTCAACCATCGCCGCAATGGATTCGACCCCTCGCGGCTGGTTCGTGACTTCGACTACGGCGCCACCAGCCGGCTTGGCGACGGCCGGATCGTCCGCGAATGGGAGCTGACCGCGACCGACATCGAAATCGAGGTCGCGCCCGGGGTGTTCTACAACGCTTGGACCTACAACGGCCGCGTCCCCGGCCCGACTCTGCGATGCCGCGAGGGCGAGCTGCTGCGAATCCATTTCAACAACGCATCCCACCACCCTCATTCGATCCACTTCCACGGCGTCCACCGCGCTCTATACGACGGGATGCCGGGAGTTGGCGAGGTGCAAGGCGGCGGCCAGATCGAGCCCGGTGAGCGATTCGTTTACGAGTTCGAGGCCGCCCCGTTCGGGGTCCACCTTTACCACTGCCACGTCAGCCCGCTCGCCGATCACATCGCGAAGGGCCTGTATGGCGCCTTTGTGATCGACCCGAAGCAGGGCCGAGCGGAGGCCGACGAGCTGGTGATGGTGATGAACGCCTTCGACACCAACTTCGACCGCTCCAACGAGATCTACGCCGTCAACACGATCGGCTTCCACTACCAGCGCCACCCGATCGCGGTGAAGCGTGGCGAGTTGGTCCGGATCTACCTAGTCAACGCCTTGGAGTTCGACCCGGTCAACTCGTTTCATCTCCACGCCAACTTCTTCGATTACTACCCGACCGGGACCCGGCTGGAGCCGAACGAATACACCGACACGGTGGTTCTCGGACAGGGCCAACGCGGCATCCTTGAGCTGCGCTTCCCCTACCCCGGCTACTACATGTTTCACGCCCACGTGACCGAGTTCGCCGAACTCGGCTGGACCGGCTTTTTCGAGGTCACCGAGTGAACGACACCGGCGCTTCGGTCCCCGCGTCGCGGCGTCGTTACCCGCTCTGGTTGACCGGCGCCGGGCCGCTTGCCCTGATCGTCGTCGCGATCACCGCCTTCGGCCTGCTCGACGGCCCCGGGCTCGGTGATCGGACCGGCCCGCCGGTCGAGGATTTGGTCATCGAGCGGACCACCCTGCGCCCCGGCGAGATCGAGCTGTCGCTGCGAAACGACGGTCCCGACGCGGTCCGGATCAGCCAGGTCTCGATCAACGACGGTTTCGTCCCGTTCGAATCCGATTCCCCCGACGGCGAGGTCGGCCGCCTCGGCAACCTCGAGCTGGCCATGACCTACCCCTGGATCGAGGGCGAGGCCTACAACCTGCTGATCTTGACCTCGACTGGCGGCAGCTTCGAGGATCAGATCGAAATCGCCGTCGAGACCCCCGAGGCCGACGCCTCGTTCTTCGGGCTGATGGCGCTGCTTGGGATCTACGTCGGGGTTATCCCGATCAGCCTCGGGATGTTGTGGTTGCCGATGGTGCGGCGGATCTCGACCCGCTGGATCCGGTCGCTGATGGCGTTCACCCTGGGGTTGCTCGCCTTCTTGGCGGTCGAGGCGATCCTCGACGGGCTCGAGATCGCCGCCGACGGTCCCAAGGTGTTCGGCGGCTCCTCGCTCGTCTACCTCGGTGCGATCACCGCTTTCCTCGCCCTGTCGGGGCTCGAGACGGGCCTGCGCGACCGTCGCGCCAAGCTAAAGGGCGGCGCCGCCGCGGCCGTCAATCCGCTCACCCCGGCGACCCTGATCGCGGTCGGGATCGGCCTCCACAACCTCGGCGAGGGGCTCGCGATCGGCGCCGCCTACAGCGCTGGCGCGCTCGCGCTCGGCGCCTTCTTGGTGGTCGGATTCGCGATCCACAACACCACCGAAGGTTTGGCGATCGTCGCCCCGCTGGCTGCCGCCCCCGCCTCGGGCCGCCGCCTTGCCTCGCTCGGGCTGGTCGCCGGTCTGCCCGCGGTGCTCGGAGCCTGGATCGGCGCCGCCGCCTTCAACACCAGCATCGTGGCCTTTTTGCTCGGCGCCGGTGCCGGCGCGATCCTCCAGGTGATCGTCCAGATCGCCCCGGCGGTTCGCGATGACTCGGGGCGCATCCTCTACCCGTTGTCGGTCGGCGGCGCGCTGGTCGGCCTGGCGATGCTGTGGGGCACTGGGCTCTTGGTGAGCGTCTGAGGATGAGCGGCCGCCGCCCCGACAATCGCCTCGGCGCTGGCCACCTCGGCCGACACCGACCCGGGGTCCACGACTCGGAGGCGATCGAGGACTACGCGAAGGCGCTTCACCTGATCTCCGAGCGGACCGGTGAGCCGGTCGCGACCAGCGCCGTCGCCGAGTTGCTCGGGGTCTCGGCCGGGTCGGTCAGCGCGATGCTGAAGCGGATGGCGACGCTCGGCCTGGTTGAGCTCGAGTCCTACCGGGGGGCGCGCCTCAGCGAGTCCGGCCGGCTGGTCGCGCTTGAGATGGTGCGCCACCATCGCCTGATCGAGCTGTTTTTGACCGAGGTCCTGGGGATGGGGTGGGACCGTGTCCACGCCGAGGCTGAGGTGTTGGAGCACTACATCTCGGAGGAGCTCGAGGAGCGGATGGCGGCGGCCCTCGGCGACCCGGAGATCGACCCGCACGGCGACCCGATCCCGGATCGAGGCCTCGGCCTCGTTAGCCGCTAAGGGGTGGCGCTGAGCGACCTTGACAGCGGAGTCGCGGCGACGATCGCCCGGGTTTCCGATTCGGACCCCGGCGTCTTGCGCTACCTCGGCGAGTGCGGGATGCGGCCTGGTGCCGAGCTTGTGGTCGGCGAGCGCGACGAGGTTGACGGCTCGATTGCGCTGCGGGTCGGCGGTCATAGCCGACGAGTTGGCGTCGGCATCGCCCGCCGGGTCGTCGTCAGCCCAACCGGATAGGCTTGGCGCTATGGCCGCCAATCCGCCCCCGAGGTTGTCCGACGGTTTCCAGGCGATTGTCGACTCGCTGCCGCGAGATTGGACCGACGCGGTGATCGACCTGCGCCTCGGCGACGAGCAGCGCTACATCGACGCCGCCGTTTTGCTGACCCAGGTCAACGCGCAGCCGTATTCGCGGGCCGATTGGCACTGGCGGATCAATGTCGCCAACGGGTTCGGCCACGGCGCCGCCGCCGAGACAGTCCGCGGCACCCTCGCCTACCTCGACGAGCAGCAGATCGCCGGTGAGATCGAGGTCCGGGCGGTCCGCCAGGGCCGGGCCGAGATCGTCCAGATGTGGGGGCGGCCCGAGAGCGTTCGGGCCGAGTTCCGCGACCGTCGCGCCCTCTAGCGGCGACCCCGATGGCCCGGATCGCCGTCATCGCGAGCGAGCTGATGTTCGCCAGTCGGATCAGCGAGATCGCCGCCGCCGCGGGCCATCAGGTCTCCCTCACCACCGACTTTGAGCCCGGCTCGCCAGCCGCCGCCGAACTGCTCGCCGCCGCCGATCTGATCGTCGCCGACCTCGAAGCCGCCGACCCGGAGGCGCTGGTTGGGACCGGCCTGCCGGTCCTTGGCATCTACTCCCACGTCGACATCGAGACCCGCCGTCGAGCCGAATCCGCCGGGGTCGATCGGGCCGTTCCGCGCTCCAAGGCGGTCCGCGAGCTGCCCGAACTGATTACGGAGCTTGGGGCGCGCCCGCGGTCGGAAAGATCTCGCTGATTGACGGCGGGTCGGAGGCGATCCCGTATTTCGCCTCCCAACTCGACCAGTCGGCCAGCACCGCCGGGTCGAGCGCCAGCGGCTGGCCCGCGGCCGTTGTGAAGGCGCCGTCGAGGGCTTCGAGCTGCGCCGCCTGGGCGTCACGATCGAGGTCGGGGTTGGCGGCGAGCAGGGCGTCGAGAGCGGCCGCGGGGTCCTCGCCGAGGTCGGAGTAGCCGGACGCCAACGCGCTGATCAGGTCGTCGACCAGCTGCGGTTGCTCGCGCTCGGTCTCCCCCGAGGTGGCGAGAATCAGTTCGGGGTAGGTGATCCCCCCGGAGGCTTCGTCAACCCGGAACTCGCGGGTCGCGAGGCCCATTTCGCTCAGCTCGACTCCCTCGGCGTTCCAGAAGGCGGTGGCGGCGTCGAGCTTGCCCGCGCTCAGCAGGCTGACCGACTTGAAGCCGATCGTGACCCGCTCGATCGCGTCGGGGTCGGCGCCGTCGGATTCGAGGATGTAGTCGAGGACGGCGTCGTCGGAGGGGAGGCCGCTGACCCCGACGGTGTGGCCCTCGAGGTCGCGCGGGCGCTTGATTGCCGATCCGTCGGCCGCGATCACCGCGCCGAGCGGGCGCTGCACGATCGCCCCGACCCCGACGATGTCGATTCCGGCCTCCCGAGCGCGGACCAGATCGTGGATATCGAGGACCGCGAAGTCGACCTTGCCAGCCGCCAATAGTTTTGGCCCGGCGGTCGGCTCGGGCGGAGGACTGACCTCGAGCTTGAGCCCGGCGTCCTCGTCATAGTTGCGATCGAGCGCCAGGTAGATGCCGCTGTGGACGGCGTTGGGGACGAAATCGAGGATCAGCGAAACCGGGCGCAGCGCCTCCGAGGGGGAGCCGGGTTCGGCGCCGTCGTCGCCGCAGCCGAGCAACCCGAGGGCCGCCGCAAGCGCCAAGACGATGGCCACCGACGATGCAGCGAGCCGTTGCATTGCGGGCGAGCATAGCGACTGCCCCTGCGGCCAGCGGCCGGGAACCGGCAAGATTCGCGGGCGAGCCCGCTAGACTGCCGCCCGGCCCGCTACCTGCGGGCAGTAATCGAAAGTCCCGAGGAGGATTTCCAGGTGAAAGATCGAGGTTTGGCGGCCTACATCGCCGAGTTGGTGGGGACAATGTTCTTGGTGCTCACGATCGGCGTCGTGCTCAGCATGTATGCGGCGCCCGGGACGTCGACCGCCTTTTCAACCGACTTCGCCGTGATCGGGCTGGTCCACGGATTTGCTTTGTTCATGTTGATCGCGGGCCTCGGCCCGGTCAGCGGCGGGCACTTCAACCCGGCGGTCACGCTGGTAGCGGTGCTGCTCAAAAAGATCGACGCTGTCGACGCGATCGCCTACGTTTTGACCCAGCTGGTTGGCGCCATCCTTGGCGCCCTGATCGTCAAGGGCCTGCTGCTCGACGAGGGCCTCGCTGGCAATTACGGCGCGACCGCGATCAGCCCGCTGCTGGCCAACTCGTTTGCCGCCTTTGTGGTCGAGCTGATCGGGACCTTCCTGCTGGTGACGGCGGTGATCACGACCGAATTCGGTCAGAAGGCAAAGCCGCAGTTCGCGCCGTTTGCGATCGGGATGACCCTGGCCTTCTTGGTGATGATCTTCGGCCCGCTGACCGGCGCCGGATTCAACCCGGCCCGCTGGTTCGGCCCGGCCCTGATTGGCGATGCCTTCAACGGATTCGCCGGCGTTTGGCCCTACCTGTTGGGTCCGGGTGTCGGCGCGCTGCTTGCCTTCGGGTTCTACCGCGGCGTCCTTTACGACCCGAACGAGGGTGACGGCGCGGCCGCGTAACCGGCCGCTCGTGATCAGACCCGCGGTAGGCGTAGCGCGATTCGCGCCACGCTTACCGCGGGTCGCGATCAACCCCGAATCGACCGCCGCGTTCGATTCACCCCGGCGCCAACCCGCTGCTCCCTCGGTTCGCTAGCTTGCGGGGCGATGCGGCGGATCACCTTCTCGCGCAACTACACGCTGTCGCTGTCGCGGAGCTGCCAGTGCTACTGCAAGTACTGCGCCTTCGCGACCCATCGGCCCCATCTTTATGCCCCTGTCGAGGTCGAGCGGATGCTCGACGAAGCGGTGCGGCGAAACGCCAAGGAGTTGCTGGTCTTGACGGGAGAGCGGCCCGATCACAACTCGACGGTGGCGGCCCGCCTGGCCGAGTACGGGCACGCTGACTTCACCGCCTACGTGATCTGGGTGTGCGAGCGGGCGCTCGAGCGGGGGCTTTTGCCGCACACCAACATCGGGGTCCTCGAGCCAGCCGAGCTGGCCCGGTTGCGGGCAGTCACCGCCTCGCAGGGCCTGATGCTCGAGTCGGTCGCCGAGCGGCTGATGGAGACGGTTCACGCCGGTTCGCCGAGCAAGCACCCGGCGGTGCGGCTGGCGATGATCGAGGCGGCGGGTGAGCTCAAGATCCCGTTCACCAGCGGCATCTTGGTCGGGATCGGCGAGAGCGCCGAGGAGCGGGTGGCCGCGCTCGCCGCGCTCGCGGCGGTTCATTCTCGCCACGGTCACCTGCAGGAGGTGATCCTGCAGAACTTCGTCCCGCACCCCGACTACTACGACCGCGAGCCCGCCGAGATCGCCGCCGTCGCCGCCCGCCGCCGCTGGCTCAACGGGATCGGCCCCGCCCCCGAGGGCGTCGATCCGCCTGCCTGGGCAACCCCGATCGAGATCGACGAGCTGAAGCGGCTGATCGGTGAGTCAAAGCGGCTGATGCCCGATGTCGCGGTCCAGGTTCCACCGAATCTGTCGGCCTGGTGGGGTGAGCTGGTTGTGGCTGGGGCCGACGACCTTGGCGGTCTCTCGGCCAACGGCGATCACATCTCCCCCGAGCATCCGTTTCCGAGCCCGAAGCAGGTTCGAGCCGAGCTCTCCGGGCGCGGCTTCGCGCTAACCGAGCGGCTTTGCACCCACGCCCGCTACCTCGATCCCGACTGGATCGACCCGGCCGTCAACGCCGTGATCGCCGAGCGCTACTGGAGCTTTATCCCGCGGCGCGGTAGCGGCCGCCGCAGCGCCGCCGCCACGATCGACCCCGAGCTGTGCGGGGTCGCGATCGAGAAGGGCAGCCGCGGTGACTCGCTCGACGCCGCCGAGTTGACGGCGCTTTTTGCCGAGACTCGCCCCGAGATGATCGAGGCGATGCGGAGTGCCGCCGACCGGCTGCGCGACGAGTTGGCCGGGGATCTGGCCAGCTTTGTCGTCAATCGCAACGTCAACTTCACCAATGTATGCACCGTCGGCTGCGCGTTTTGTGGCTTCGGCAAGGGCGCTCGCTCGCCCGACGCTTATGAGATCGACGACGCCGAGTTCGAGCGGCGGATCGTCGAGGCGGTCGAGTTCGGCGCCACCGAGATCTGTATGCAGGGCGGGATCCACCCCGATTACGATCTCGATCGCTACGGCCATTGGCTCCGCCTTGCCAAGCAGATCGCGCCGCAGCTTCACCTTCATGCCTACTCGCCGATGGAGGTCCACTTCATGTGTGAGCGCTCCGGTCGGCCCCCCGCTGAGGTGTTCGAATACCTGATCGAAGCTGGGCTCGGCTCGACCCCCGGGACCGCCGCCGAGGTCCTCGACGACGGCGTTCGCGGCCGGATCTCGCCGAACAAGCTGCCGGTCGCCCGCTGGGTCGAGATCATCGAAGCGGCCCATCGCGCCGGCCTTCGGACCACCTCGACGGTGATGTTCGGCCACATCGAGGAGCCCGCCGAGCTGGCCGAGCATATGCGGGTGATACGCCGTCTGCAGGAGCGGACCGGAGGAATTACCGAGTTCGTCCCGCTCAGCTTCATCCCGTTCGAGACGATGCTGGGGCGCCGCCACGGGATCGAGGAAATCTCGACCGCCGAGATCCTCAAGCACACCGCCGCCTTCCGCCTCGCGCTCGGCCGCAGCGTCCGTAACCTGCAGGCGAGCTGGGTCAAGATGGGGGTCGAGGCGGCGGCCGAGTCGCTGCGCTGGGGGGTAAACGACCTCGGCGGCACCCTGATGGAGGAGAACATCTCGCGGATGGCCGGGTCGCAGCACGGGGTCCGGCTCGATCCCGAGCAACTAATCGCGGTCGCTCGCGCCGGCGGTCGAACCCCGGCGCAGCGCACCACCTTGTATGAGATCGTCGAAACCTATTGAGCGGGCGATAGGATGGGTCGACGATGGCGGATCTGACGGTGCGGAGACTGCAGGAATTCGACGCGATTTTTGGCGGCGGGATGCGGCGGGTCCGGGCCGGGCTCGGGGTCTCCTCGTTCGGTCTGCAGGTGGTGGAGTTGCCAGCCGGTTTTGACGGCTATCCCGATCACTGCCACATTCACGATCGCCAGGAAGAGGTCTACATTCCGATGTCGGGGAGTTGCAACCTGACGGTTGGCGGGGTCGATCACCGGATCGGCTGCGGTGACTATGTCCGGGTCGGGCCGACCGAGCACCGCAAGATCACGACCTCGGACAGCCCGGTTCGCCTCTTGGTGATCGGCGCCACCCCGGGCGAGCCCTACGAGGCGCCCGAGTTCA
>JAHEXU010000137.1 GCA_023251975.1 bacterium | reverse complement strand
CGAGGCGAATCCGAAGCGCCTCGCCAAGCTCCCCCCGTGCCTCAAGCACGTCGGCGATCTTCCCTCGCGTCAGCGCCGCCGAGCGCACATCCCCAAGCCGTTCATACACCGGAAGCTGCTCCTCGAGGCGAATCCGAAGCGCCTCGTCAAGCTCCCCCCGTGCCTCAAGCACATCGGCGATCTTCCCCCGCGTCAGCGCCGCCGAGCGCAGGTCCCCAAGCCGTTCATACACCGGAAGCTCCTCCTCGAGGCGAATCCGAAGCGCCTCGTCAAGCTCCCCCCGTGCCTCAAGCACATCGGCGATCTTCCCCCGCGTCAGCGCCGCCGAGCGCAGGTCCCCGAGTCGTTCATACACCGGCAACTCCTCCTCGGCCCGAATCCGAAGCGCCTCGGCAAGTCGGCCGAGCTGCTGCTCGAGCGAGGCGAGCTCGTCGAGCATCTCCAGGCGGAACTCCTCCGGAACCCGCTCGGCCAGGGTGTGGCGCAGATCCGCGACCCTTGCGCTGGCGGCGTTGCTCGTCAGCGCATCGGGACCGGCGAACGTTTCGTGTGGCCTTGGAGGCGGCAGATCGAGACGCCCGTCGCGGGTGCGCGTGAAGCAATAGACGCCGCCCCGCCATGCCCACAGGTCCGGAGCAGCCTGGGCGAGACGTGCGACGCGCGCAGGGGTCAGCCAGATCAGGAGCTTTGCCGGGACTCGCTCGAACAGGGCTTCGCGGCGCAGATTGAGGCCCTCCCAACGGGGGTCGGCAAGCTCGTCGAACCAGGTCTGGTCCCCGGTCAGGTGGATCAGATCGGCGCTCTCGGCAATCCGCGCGAGCGCGTCCTCGAGTGCGCGCACATCTGCGATTTGAGCGCCGATCACGAACCGGTCGGGGACGAGACCGACGTCCCGGGCGACGAGGTCCAGCCGCTCGATCAACTCCTCGCGGTACCCGACGTCGTCGACCTCGGCCACCAGTAGCTGCGTCGGGCTGGCGTAGCGGAGCGTCTTGACCAGGCGCTGGAAATCCTCGTAGTGGGCGGGGTCAAGCTCCGATCCGCCGGCCGAGCCGACCGGCTCGAAGTGGGCGGACCCGGAGCGACCGCCGACGTTCATTGCTCGCTCACTGCGACCAGGCGTTCGCGGGCCTGGGAGTAACCGGCCAAGCGACGCACAGCCGGGTGGCTGGCCTGCCAAGAACCGTCGTTGTATTCGAGCAGGGCGAGGTTGTAGAGGAGTCGGCGGGTGCGTTCGTCGTTCCCGGTGTGAACCGGTGAGAGGTCGACCCTTGCCAGCAGCTCGTAATCCTCGGGCTCAAGAAAGCGGCGGTATTCCGACGCGAGGGTTTCGATCGCTCGTTCAGCGGTGGCACCCGTAATCGTCGATTCATCCGAGAACTCGCAGCACAGCCTGAGCAGCCGCAGCAGCTCCCGCGGGTGACCGCCGCAGGCATCGACCAGGCTACCGATCGTGTCCGGATTGTCGAAGGCGCTCTCGGCGGCGCGGTTTAGCAGGATCTCTCGCATCACGTCGCAGCCCGCGGCTATCCGTCTGCCGCTCTGCTCACGGATCGTGATCAACGGCAAGACCAGGTCGGCTTCGATGCCGCTCGCAAGCGCGCTCTCGTACTTCAGGGCGAGCGGTGCCGTGTAGATGACGTGGGCATCGATTCCGTGTAGCTGGTGATGGTCTTTCGATAAAGAAGCGCCGGGTGTCGCTGCCGCGCAGCTTGTCGGTGCCGTCGACGACGAAGAGGAACCGTCTGGCGACGGAGGCCTCGAAGGCGCGGGCTTCCGCCTCGCGGAGCAACTCGTTGAAGCCAGCGGCGAACTGCGAGTAGGTGTTGCGCACGACCCTGCGCAGCTCGGTCTTGTAGGTCGCATTTGTGCGCAGCGCGGTCGTGAACCGCGCGAACACGCTGCCGATTAACGGGAAGCCGACCTTCCCTTTGGCCCCTGCCTCGACCGTGGCCGCGAACTCGTTCAGGGCCGACTCGGTTTTGACGCTCTCGGCGAACCAGCGCTCGAGTCCGGCCACCGCGTCGCCAGGTAGCGCGACGTCCTTCTCAGCGAGCCGATCGACGAGCGACTTCGCGAGCGCCATCACCAGGTCGGTGTATTCGAAGTTGTTGCGATCGAGTAACTCGGCAACTCTGACCTCGATCACCAGGTAGCGGTCGGGTACCTCGAGGTCGGAGCAGTAGCGCCGAAGCTCGGTCGTCTTCCCGGTGCCCGTGTGCCCGAAGAACAGAACGTGCTTCTTCGGCGGTGGGTAAAAAGCCCCGTCGCTGAGCCGCAACCCGAACTTGCGCGCCAACCGAGCCGCCGTCTGGGTCGACCCCCTCGCTTCCGCCGTCTCCACATAGCGGGGGTCGCCCGGTTCGAGCGCCATCTCAATGTCGAGCTTGCCAAGGATCTCGAGGATGTCCGTCGGTGGGCTGGCCACGATCCAACGATAGCCTGCCGTGATCCGGGCTCCTAGACGCGGTTGGTGGGCGGGTCGGTGCCTCCCATCCGACCCCCGCCCGGACGCCCCCTGCGAACAACCCGTCCTGAGACGTTGTCGTCCCGGTTAGCTCCCACCGGGGCTTGGGACTGAGCTATCGTGCGTCTTGGTGGGAGCGTCCCGCCGGAGGAGAATTTGAGCGTGAGCTCGGCGGAGGATGGAAGAGCCGCCACCAAAACCAGATTGAGAGCAGTTGCTTTCGCAGGGCTGCTGGTGGCGGTCGTACCCGCTGGCCTGCTCGGGCCGTAGCCGGGCCCGACTTCAGTCCTCGAGTTGCTCCAAAAACGTTGCTCCAACGACCGGGCGATGGTCTACGTCTCGGCCTAATCGACGTATACGATTCGCTCGCAGCCGCGGACGTCGTCCACCCGATCAACCTTGGCCAGGTCGCGCTGGGCGCCGCCGCAACGGACCACGTCCGGCCCGGCGTCGCCAGCGGCGATCCGATCGCGCCCCGGTCCACCCTGAAGATGATCGCGACCGGGTCCTCCGGTGAGCTTGTCGGCGCCGTGTCCACCCCTGAGCCGATCGGGGCCGAGACCACCGTTGAGACAGTCGGCACCCGTGCGTCCGCGCAGGCGATCGGCACCGGCGCGAGCCTTGATCAGATCGCCGCGGACGCCGCCGACGAGGTGGTTGTCGGTCTGATCGCCGGTGCGACGGTTGCCGCAGGCGCCGTGCTCTTGCTCGCGCACGGGCAGCAGCGCCTCAACCCGTGAGATCGCCAGCGACGAGGGAATGTCGGAGCGCTTGACGAAGGGCTGATCGTCTTGGGCGAGCTCGAGGCGGATGCTGTGGTCGGCAGGGAAGCGCCAGCCGTTTCCGTGAATCTGCCAGCGGACGTAGCCGGCACCCAACTCGGCCGGGGTCAAGACGCGGTTGCCGCGATCGACCAGCAGCGCGGTGCCAGCCGAGTCGACGTCATAGAGGCGGGCGTTGAGTTCGACCGCGGTCGCCGCGGGCGTCGGCGCGAACTCGGCGGTGATTATCGTCGCGCCGATCATCGTCTTCGCCCGCTCGAGCGGTGGCGCCTGATAGCTCGCCACTCCGGGTTCGGGAGCGGAGCTCTCAATTGCGCAGGCGCCGCCGTTGTTGAGCGAGTTCGCAACCGGGTCGGCGTTGAGCGCGTGGGAGTTGCCGGCAACGCTGCTGGTCGTCGTTTGCGAGCCGCCGAAGTCGAGGTCGAGGAAGCCGTTGGTGAGCGCCTCAAAGGTCGGGGCGGTGTAGCGCCGGCCGGGCTCATCGGCGGGGAAACGTGCGGTCGCGTTGCCGGGGCAGATCTGCAGCGATGCGGTCACGTCGAAGTCGGGCCGCGGCTCGTTCGCATTCGCGGTTGGACGCAGGTAGTGGTCGAGGAAGCGATTGAGCCGGGTCGTGACTCCGGTGCGAGCCAATCCCCGCGGACGAGCGTTGTAGTCGCCGGCGGGATAATCGGCGTCGCTACAAACATGGTGATCGTCGCCGCAGAGATCCCCCCACTCCTTGCCCTTGTTCTGAACGAAGTGCTGGTAATCGCCGTGGTAGCTCTGGATCGGGTAGCCGGGAACGATGCTCAGCAGACGGTTGGTTATCCGCCGATGCTCGATCGGCGGGAACAGCGGGTCGGTGTTCGTCGCGGCGCTGAAGATCGGCACCCGCCAGCCAACGTGATGGCGGATCTTGCGGAAGAAGCGCTGCTGGTAGTAGGCCGAGCGCTCGCGCAGAAACTCCGGCAGAACCTGGTCGATCGTGGCCGTGCAGCCCGGCGCAAGCGGGAACGATCCCTGCAGGCAGACGAGCGTGCGATCGATCCGGGGCGGAAAGTTGCTGTGCGGCGCCGCAGCGCCAATCCCGACCCGACCGCTCGCATAAAGGCCGGAGACGATCGATGTCTTCGGCGCACCGTTGACGGCCTCACCACCGCAGAGGCCCCCGGCGGGGTGGTGCGTACCCGAGTCACAGCCGTCCACTGCGGGCAGCTCGCCGGGGCTCTGGAAGCCGCGACCGGTCGGTACCAACGCCGAGACGAGGTCGGTCCAGCCGTAAAGCGGGGCAACCGCGGCCAGCGACATCTTCGTCGGGGCGGCACCCGTTCCGGCACCGCAGTCCCACTTCGGATCGGTCATCGCCATCCAGCTGAAGCCGGCGTTGTAGGAGCCGCCGGTGGAGACGATTCGCGCGGGATCGATCGCCACCGGGTTGCCCGTGATCGCGCTCCAGCGATCGGCGGCACCGACGAATTGGCAGGTCATGTGCTGGAAGTCGTTGACCTCGAACGAACGCGAATCGAGCTCGGTCTCCCCGGTCGAACCGCGGTTTTGGCCGTCGACAAAACCGCGCCCGGTGAAGTTGATAACCGCGTATCCGCGCGCGGCAAACCAGGCATTCGAGTAGTGCCAAAGCTGCCCACCGGCGTCGATCGCGCCCGCCTCCCAGCTACTGCGATCGCCCCCGCAGCAGCCATGCATGAAGACCAGGAGTGGATAACCCCCGCGCCCCGCCGGGGTCGAGGGCAGGGTCAGGTCGACATCGATCGCGATGTTGCCGTCGGCGTCGGCCCCGGGGGCCGAGCCGGCGCCGGGGGCCTTCGGCGGCAGCCCCTTGTAGCCGCTGTAGCGGGCGGGAACGGTGACCGCAGCAACCCCGCCGACATTCGGAATCAGGCCGCCGGTCGCGCCAACCCCGTCGTCGCATTTGTAGACCGCCCGACCGCCGCCGAGATCGAGCCGAGGGCAGTTGGCCGGATCGCTGAGCGAAGGGGGAATCGCGCCGTCGGCAGCGGGCGCGGCAACCAAGGCGAGCGCGAGGATCGAACCGGTCAGGGTGAGTCTGGGCCGCATCGAGGAAGCTTAACCGCGGCCAGCCGTCCCCACGCCGGTCATTAAGCGCGTACTGATATGAGAGCCTCAGTGGCACCGACCTCCGCCCAAATTAATACGGACGGGCCCGCACCAGAAACGGTTCCGCCTAACTAGCGCCAAAGCCATTCTCAAGGGCAAGGCAACGGCGGTGGCCGGGGCGATCCGACGCCAAGCGACCAACGCCGCCCTTGAACCCTCCGCACGGGTGGGTGCCGATGCCTGCGCCAAGTACCTGACCAACAAGCGCGACTACCTCGATTACCCGAGTGCCCGAGTGCCCTCGAAGTCGGTCTGCCGGTCGCGACCGAGTTGTCGAAGGCGCCTGCCGTCACCTCGTCAAGGATCGAATCGACATCACCGGTGCCCGCTGGAGCCTTGCGGGCTGGTACATCACGATGCACAGGCCCTACACTGTGATGCGTGCGAACCACGGTCAATATCGACGACGACGTTCTCGAGATCGCCCGGCGAAGGGCGGTCGAGGAGTCCCGCAGCCTCGGAGCGCTGATCACCGAGGCGCTGCGAGCACGACTCGCCCGCCGAGCGCCCGAGCCACCCGACCGCTACGTAGCGGTCAGCTACGGCGAGGGGGGAACCCTGCCCGGGATCGACCTCACCGACAACGCCGCTGTTCGCGAGGCGATGGAGCGGGGGTGATCGTTCCCGATGTCAACGTCCTCGTCCTCGCACACCGCTCCGACTCGACAGATCACAAGCCGGTGCGAGCGTGGCTCGAAGACGAGGTCAACTCGGATCGGCCGGTTGCGCTGGCCGACATTGCGGTCTCGGGGTTCATCCGGGTGACCACCAATCCCCGGGTCTTTCGGGATCCGACTCCGCTGGAGAGTGCGATCGGCTTTATCGAGGGCCTGCTCGGCCGGGAAACCTGCCTATCGATCACCGCCGGCCCCCGACATTGGGAGATCTTCTGCCGCGTCCTGCGGGGAGCCGATGCTCGTGCCAACCTCGTGCCCGACGCCCATCTCGCAGCGATCTCGATCGAGCATGGCTGCACGGTCGCAACGCGCGATCGAGGCTTTGCACGCTTCGACGCGGTGCGCTGGGTCGATCCGCTCGCCGCTTAGATCGTCCGGCGGTCAAGGACACCGGAGGAGTTGAGCGTGTAGGCCTCGAGATAGCGACGCAGATGTCGGCTGTCGCGCAGGCCGAAGAGCGGGAACAGCTCGCAGACGCAGACCGTGCCCGCGTGCTTTCGGAGCACGTCTACGAGTTGCATCCGGATCGGATCCCCGAGCGCCTTGGCGACCCTCGCCACGTGCTCAGCCTGTCGCGTTCGATGCCGGGATAGGCGACGGGCTCGAAGCAGGGTCCCCCGGCGGGCCGCTTGGTCTTCGGAGAGCCTCCAGATCGACGCTCACCAATCTACCTGTCCATTGAAACGACATTTGTCAATCTAATATCCTGCGCGCCATGAACCCCCCTCTCGCCCGCCGGTTGGTCGCCGAGTGCCTCGGCTCGGCATTCCTGTCGGCCGTCGTGATCGGGTCCGGAATCGCTGCGGCGAACCTGTCGCCAGACGATGGCGGACTCCAGCTCTTCGAGAACGCCGCAGCCACTGCCGCGGGGCTCTTCGTGATCATCTTGATGTTCGGGCCTGTCTCCGGCGCTCACTTCAACCCAGTGGTTTCGCTGGTGGATGCGAGCTTTGGCGGGCTCAGATGGAGAGATGCGTTCGCGTACATCCCTGCGCAGATCGGCGGATGCATCGCCGGGGCAATCACGGCCAACGGGATGTTCGCCCTGGCGGCCGTCAGCATCTCGACGGCCCATCGCGCAAGCGAGGCCCACCTGCTCTCAGAGGTCGTGGCAACCTCCGGACTGGTCCTTGTGATCTTCGCCCTGGCCCGATCCAATCGGGCGCCGCTCGCGCCCGCCGCCGTCGGCGCCTACATCGGCTCCGCCTATTTCTTCACCAGCTCGACGAGCTTTGCCAACCCGGCAATCAGCGCCGGACGCATGTTCTCCGACACCTTCGCGGGCATCGCCCCAGCCTCGGTTCCCAGCTACGTGGTTGCCCAACTGATTGGTGGGGCACTGGCGATCATGGTTCTCCGGGTCCTCTACCCCGACGTTGATCCACGCAAGGCCGCGGATCCCGTGATCCCTCGGGAGTCGACCAGCTGATGGCCAACGTCCTCTTCGTTTGCCTTCACAACGCCGGCCGCTCGCAGATCAGCCGAGCGCTCTGCTCGCAGGCTGGCGATGGCCGCCACCGAGCAGACAGCTCCGGCACCCAACCGGCCGACCAGGTCCACCCCGAGGTGGTCGAGGTCATGGGCGAGATCGGAATCGATCTGTCAGGGCAGGTGCCCAAGGAGCTGACCACCGAGCAGGCCCAGTGGGCCGACGTGATCGTGACCATGGGCTGCGGCGACGCCTGCCCGTACATCCCGGGCAAGCGCTACATCGACTGGGACCTCCAAGACCCGAAGGGGCAGGAGATCGACCAGGTTCGGACGACGCGGGACGAGATCCGGATCCGGATCGCCGATCTTGTGGCGGATCTCGATGCTGATGCCACCGGCGCCGGCCACTAATCGATCGGCCTCGATTCGCTCAAGTCTTCAAGCCTCCAAGTCCCGGGCTAACCGCCCTCGCGGCGCCGGGCAGTCCGGCCACCTACGCGGCGCAGACGATGTCGATGCGACCGGCCCCAACGCGCCCCGCAATCCACGCTTCGCCAGCTCGACGCCCGATCGGCCGCGGCGACCAAAAAGCTCGTCGAGGTAGCTCGGCGCCGAGGCGCGGAGCACACCGCCAATTGGATCCACCAATAGACATCCAACCGTGGAGCGACCCCCTCGGATCGAACGCGGCCAGGGTCATTGGGTCGCGGTCGGCCAGGCAAGCTTCGAGTCCGGCCGCGCGGCGTGCTGAGCGCTTGGCATGGGTGCCGAGCCATAATCCACGGCGCCCGCAACTGCAATGCTTCGACATTCCGTCGCCGGTGCGGCAGACTAGATGAATGAATCCTTTCCGCCCGCCCACGGATTACGTACTCGCCAGCAACGCCGGATCACCACCCACGTCCTTGCCCGCAGGGTCGCGACGCGCTGCGAACGGGTGCGGCGCCCGGCTTGGCCGGGTCCACCCCCGCGGGCAGGCCCGTTCGGGATCAGTCATCTAGGGGCAGATGCAGACCCGGCTCTATTCGGTCTCGCTTTCCCCCCCGGGGGTGGCGGCGCACCTGATGCTCGATCACAAAGGGGTCGAGCACTCGGTGATCAACCTATTACCGGCCGTCCATGCGATCGTCCTCCGCGGGCTCGGATTCGGGGGATCGCGAGTTCCGGCGCTCAAGATCAACCGCGAAAAGGTTCAGGGCAGCCGCATAATCTCCCAGTATCTCGAGCAGCTCTACCCCGAACCCCCCCTGTTTCCGGCCGACCCGATCGATCGAGCGGCGGTCGAGGCTGCCGAGGAATGGGGCGAGTTGGTCTTCCAACCGGTACCGCGGCAGATCTTCCGCTGGCTTGCCGCCAACAGCCAGACCGTCCGACGCTGGCTGGCCGACGAGGTCATCGGGATGCCCGCCCCCGGTCCGATGGCAGTCCTGCAGCAGCCGATCGCAGCGGTGATGAGCCACGTTGACGGCGCCAACGAGGCGGCGCTCAGGACCCACCTAACAACGATCCCCGAGCACCTCGACCACGTCGACTCGCTGATCGCCGACGGCGCGATCGGTCAGGCCGAGCCAAACGCCGCCGACTTCCAGATCGCAACCACGGTTCGGCTCCTCCTCAACTTCACGGATCTGCGTGCGCTGCAGCAGCCGCGCCCGGCAGTCGACCTGGCGCTGCGGCTGGTCCCCGACTTCCCCGGACCGATTCCGGCCGGATTGCCGTCCAGGCTGTCAGACCTGCTCTCAAGCGACTGAGCGAAGCGTCGATAAGCAGACTGAAACACGCATGGAAACCCGCAGCGAACGCATCGTGCTCGAGACCAGCCGCCACCGAATCAGCGGCGAGCTGACCCTGCCACGAGAGGGCTACCGAAGCCGCCTCTCCGACTACCTAAACCGCAGCGAGCTCAGCTTCATCCCGCTCGCCGATGTCGAGATCGGCCCGTTGGCGCCAAACGGGGACCCCGAATCGATGATCTACCGCGACTTTGTCGCCGTAGCTGTCCGAGACATTGGCCTCGCCTACCCCGAGGCCGCCTCGGAGGCCTGATAATGAGGGCTCGATCGGGCTGGCTCAAGGGGTCAGGACGATCTTCAGCGCCTCGCGCCTGTCGTAGATCGCATACGCCTCCGGCGCCTGCTCGAGCTTCATCTGGTGGGTGACCAGCGGCGCTGGGTCGATCACGCCGGCGGCGAGCATCGCCATTACACCGTCGAGATGCCCGATCACGTTGGCGTGACCGGTCCGCAGGGTCAACGCTTTTATCCAGATCAGTCCCATGTGGACCTCGGTCGGTTCGGTGTAGACGCCCGGGACCGAGATCGTCCCGGCCTTGCGGGTGATCCGGCAGGCGAGGTCGAGCGCCTGCGGGTTGCCGACCGCCTCGATCGTCAGGTCAACCCCGCGACCCGAGGTCAGCGACTTGACGGTACCGCGAACGTCCTGCTCGGTCAGATGGACCGCGACCGCGCCGAACGTCTGCGCCATCTCGAGGCGCTGCGCGACGGTGTCGACCGCGATCACCGCCGCCGCTCCCGAAGCTCGTGCGATCTGAACCGCCGATAGCCCGATCGGGCCGAGGCCGAGGA
>JAHEXU010000263.1 GCA_023251975.1 bacterium | reverse complement strand
TGGGACCTCTCTTGGTATCAGTGGCAGACCAAGCCCGACGATGGCGAGATCAGGGTTCGTGAGTACTCGAAGGGTTCCGAGGTCGCCCAGCTATCACCCCACGATCGTTCTTGGAACGTCGTCGCCGACGAATCGGGACAGCTGCGACTCGACCGCCGCGGCGCGGTTCGAAACGCCGAGGCCGAATGAGCGCCGCCATCGTCCATCCCCGCCTCACCGTCAACGTCGATGGCGGCTCGCGGGGCAATCCCGGGCAGGCCGCGATCGGCTGCGTCTTGCGTGAGCCCGGCGGCGCCGTGGTTTGCGAGCACGGCGAGAAGATCGGGGTCGCGACCAACAACGTCGCCGAGTACCGAGCCCTGATTCGAGGGATCGAGCTGGCCGCCGAGCACGGCGCCTCGGCGGTCGACTTGATCGGCGATTCGGAGCTGATCGTGAAGCAGGTTCGCGGCGAGTACCGGGTAAAAGACGCTGGCCTAAAACCGCTCCACGCCGCCGCCCGGGCGGCTCTCGCCGACTTTGAGAGTTGGACGATCAAGCACGTTCGCCGCGAGTTCAACCGCGACGCCGATCGCCTCGTCAACAGCGCCCTCGACGCGTAGAGCTGCGGACGTTGGGCATGAGGAGTCGAATTGTCGCTATCGGCATTTCGCTCGGAGCCCTGGTCCTCCCCGGGTGTGATTGGGATATTCCCTCCGAGACCGACACCGAGACACGGCACGCCGACAAAGCGTCCGAAGATTCGCAACCCGTCGGCCTGGGAATTGTGATCACCCCGCTGGGGCCGTCCAACGATGCAATCAGCCTTCAGCGCGCTCGCCAACTCGCTCCGTTTGAGATTGTCCTCCCGGATCTCACCGTGGCGAATTCCGGATTGATAGAGGCCGTTTACGCGAGTTCGCCGGGTGGTTTGATTGGTCGCAACGAGGGTCCGATCGACGGGGTTCGCCCCTCGGTCGGCGACGCCGACGCCATCGTGATCGAATTTTCAGGACCCAACCCGACGAGCAACGATTCGAGCGTGATCGAGGGCAAGTGGACGAGCGGCAACCCACAATCTGCGGCCAAGAAGATGCGCGACGCCTTCCCGAATGATGCGGCGAATGTCTGCCGGGTCGCCGGTGTTCCGGCCTTATGCGTCCCCGCTCATTCCTCGACTGAATCCAATCTATTCACGGCCGCGGTTGAGACGAGGATTGGGGATCTCGATGTCCTGGCGATCGGCGACGGCATGGAGACGGTTCGTGCGATTGCCGAATCGATTGCGGCCCGTGCGAAATAGCCGGTCAGTACGCCGCGCTCGCCCGCAGACTCGACTCTTCATCATCCGATGCGTCGGCGCGTTCAACCGTCGTCGGTGATCACCGGACGAGGCTCCACTGGGCGCGGTGGTCCGATCCACAGATGGCCAGCGCTCGAGCTGTCTGGCCGGGCTCGCCTGGGTCGGCGCGATTGCCGAATCGGGTGCGGTCCGGCGCCCGTCCCCCGCGTCCGTATACTTCGCCGCCGTGCGGCTGTAGCTCAGTTGGCTAGAGCGTCTGCTTGCCATGCAGAAGGTCGTGGGTTCGAATCCCATCAGCCGCTTCCGGTTTGATGCCGGGGGTATCTCGCGGCGAAGGCGGCGGGTCGCTCGTAGGTGCCGACCTCCCCGGCGATCCCGGAATCGTCAGCCGAGCGATCCCAGCGGGGCGAGCGCTTCGACTCCCGTTGCGAGGTCCGAATGGCGGCGCAACAGGTCGAAGTCGCCGTCGTAGTGAAGAATCGTGGCCCCGTGATCTTCGGCGATCGCCGCGATCAGGTAGTCGAGCGGGGGAACGCCGAGCTGCTGATGTGCCCTTCTCATCTGCATCTGGAGGTCGGCTGCGCGACGTTCAGCGACATCGCCGATCCAAAGGAGGGGTAACTCGCCGGGATCTGCCGGCGGAAGAGCACGACCTGCCCGGGTCTCGAGCAGAAGCGGCGTGCAGGCGCAGACCAGGCCACGGCTGGTCCGGTCGGCGACCTCGACGCGACGCTCGGCGCTGAGGCCGGGGTGAGCGAGCCGCCAGAAGGCGCTGGCATCAAGCAGCCAGAGCCGGTCGCTCACGCCGGTCGTTGACGGCGCGAATGGCGGATCGTGTCGATCTCCACCAGGTCCGGCTGCTCACCCGACGCCAACCGATCGACGAACGTCTTGAGCGTATTTGTGCGTGCCCGCCGTTGAGCATCGATCTCGCTCAGGTGTGCCCGGGCACCGCGCATCACGAGCTCGGCGAGTGATGGGGTTTCGGCACCGAGGTGGTCCCGCAAAGGCTGAAGCACCGCCGCCAGCGCCGGTGTCTCAGTGATCGAGTGACGGGGGTGCAAAGTTGGCATCGAGGCAAAGTGTAGCACCGTACGGCACCAGCTCAAACAGCGACCGCGGGCGTTGCGTTCGCATTGCGCTCCGCGCGGCCGCGGCGCTGCTCGCGCCAGCCCGGACAGCCGCGAGTCGCCGGTCGGCCCGGCCCAAGGACGCGAGCTGTCTATACGCAGTCGGGGTCGCGCCAGGACCGGCAGACACCATGCGGGCCGACCGAGGAGTCGTAGTGCCATCCTTCTGCAGACCGTGTGCTCGGCGATTCTGGCGCTGAAACGGCGAACAGGGACTCGAGTTGGATTGGACACCCTTTGGTTCGTCGCCGATTGCCCCTGAAACGCCGATTGCCTCTGAACGACGGGGAGCCGGGGCTCCGGTTCGCTTGGTTGGGCCTCCGACACCGAGGGGCGGATTCCTGTTTGGGTCCCTAAGGTTGCGAGCCGCACGAGAATGGAAAGGGATCGCGCAAATTGGGTATACCTATCAACGGCTGGGATGGCTGGGAAA
>JAHEXU010000262.1 GCA_023251975.1 bacterium | reverse complement strand
TCCTGATCACGGGCCTGGCCGTGGTCTCGGCCTGGAGCGCGCTATGGGAAATCATCCTGTCCGGCGGAATCGACGCTCATCTCGAGGCGTATCGAGTTCTTCTCGTTGCTTTGGTCGTCGGTTTCGGGGCCTCCTCCCGGCTGATTCCGGCGCAAGACCGGCCTGATTACCTGCTCGGCGGCGCTGTCGCTGCGGTCCTCGCAACCGGGCTCGGAGCGTTCGTCGATTTACCGTTGCTCGGCCTCGCCCAAGTAGTCCCATTCTTCGACGTCAGCGGTCTCAACCCTGACGCATTTCCGGACAACGGGACAATTTGGCAGTTTCTCCACCTCGGGACCTCGCTCGCTGTGGTCGCCGCCGCGGTCCGCTACGGGTCGCGCGAACTCGGGATTGTGGCTGCGATCTCGATCGGATGTTTTGTGATCGTGACCGGCATCGGGTTTGACTTGGACAAGGTGCTCGCCGGATCCTTTTTCCTCGACGGCAGCGTTCTCATCTGGCCGCTGGCGATGATTCTGGGTGGCGCCGCCACGGTTGCGACGAGCGCCCGGGCTGTGGCCACCGGTCGCGAGGATCCCGTCGCGCTCGCCCGATCGGTCGGCTCGACCCTGTTCGTCGCGGGTGTCGTAACGCTGTTGATTCGACGCGCCGCCAAAACGGACGGGCCGGACTCGGAATTCGCTCTATTTCTCCTCTCGTTGTTGGCGACGATCCCAATGCTTGCGATGGTCGGGCTGGCGGTGAAGCGCTCTGCAACGGCCTGGTCGCTCAGCGCCGAAGCGACCCTGGTGGCTCTGCTCGTGCCGCTCAGCCTCGGGCTGATGCTGAATTGGATCGATAGCACCCCCGACTCCAACTTCTCGCAGCTCTGGATCGGAGCGGTCTCGGCCGCGGTTGCGTTTGCGCTGTACTGGTTCGCTCGGGCGCGATTCGCGCTCCTCCTCGGCGGAATCTATGCGGTTGTTGCCTGGGTTGGGCTGTGGAACATCATTTTGTCCGACGGAGTCAGTGGATCGTCGGCAGGATTTCGGCTGGTCCTTTTCACGCTCGCCGGACTTCTCAGTGCGGCGGCGGTCCTGTTCGCCAAGCGCGGCGGCGAGGACGGTCAACGGATAGGGCCCGCCGGAAGCGAGCTATTTGCCGTCGCGGCCGCCGTCATGGTCGTCGCGATCGGGTCTGAGCCGTTGAGCGCGGAGGATTACAACACCGGAATCGTGCCGAGCGGGAACGTTGGCTTCTCGGCCTTCTGGGATTTCGGCAGCGTCTTTTTGATGGCCGGACTCGCTCTACTCGCGGCGGCGAGTGGATCGCGGGCGATCGGCCTTGCCACTGCTTTAAGCGTATTTTTGGTCGCGACGGTGATCGGAACGAACTTCTCCGGTAATAGCGCGCCTGCCTCGAAGATCATGGGTTGGCCGCTGGCTCTCGGGCTGCTCGGCGCGGCGCTGCTCGCCGCCGCCCTGACGGTCTTGAAACAGCCGCAACCGGCGACGCCGGTTGCGGGCTCGATTGCGCCAAGCCCTGATCCGCCGCCGCCCGAGTAGCGCTCAAAGCGGGCCGAGACGATCGAAAGAGCGGGGCCGGGCCGACCCGTCGGCTCAGCGGGCGTGGCGTAGGACGGTTGCTGCTGCGAAAGTCGCCTCGGGTCCGCCCGGGCGAGCCAGTGAACCCGAACGCGGCGGTCCCGACAATTGCGATTCCGCCTGGTCGCCCCGTCATCTTGATCGTCTGGATCACCTTGCCGACCTGGCGACGCGCCCGCCGTTTGCAATTCGGATCGCCGTGGCAGCGGTGGGTCCGCGCCCGGACCCGGACAATCCTGATGTCGTTGGCACCGCGACCGGCCGACAGAGTCGAGGCGTAGCCGTCGCCCCGGGTCAGCGCCGCGCCGGTCGGGAGGCTCACGGTTTGGATGACGAGGGCTTCGGCACTGGGATTTCTCATCTCGTATTACGCCGCGAATTGGGGTCGGGAAAACAGAACCCGAACACTCTGAGCGGCCGATGCGGGGCGCCGAGGCCAAGCGACAGGCGCGGCGCTTCCGGTCCCGGCGCCCTGGTCCGCCCGGACCGTCACCGCTCGTGGGCGGGCGGGCTGCCACGGAAGCTGATTTCGACGGATCTGGGGAGCCTGGCCGGGTTTATCGATAGGGTCGCGGTGCCTGGATCGGCAATTTCGTTCGAGGGTGGGCGACAAAACTGGGAGGATTCGGATGAGCATGCTCGCGGGTATCGAGTGGATCAGGCGACTGGATCGCCGCGAGGCGGCGATCACCGTCGGGGCGTTTTTGCTCGCCTTGGCGGCGTTGACCTCGAGTATCCGGTTCGACGAGGAGGGCAGTTGGAGGCCGGCGATGCTGTTCTTCCTCAGCTTCTCGGCGACCGTTGTTTTGGCGGTGGTCGGGCTCGGGGTCGGCCCGCTCGGCGGTGCGCGGCGCCCAGCGGTCCTCGCCTTTTCGGTGTTGATCAGCTTGTTGGCGTTTGTCACCTTCTTCGACTGGATAGATAAAACCCCCGACAACAACGGTATTAACAACAACGCTATTTGGCTCCTGATCTCGCTCGGCGTCGCCCGCGTCGGCTTCGGACAGTGGAAGCTCGGCAACAGCAGCTTCAGCCTCCTGATCGCCGGCCTGGCGGTGGTCTCCGCCTGGAGCGCGCTGTGGGAGATCATCCTGTCCGATGGAATCACCGCTCATGCTGAGGGCTATCGGGTCATCCTCCTCGCTTTGGCTGTCGGGTTCGGTGTCTCTTCCTGGTTGATTTCGCGGCAAGATCGGCCCGACTACCTGCTCGGCGGCGCCGTGGCTGCGGTCCTCGCGACCGGGCTCGGGACGTTCGTCAATTTATCGCTCGCGCTG
>JAHEXU010000261.1 GCA_023251975.1 bacterium | reverse complement strand
ATGTCGCGGATTGGCGCGATTGGCGTTTGAAAAGCCCGGCCATTGGCCGGGCTTTTTGTTGGCCGCTGCGTCGTCACGATAGGTGGCGCCGCCGTGGTCAAGCCGGCTGGCGCTCTACAGCGATACCAAAGAGGTGCAGCAGCTGACCTTTGGTCGAGGCATCGATTCGGAGCCAGCTTGGAGCCCCGACGGTGACACGATCGTTTTTGATCGGACGGTAGTCGGACGTCGGGGCATGACCCGCTCCAGCCTTTTTTCGGTTCGGCTCTCAGATGGACGCACCGAGCGCCTGACGCACTGCAGCCAGCCGTGCAGCTTCGACACCGGAACGGCGTTCAGTCGAGATGGCAATGTTCTGAGCTTCCTCAGAGTCAGCTATCGGAACCGTCTTCAGAAGATTATGCGAGTCAACCTCCGGACGAGGAATCTCAAACGGGTTTGGCTTCGACCCCGGCTCCAGCCGGCTTCGACGTTTTCGTTCATGGCCGACGGCACCCCCACCTTGGTTGCGTACGAACCTGGTCAAAAGTTCGGGATCTACATCCGTCAAGCGTCGTCGCATTCGTTCGTTCGTGCAGATGCGTGTGGCGATCTCCCCCGCTGTGTTGTCGCTTCAGGCGTAGCGTGGGGCCAAGAGTTTGGGATCGTCGAGCTGGACGTTCCGGGTGGGCCAGCTCTCGCAAGGCTTTCTGCGTCTGGTGAGTTCGAAGGGGTCGTGGTTCCGTGTACTCACCGGGTTTGCCCATATGCACCCGCTTTGAGCGATCTGGGCGGGGACGATGTCGCTGAGGAACTTGCTTTCGAATCCGGAGCTGAAACTCTCGACACGGATATCTACGTGTCCCGGGCGGACGGCGGACATCGCCGTCAACTGACGGCGGGTCCTGCGATTGACTGCTGCGCGGATTGGGCTCCTGGGGCACCAGAACTGGGTGCCCCGAAACGTTAGATTGACAAGCTTGGCTTGGCGAGCGGTGCCTAGGTTAGATCAGCGATCTAAGTCTAAATTGACAACTCAGATGGTCTATGGTTGCTCCATGCCCCCGTCAGAGCGACCCTCGTGAGCGACAATTCGAACTCCAGCGAACTGATGCGGCTGTTGTCGATCACCTTCGATGAGATCAGCGCGACCCGGGTCACCGGCTCGGTCAGGGTCGACGAGCGCCACCACCAGCCGTGGGGGATTGTCCACGGCGGGTTCTACGCGGCCGTTATCGAGACCTTCGCGACGACGGGGGCCGTGCAGGCAGTGAAGGACCTCGGCAACCGAGCCGTTGGGGTCTCCAACCTCACCGACTTCCTGCGTCCCCACAAGATCGGGACGCTGCGGGTCGCAGCAACACCGGTCCAACAGGGCCGCACCCAGCAGCTATGGCAGGTTGAGATCCGCCGACCAAGCGACGACAAGCTGGTCGCCCGCGGTCAGGTTCGACTGCAAAACATCGAGGGATCCAAGCGTCCTGATCCGGCCGGGGCTACCTCGGCGTGGTCTCGCCAACAACCCTGATCCGGCCGCAAGCGCGGCGACCGGGGGCGTGTTCTCGGACCGCTCGCTTGTTCCGACGGCGCAGCCGCCGTTGCTGTGTAGCGCGCGCTTGGGTGCGGAGCGATCGGAGGCGGTGATCGGGGCTCGCCGGTGTCGAGTTCAGCTCAGCGAACTTCCGGCTGGCCGCGCTCCGGTCGAAACCCGCAGGGTCGGCGCGCTCGCCAGCGTCTGGAAGACGACGCAGTAGCGCTCGGTGAGTCGGGTCAAGGTGGCGAGCTGGTCGTCGTCGCCGTCGCTTTCGAGTTCGAAGGAGAGCCGGATTTCGCTGAAGCCGACCGGGGCCTCGCGGTCGATCGAGAGGGTGCCGCGCCAATCGAGATCGCCCTCGGCGCGGACGGTGCCGCTGAGCGATATTCCGATCGAGGTGGCGACGGCCCTTATCGTCACGCCCGCGCAGGCGGCCAGCGCCTGCAGGAGCATGTCGCCCGAACAGGCTGTCATGCCGTCGCCGCCGGTCCCGGGATGAAGGCCTGCCTCGACCAGCGCGCGCCCGGTCGCGACCGAGCAGGTGATGTCCTCGCCGAGCTCCCCCTCGGCGCTCAGTGTGATCAGGGCAGCCTCTGGCTCGTCGCGGTAGCGCTCCTTGAGCGGGGTCTGGATACTGCGGAACTCGTCGCGGTCCATCTCGCCCAGGATATCGCCCGTCCAGTTCAGGGTGCCGTCGCCGCCGAACGCGACGCCGCCGCCGAGCCCGAGTTCGGTTGAGGGGTCGGCCGGAGGTCCAGCACGGGGCCGATCGATGCTTCGTGGCACGACGGTTGCTCCGCGGACCGTCAACCTTGCTCGTTTGCGAGGATTCAGGGCGTGATCGCGTTCGATCTGTCAATTTTGTGCTGTTCAACCGTCCCTCCTCGCGCCGGGAAACCGGGCGCATAGACTCGTCGCGGAGATGGATTTCCCCCCTCGCCCCAGTCGTCCGACCCGCCCCGGTCGGCCGAGTCGCTCGAGCCGCGGCGAACGAGCCGGGCTGCCCGCGCGTTCGCTCGATGAGCCGTTCGCGGCGCGCCGAGTTGGACGGCCGGGAACTGAGCCGGAGATTCGAATCAGCTCGCGCCGGTCGCGGCGTGGCTCGGCGGCTGGTCGATCCGGCGGCGCCAAGAAACCGCAGCGACAGCGCTCCGAGACCCTGTTGCGGGTGGCGGTCGCGATCCCGGCGTCCGTCGCCGCGGTGATTGTGATCGACATCGGCGGAATCGTCTTCGCGCTGGCGATGGGCGGCCTCGCTGTGGTCGGGGTGGTCGAGCTGTTTCGGATCGCGGCCCAGGCCAATCCGCTTACCTGGGTTGCCGCGATCGTGTCGGTCGCGATGTCAATCGCG
>JAHEXU010000260.1 GCA_023251975.1 bacterium | reverse complement strand
AAATCGGTGTGATCTCGCGGATGATCCGCTCGTCAAGCAGCCTTTGCGTCCGCCGCATCAACTCGGCGGGCGAGATTTCAGCCTGCTCGGCGGCGATCACATAGGGCGCCGGATCGAGCGCGAAGTTCGATTGCAGGACGTTCATCAGGCGCCTGTCGATGTCATCGAGCGGAACGGCGCTGCCGTCCTTGCGGCTACGCGTCTTCGGCTGCGGGGATTTCACAGCCATGCCGCCGCTTGTTTTGCGTAGTAGGTGATGATCATGTCCGCTCCGGCGCGCCGGATCGAGGTCAAAGCTTCGAGCGTCGCGGCCTGCTCGTCCAGCCAGCCCAGTTCGGCCGCTGCCTTCAGCATCGCGTACTCGCCCGAAACATGGTAGGCGGCGACGGGAGCGCCGGTGGCCTGCTTGATCCGTCGGATCACGTCGAGGTAGGGCAAGGCCGGTTTGACCATGACCACGTCGGCCCCTTCGGCGAGGTCAAGCTCGACCTCTCGAACCGCCTCGTCGCTGTTGGCCGGATCCATCTGGTAACCGCGACGATCGCCGAACCCCGGGGTTGACCCCGCGGCGTCGCGAAACGGCCCGTAGAACGCCGAGGCGTACTTCGCCGAGTAGGCGATGATCGGGACGCCGCTGTGGCCCTCCTCGTCGAGCTGGTCGCGAATCGAGCCGACCCGACCGTCCATCATGTCGCTCGGCGCCACCGCGTCGGCACCGGCGTCGGCGTGTGAGATCGCGGTCCGAGCGATCAGCTCAAGCGAGATATCGTTGTCGACCCGGCCGTCGCGAACATAGCCGCAATGACCGTGGTCGGTGTATTCGCAAAGGCAGACATCGCTAATCACGAAGAGGTCGGGGTGCGCCGCTTTGATCGCCCGCAACGCCGCTTGAACGACTCCATCCTCGGCGTAGGCGCTGCTGCCAAACTCGTCCTTTTGGGCCGGGATCCCGAACAGGATCACGGCCGCAACTCCCGCCGCCGCAACTGCACCCGCCTCCTCGACGGCCGCCGGAATCGAGAGCCGATCGATTCCCGGCATCGCCTCGATCGGCTCGCGGCCGCCCGGCGCGGTGCTGACAAAGATTGGCTGGATCAGCCGCGAAGCATCGAGGCTGGTCTCGCGGACCATTCCCCGCAGCACCGGGCTCTCGCGCAAGCGCCGCATCCGTGTCGCGGGAAACCCCATTACGAGACGATTCTAAGTGCTTCCGGTCAGCCCGAGCACCGACAAGCGCGGTCAGTCGGCGAGTCGGTTCAAGGAGATCCGGGCGATCCCGCCGTAAACCAGCGACAGCACCAGCAGATGGGCCGCCGCCACACCAACCGAGGGGCCCGCCGGATCGAGCGCGCCGCTGAGCGCGTCAAGCGCCGGATCAAACGGGAAGCTGGCGGCTACGACCCCGATCACGTCGAAGGCGGTCGCGCCGACGGTTCCGGACGGGATCAAGGAGACGAGGGCGATCGGCAGCGAGACCATGAACGCGAGCAGCGAGGCGCCGCGGACCTCGGCCGCCAGGGTCCCGATCGCGGCGCCAAAAGCGGCGAAACCAGCGCCAGCGGCAACTACGGCGATCGCGATCAGTCCGGCCCGCTCCCACCGCAGGTTGACGAAGGTTTCGACCGCCACCAGCATCAGGGTGGTTACGAGGACGGCAACGATCACCCCCAGGATCAGCTTTTCGGCAAGCAGGCGGCCGCGCGCGACCAGACCTCCCCGGGTCAGTCGGACAAACGCATTTTCCTCGCGCTCCAACGCCAGCGCGCCAGCGACCAGGAGCACCGTGACGAACATCAAGGTGACGGCGGCAGCGACCGAGATCGCGTAGTGATCAAGGGTCGGCGCGTCGCCGGAGACGATCCGCTTGTCGACGGTGATCGGCGACGAGACGGCGCCGAGGAGGTCATCGGCGACATCGAGGTTGGCTCTGGCAAGTCGGGTGAAGTGCAGCACCGCGGCGAGGCCGACCGCCTTCTTTTGCGCCGCCGGCAGGGTCTGCGAAAGACGCGCCAGCGAACGCTCCGAGGCGTCGAGCCCGAGCACCTTGATCGAGGTTCCGAACAGATCGATTGAGCCGCCGTGGACCAGGGTCGCGATGTAATCGATCGCCTGATCGTTGATGTCGCGGGAGATCCGTAGGTTTGCCTGGTTGAGCAGGGCGCTGATCCGATCGTCGACGATCTGACCCTTCACCGGGTCCTCGACGTTGACCAGCACGTCCACGATCGGCTGCTGCGGGTCGAGCGAACGCAGCGAATTGATCTGGTCGGCGAAAGCGGCCGGCAGGACCAGCGCGCCGAGGACATCGCCGCTTCGGACCAGGTCCTCTGCTTCGGCCCGGCTGTCGACCTCGATACAGTCGACCCGACTGCAGAACTCGTCGCGAGCAGCGCCGCGGTCGAGCTGAGCGCCGGCGACCAAAACGTTTGCTTCGACCGGGACCAGGTTGGCGAAGGCGACCCGCGGATCGGACGGCTCGCGCGAGAGGGCGAACCCGATCAGCAAGGCGAGCGCGATTGGATAGATGACCAAGAGTCCGGTGACCAGCGGCGCGCGGCGCAACAACAACAGGTCTTTCCGCAGCAGCGCCCGGATCAATGCCCGCGCTCCCGCAAAAAGGCAACAAAGGCGGCCTCGAAGTCGGCCGCACCGGCGGTGGTGGCGTGCAACTCGGCCGCGTCGCCGTCAAACAACAGCTCGCCGTCGGCCAGCACCAAGAGCCGGGTCGAATAGCGCTCCGCCTCCTGAATGTGGTGGGTCGAGAAGAGGACTGTGGTGCCGTCGCCCGCAAGCGCCGAGACGAACTCCCAAAGTCGCTCGCGCTGGCGCGGGTCGAGTCCGGTCGAGGGCTCATCGAGCAACAGGATCGCCG
>JAHEXU010000136.1:9992-10382 GCA_023251975.1 bacterium | reverse complement strand
GAGGATCTGGCGCCCGGGGCCGGCTGCTACGCGGCGCTGCTCGATCGCAAGGGAACGATCCGGGCCGACGCCCGAATCCTGCGGATCGCGGCGGGGGAGTTGTGGGGACTTGGCGAGGAGGCCTCGATCGGGGTGCTCGAACGGCACCTGGCGATGTATCGAATCGGGCGCGACGCCGAACCGGCACGAGTCGACCCGGCGCCTGGCCTGATCTCGCTGCTGGGGCCGTTGGCGGCCCGGGTCGCGCTGGAGGGGGCGCCGGCGTTGCGCGAGCAAAGCCATCGCCCGGTCCGCCTCGACGGAATCGAGGCGCGGGCGATCACGACCGACAGCGGGATCGACCTGCTGTGTGCGCCCGACCGGGTCGAGGCGCTGATCGGGTGGCTGGTC
>JAHEXU010000136.1:0-9982 GCA_023251975.1 bacterium | reverse complement strand
GGCGGCGGCCGAGATCGACCGGGTCGAACGGGGCCGACCGCGACTCGGGGCCGAGATCGGCGCCGGGGTGATCCCCCAGGAGGCGGGGCTGAACGAGCGGGCGGTCAGCTTTGAGAAGGGCTGCTACATCGGCCAGGAAACGGTGGCCCGCCTCTATTACAGGGGGAAGCCGAACCGCCGCCTTTGCCGCTTGGAGTTTGAGGCCGAGGCGCAGGCTGGCGACCTGATCCGGCTCGGTGAGCGCGAGTTGGGGCGGGTCGGCAGCGCCGTCCTCTCCCCCGCTTCGGGGCCGATCGGCCTGGCGCTGGTGCGGCGAGAGGCCGCCCCCGGCAGCGTGGTCGAAATCGGCGAATCGAACCGCGCCCGGGTCGTTGCGATCGAGCCCGCCGAAGCCGCGCCGACCCCAACCCGTCACAACGTCGGCGATCTCAGATAGATTCCCTGGCATGCAGCGATCGAGATCTCATAAAGCGGGCACCGCCCTGATCGGCGCGCTCAGTTGCGCCGCGATCTTCGCAGGCTGTGACTCGGGCGATGACTTCGAGAACCTGCAGCGTCCGGCGTCACCGATCGAACTGACCGCCGCGGTGACCAACGAGAAGGTCAAGCTGGGCCCGTCGAAGGTGAACACCTACGAGTGCGCCGACCCCGCGCTCGGATCGATCTGCGGCGCCGGGCTCGCGAATGTGACGATCGCAAACCTCTCCGACACCGATGTCGTCCTCAACTTAGACGGACCGACCGCCGCCAACACCGCCCCAACCCTGGCGCCTGCCACCAACGGGTCGTTCAAGCTGGTGCTTGAGGAGGGCGACTACGAGGTCACCGCCGGCCCCGAGTCAAGGGCGAAGTCGGCGACGCTGGTGGTCGGGCCGGAGCGTTCGTCGGCGCAAAATACACTTTTGCTCCCATAGCGCCCCGACCCCTACCCTGGCGAGACAGGATCGTCTACATTATCCTCGATGCAACGGGGGATCGCGCTGGCAGGGGCGCAAAGATGGCAGGCAGGAACGTCGGCGCGGCAGGCACCGCCAAACGCACGGCTGGGCGCGCTCGCGCTCGCAGGCCTCCTCGCGATCTCACTCGGCGCGTTCTTGCCGGTGCAACCGGCGGCCGCTGCGGTGCGCTGTCGCACCGCAGCGGCCGATAAGACCCTCGAGGTAACGCTGCCTAATCGGGGTGACATCGGCACCGCGATCCGCCACGGCGCCGCGATCCGGATTCGTCGCGACCTCGACGGTCGACCGGTCACCTGCAACGGGCCAGTCCCGACGGTAACGACGATCGACAAGATCAAGGTGCGCTCGCAGGCCCGCGGGGCCGGGTTCGCGATCGACCTCGGTGGGGGGCCGCTGCGCCCCGGCGCCACCGACACCGGAGCTGGCAGCGAGATCGAGGTCGACGTTCGACTCGACGGGCAGGCCAACGTCTTCGGCGCCTTCGGCAGCAGCGGCGCCGACAACTTCAACTTCGGCGGGATCAGCGGCGGCGGCGTCAACGGCAACCTGATCGGGACCCGCGATACCCCGGAACTGGAGTTGCACGGCGTCGAGATCCTGCAGCTGGCCGGACGCGGTGGACCCGACTCGATGCGGGCAAGCGGCGCTCCGGGCTACCGGCGGCCGCTGGTCGCGCTGATTTTCGGGAGCGGTGGGACCGGCAACGACAACCTGATCGCGGGCAGCGGGATCGACTTCCTGCTCGGCCAAAACGGCAACGATTCGCTGGCCGGCAACCGCAGCACCGACGTCCTCTACGGGGGCGCCGGCCAGGATCGAATCAACGGCGGGCCGGGCAATGACCTACTGAAAGGCCAGGGCGATCGCGACCGTCTGCTCGGCGGCAAGGGCGGCGATCTACTGTCGGCCGGGACCGCCGGCGACAACGACCTCCTCAACTGCGGGCCCGGCAGGGACGCCGCCAACTACAGCCCCGGCGTGACCCTGCGCTCGTGCGAGTTCAAGAGCCGCTCCCCTCGCGTCGTCGCCAAGCCAGTCGCGCCGACCGGGGCGCTGAGGCGGGCCCCAATCGGGCACTAGTCGGCTGATCCTATCTCGCCCGATTATCCCGATCGGTCATCTAGCATTCGCCGCCGCTCGCGGCGCTCCGAACCCCGCCCGAGCCCGCCGCCTTGTCAAATCAGAGGAGAGCCTGAAAATGTCAGTGGATATCGCAGAGATCGCCAAGATCGACCACGAGCCCGGCACCCTGCCCGAGACGATGACGGCCTGGGTGATCCGCCCCGAACGCGAGGGCGAGCCGATCGACGCCTTCCAAACCGAGCAGATCGAGGTCCCCGAACCAAGCGCCTTCGAGGTGATCGTCCGGGTGATGGCGGCCGGAGTTAACTTCAACAACGTCTGGGCGGCGCTGGGCAAGCCGGTCTCGGTCTTCGGCTACGGCGACCACCCCGAGTTCGGACACCACATCGGCGGCTCCGACGCATCGGGGATCGTCTGGAAGGTCGGCCCCGGGGTGACCAACTGGAAGCCCGGCGACGAGGTCGTGGTCCATTGCAACCAGGCCTCTTACGAGGATGTCGAGGTGCACGGCCTCGACCCGATGGCGGCGCCGTCGCAGAAAATCTGGGGCTACGAGACGACCTGGGGGTCGTTTGCCCAGTTCACCAAGGTGCAGGCGCAGCAGCTGCTACCGAAGCCGCGCAACCTGAGCTGGGTCGAGGCCTCGGCCTACGGGCTCACCTACTTCACCGCCTACCGAATGCTGATCAACCGCTGCAAGATCCAGGCGGGGCACAACGTCTTGATCTGGGGCGCCGCCGGAGGCCTCGGCGTCTTCGCCTGCCAAATCGCCGCGGGCGCCGGCGCCAACGCGGTCGGGGTTGTCTCCTCCGAGGAGAAGGGCGAGCTGGTCAAGCAACTCGGCTGCGTCGACTACATCAACCGCAACGAGTTCAGCGCGATGATGCGCAGCGACGCCAACCACCCGGCCCTCGACCCGGCCGCCGACAAGGCCCGCTTCAAAGCATCGCTGGGTTTCGCCAAACGGGTCAAGTCGATCCTCGGCGACGCCCCCGACATCGTCTTCGAGCACGTCGGCGCCGCCACCTTCCCGACCTCGGTCTTCACGGTCAAGCCGTTCGGCAAGGTCGTGATCTGCGGCGCCACCTCCGGCTACACGCTCGACTTCGATGTCCGCTATCTGTGGATGAAGCAAAAGGAGATCCTCGGCTCGCACTTCGCCAACGCCTACGAGTGCTGGCGGGCCAACCAACTGATGGCCGAGGGCAAGGTGCGACCGGTGCTGTGGAAGGCGATGGACTTCGACGGGGTCCCAGCCGCCCACCAGATGCTGCACGAAAACAAGCACTTCGGCAAGATCACGATCAGGGTCGGGACAAGCGACGACAACGCCGGTCGCCACGAGGACGGACCCGGCGCGATCTGGGCCGAGGTCGGCGGCTGACCTGACGCGGCGCCCGCAACCGCCGCACAACGAGAAGGGGCTCCGCCGTCTCCGGCGGAGCCCCACTCGCCCCCTTGCTTACCTGGTACTTACCTGGTGCTCAGGTCGATCGAACGCTAGTAGTTCGACGAACTCTCGATCGCCTTGATCGCCTCATCGGCGGCGTCCTGACAGGCCTGGACGGCTGCGTCAGACCCGGAATCGCCGGCTTGGGTGGCGCACTGGTCGAATGCATCACCAGCGGCTTTGCAACCGGTCTCAACGCCAGCCTGGCCCGCTTCGGGGACCTTCTTGAGCGCTTCGACGCAGGCGTCGTAGACAGCAGCGCCATCGGCTGAGCCGCTCTCGCTGCCCCCCTTGCCGGTTTCGCCGCCACTCTCTTCGGTGGTGGTTTCGTCGCCGCCGTCGGTCGCTTCCTGCTCGGTCGTCGACGATGAATCGTCGCTCGAAGAGCTGTTGTCGTCACCGCATCCTGCGGCCAGTAGCCCTAGGGCAAGCACCGCCAAAAGGCAGAGCAGCCATCGGCTCCATTGGGTTTTTGTCATCCCTCGCTCCCTCTCTGATTGGAGTTTTCTTGTTGAACGCCGCCCACTCGGGAACGCGGGCGACCGCCCGAGACTACCGTGCCGAGGGGCGGATCGGGAAAAACAAGCGCATCCTGGGAGCGCTCATCCCGACGGCGGCGACCCGCGCCAACCAGAACGTGGCCGAGCAGGTGGCCGAACAGGTGGATAAGATTGTCGCCGCATGGCCGAGGTAAACGTGATCGACTGGCACATCAACCCGTTCAAGGCCGAGCGCTGGTACGGAGCCTGGTACCCCGCCCTGGAGCGGGCACGCGGCTTTGGCGCCGACAGCGTCGCGCTGACCCGCTCCGAGGACGACCCACTGCACTTCCGCCAAACAACGCTCTGGGAGAGCCGCGCCGACTTCGAGTCCTACTGGACCTGCGACGAGCTCACGGCGCTACGCCAAGCGACGATCAACTGGTACAACAAGCCGCTCTACCCGACCTGGCACACCCTCCTCGCAGCCTCGTCCTGAGCGCCTCGGCTCCGCTCAGTGGCGATCGAGCGGGGCCATCGTCAGGCCGGCCGCGCTCAACTGCTCCCAGTAGTGCTCCGCGATCTCCTTCTGACCGCTCCACACGAGCGCCTGACCCTGGTTGTGAACGGTGTCGGCAAGCGCCATTCCGGCGTCGTAGCTGACTCCCGGCAGGACGCTCGCCAAACTCGCCGCGACGTGGTCGAAGGTGTTGTGGTCGTCGTTTTTGACGATCACGTTCCAGTTGCCGCCGAGACCGCCGTCGGGTCCGGAGCTACGGGGTCGTTCGAGGGTCTGGGAGGACATCTTGGCGCGCCGACCTCCCGAGGCCGATGGATGCGCGCCAAATCGGTCGGGCGCGGTTAGGGGAGGCCAATCCGGAGGATATCGAAGACCCCCGCGGTGTCGTTGCTGCTGTTGGCCTCGTTGCCGTAGACCAAGAGGACTCGGCGGCCATCGACCTCGCCGAGCGGGTTCCCGTCCGCGACATCATCAACCACCGTCTCGCCGTTGATCTTCGCGGTCAGCAGGTCGTCCTTGACGCTGAGGTAGATCAAGTTGCCGCGGGCGAACTTGCGGATCACGCCGTGGTCGACATCATCAAGCGGGAAACCGGTGCCGCCGGGACGGCGCAACAGCACCCAGCGCTGGGTGCCGGGGAAGACCCGGAACTCGTAGCCGACGTTCTGGGAAGCCCGCAGCGCAACCCCAAAGAAGGCATCGTCGACGATCGCGTCAGGGGTCGCCTTTGAGATCTTTCCCTTGACCGAGATCTCGTGGTCGGGCCGCGGTGCGTCGCCGACCACAACCGTGCTGAGGCGGCAGACGATGTTACCGCGCCGGGCCTCAAACCCGTACGCCTTGTGGTTCTTCCAGCTGTGTTTGCAGGGCTTGCCGCCACCGAGTCGGCTGACCTGCTCGAACTTGTCGCGACTGTCGAAGTCGTTGCCATAAAGCGTGATCGAGGCGAGGGCGACGGCCGCGGAAGCGACCGCGGTGAGGGCCGCGATCGCCACAACGACTCGGATGGGGGTGATTCGACGGTTCATATGCACGCTTCTCAGGGTAGCTGCCCGGCGGCCTCGGCGCGCCCCTTGGGGCGCTTTTGCAACCAGCGTTCGATCCCGGCGTAGCGATGCTGCGGCGAGGCGCCCTGGCCCTGGCGCTCGACCACGTCGGCGGGCAGCGCCGCGAACTCAGCGGCAGTGGCGGCGAGAAAGCGCTCGCGTCCGCCTCGGGCCAACTCGACCGACTTGACGAGCAACTCGGCGGCCAGATCGAGCTGGGCGGCGGCCGAATCGATCGCACCGAAGTGGGTCAGCCGCAGACAACTCGGCTGGCGGGCCGCCAGCAGCCGCAGCGACTCCTGCCAAGCGTCGATCTCGATTTCGGGCGGCGGAGTCGGCATCGCGGTGTAGTCCGACGGCGGGATCCGCACCCCGGCGAGATCGCCGACGTAGGCTCCGCCACTCGCCGGGTCGAGGTAGGCGAGGTGGTGCCAGGCGTGGCCGGGGGTCGCGAGCACGTCCATCCCCGCGACCCGCTCGCCGCCGTCGAGCGCAACCACCCGCTCGGCCGGGACCGGCAGCACCTCGCCCCACAGCCGCAGCATCTCGGCCTGATCGCCGTAAAGGCGGGAGGCGCTGGCCCAGAGGCGCGACGGATCGATCAGGTGCGGCGCCCCGACCCGGTGGACGTAAACGGTGAGATCGGGCCAGCGGCGCACCAACTGCCCCGTCGCGGCGGCGTGGTCGAGGTGGATGTGGGTCAACAAGATCGCCGCTGGCACCTCGTCGCCGAGGCCCGCAAGCAGACGATCGAGGCAGCAGGCGGGACCGGGGTCAACCAACAGCGGCGCAGCGGAAGGCCCCGGGTGCAGCCAGGCGCCGATCACGCGGTCGCGGCCGAGGTGATCGGTGTCGATAATCCTTGCCATCCGCGCAGCCTACAATCCGGTCGATGAGCCAACACCGCCTCGGCGAGCCCGATCGCCCCTGGGTGATGCGCACCTACGCCGGTCACTCCGACGCCCGCCGCTCCAACCAGCTTTATCGATCGAACCTGGCGAAAGGCCAGACCGGCCTCTCGATCGCGTTCGATCTGCCGACCCAGACCGGCTACGACCCATCGCATCCCCTCGCCGAGGGCGAGGTCGGAAAGGTCGGCGTCTCGGTCGCCCACCTCGGCGACATCGAGACGCTGTTCGACCAGATCCCGCTCGGCGAGATGAACACCTCGATGACGATCAACGCGACCGCCGCCTGGCTGCTCGCCCTCTACGTCGCCGCCGCCGATCGCCGCGGGGTGCCGCGCGAAGCGCTGACCGGGACGACCCAAAACGACATCATCAAGGAGTACCTCTCGCGCGGCACCTACGCCTTCCCGCCGGAACCGTCGATGCGGCTGATCGCCGACATGGTCGCCTTCACGGTCGAGGAGATCCCGAGCTGGAACCCGATCAACATCTGCTCCTACCACCTGCAGGAGGCCGGGGCGACGCCGGTCCAAGAGATCGCCTTCGCGCTCTCCAACGCGGTCGCGGTGCTCGACGCGGTGCGGGCGCGCGGCCAGGTCTGCGCCGCCGACTTCCCGAAGGTGTTCGGGCGGATCAGCTTCTTTGTCAACGCCGGGGTGCGGTTCATCGAGGAGCACGCGAAGCTGCGGGCGATGGCGGTGCTGTGGGAGCAGCTCGGTCGCGAGCGCTACGGGGTTGATGATCCGAAGTTCCTGCGGATGCGTTACGGCGTCCAGGTCAACTCGCTCGGCCTGACCGAGGCGCAGCCCGAGAACAACCTGCCGCGGATCGTCTTGGAGGCGCTGGCGGTGACCCTGGGGCGCGACAGCCGCGCCCGGGCGATCCAGCTCCCGGCCTGGAACGAGGCGCTCGGCCTGCCGCGACCGTGGGACCAGCAGTGGTCACTGCGGATCCAGCAGATCCTCGCCTTCGAGACCGACCTGCTCGAGTATCCCGACATCTTCGAGGGCTCGAAGGTGATGGACGGGCTGGTCGCCGAGCTGATCGAGGGGGCGCGTGCCGAGATCGAGCTGATCGCCCGACATGGCGGCGCGGTCGAGGCGGTCCCGTATATGAAGGCGCAACTGGTCGAGTCGCACCGCCGCCGGGTGGCCCGGATCGAGAGCGGTGAGCAGAAGGTAATCGGCCAAAACTGCTGGCGCGAGGGCGAGCCATCGCCGCTTTTAGAGGGTGATGACGGCGCCATCTTGACCCCCGACTCGGCGGTCGAGCAGGAGCGGGTCGACGCGCTGGCGAAGTGGAAGTTGACCCGCGATCCCGGCAAGGTTCGGGCGGCGCTCGACGCGGTCGCCGCCGCCGCTCGCGACGAGTCGGTCAACCTGATGGAGTCGACGATCGAGGCAGCCCGAGCCGGGGCGACAACCGGCGAGTGGGCGGCGACCCTGCGCGAGGTGTTCGGCGACTACCGGGGGCCGACCGGGGTCGGTGGCGCCCCGGTCGCGGCGATCGGCGTCGGCGTCGCCGAGATCCGGGCCCGAATCGAAGCAACCGCCGCCGTAATCGGTCACCGCCCCAAGATCTTGGTCGCAAAGCCGGGGCTCGACGGCCACTCCAACGGAGCCGAGCAGATCGCGGTGCGAGCCCGCGATGTCGGGATGGAGGTCATCTACCAGGGGATCCGCCTCAGCCCGGAGCAGATCGCAACCTCGGCGCTGCAGGAGGATGTCGACGTGGTCGGGCTCTCGATCCTGTCGGGGTCACACCTGGTGCTGGTGCCGCGGGTCGTCGAGATCCTGCGTAACTCGGGCTGCGAGGTCCCGGTGGTGGTCGGCGGGATCATCCCCCCGGCCGACGAACGAACCCTGCTGGCGGCCGGGATCGCCCGCGTCTACACCCCGAAGGACTTCGACCTGAACCGGATCATGGCCGACATCGCCGCCCTGATCAGCGAGCGCCGGGCCGCCGTTCAGCCCGCCTGAGGGGCGCCCCCTCCCAGCCCCGGCCTCGATACGCTCTACCCTGCATGAACGAGGAGATGAGCAGCCGACGCGGCGCCTGGCTTCGCTGTTACCGCTGCTGGTCCCAGCGCCTGGAGGCGCAGGTCCACTACGACGCGATCCTGCGGATCAACCCCGCAACCGGTGAGGGCGACGAACGAATCGACGAGATCCACGAGGCGGTCGTGCAGTGCCTTGACTGCATGCACGACCAACCGCACTTGACCGTCCAGGAGGGCCGGGTCGTCCCGATCGAGGATCGCTGGGCGCGGATGGTCGCCGGCAAACCGTTTGTCGCCTCCTGCACCGTCACCGTCGACCAGGAGCTGATCGAGGCCTGTTCCGGCCCCGAAGCCGCCGACAGCCTCACCTACGGCGCCTTTGGCGACGCTGGCAACCGTGAGTTCTTCACCCACGTCCGCTTCCACAAGCACGAGGACGAGCTAATCGTCGTCCACCTCCTGGTCGAGCTCTACGCCCGCTCCGAGGACGAGGCCGTCGATGTCCTGACCGAGGCCTCCCGGGGCGTCCTCGAAATCACATCCCTGGCCGAAGAATCCCGCCCGCCCGCGCACGCCGGCGAAGACCCGCACTGACGCCGTTGCGTGACCAGGACGGAATAACCCAGGGTCAGGTCGAGATCAGCGTCGATCGCGCCAGCTTGAGGGTGGAGCCGGTGGTCGGAGCGCAGCTCGAGCTCAGGCATGGCCGCCTGGTTATCGCGTCCGGCACCGAGCCACTCGGGGACGACGACATCAGCGCCCTGCGCGCGGCCGACCAACGCTGAGCGGTCCAGCTCCGACTCGTCGATACGAGCGTCGCCGCCGCCCGATCGGTCGCGACGGGGTTGAACTCGGGCGATCGGGTCACGCCGCGTTCGAGACGATCTCGGTGCCCTCACGGCTCCCCGGATCGAGCCGACCGGACGCATCGACGCGTTCTACGAGGCGACGCCGACCTATCGCGCCCTGCGTCGCCGGGTGAGCGCGGGTGCCGCCGCCGGGCCACCCCCCGCCCTGTGTGATCTCGCCATCACATAGGGCTCCGCGGAGCCAACTAGCGGCTCATATCAGCCCGCCCCGACCCCGATCGGTCCATAAATCTCCGCCGGATAGCGAGTCATCTCGCCCGTCTCAGGGTTAAGCGCATTCCAGCCAAGATGCCGCCAAGCCCCCGGCGTCGCACGGAGCACCTTGTTATCCCCTAGGACCGCTGATTCGTCGTTACCCAACGTGGCGATTGTCAGTTCGGGCAATACGAACATCTGTTCGCCACCCTCGGCCGAAAAACGTTTCCCTCGGCGGTCTACGCCGCCGAGGGAAAAACGGCTGCGCTCCGCCTGATCGACGTTCCAGATCCGAACGGTTCCATCCCAAGCGCCGCTGGCAATCCACCTGCCATCCGACGAGTAGGCGAGTGCCCAGACGGGGGCGGTGTGGCCGCTCAAGGTGAGGAGGTGCTCGGCGGTGGTGGGGTCCCAGATCCGGATGGTGTTGTCGTCGGAGCCGGTGGCGAGGTGGCGGGAGTCGGGGGAGAAGGC
>JAHEXU010000135.1 GCA_023251975.1 bacterium | reverse complement strand
CCCCGGTAAGAGCGACGCGCTCGAAGCGCCGACGCTCGGCGGCTGGTGCTGCCAAGCGTCCGGTCGCTGAGCCGCCGTCCCGCAAAGCGCGCCATCGCGGCGCTCGGCGCCACCGCTCGGATCGCGATCGACCGCGCTCAGGGCGGAGCACCGCACGACCCACGGACCCCGGAGCAGGTCCCGACGGCGTCGACGCGAACAGTCGCTGAGCCGATTCAATTGTCGGCCCAGAAGTCGCGGCCCACGCGCGAGTGCAGTGGTCGGAGTTCGCGGTTTCTCGATACAGCGAACGCAATCAGCCAGGTACGATTTTTAGCGTGGAGCGCAGCAACTACCAGACCGACAACTGCTCGATCGCCCGAACCCTCGCGGTTCTGGGCGAGAAATGGACCCTGCTGATCATTCGCGAGAGCTTCTACGGGGCGACTCGGTTCGAACAGTTCCATCGGGTGCTGCAGTGCCCGCGCAACCTGCTTTCGGAGCGACTCGTGCTCCTCGTCAAGGAGGGAATCCTCGAGCGATCCGAGTACCGCGAGCCGCGAAAGCGAGCTCGAATGGAGTACCGCCTGACCGAAACCGGTCGCGAGCTGATGCAGATCATGCTCGCCCTGATGCAGTGGGGCGACCGCCACGTCGCCGACCCCGGAGGGCCGCCCGTCATCGCCCAACACCTCGACTGCGGTGCCGAACTCAACTTCACCTGCGCTTGCGCCAAGGGGCACCTCGTCACCAAGCCCGGCGACATCGAACTGGTCGACGGCCCGGGCGCGATTCCCAAAGCCCCGGCCTGAACTCGGCGCAGCGATCGCAACGTCCGCGCCGCCAAGTGCGACGATAATCGCCGCCGCGCGCCGCCAGGCTGCTTCGGCGCCGGCCAGCGCTCGCTCGGAGGGCTCGAGCGTTGGATTTCCCATCGGTCTAATCGTGGGTCTAATCCCCGTCTAATCGAGCCGCGCCAGCCTGGTGCGATGTTACCCCCGGCCCCATATCTGCACCAATCCAACCACCGCGTCCTCGCGCGCGCGTCGGCATGAACCCCGCCATCGCTAAGCGCGCGGCCCCGCTGTTGGCGCTGGGCAAGCGAGTGTTTGCACTGCTCGCCCCGGTCCTGTTCGCCGTCTTCCCGGCGATTTCCCTGTTCGAGCAAAACAAGACCGAGCTTGCGCTCCCCGTGCTGTGGGCTCCGCTGTTGATATCCGTCGTGGTCGCCGTAGTGCTGCACCTGATCTTCCTGCTGATTTTCAAGTCCGGCGCGAAAGCGGGCGCGCTCGCATCCCTCTGCGTGGTCGCGTTTTTTTACTACGGGATCGTCTCCGAGAAGATCTTTGGTGCGGGTCCGAGCGATGGCTGGCAAATTGCCCTCTGGATCGCGCTGTTCGTGGTGTGCGCGATTGCCCTGGTCAGGACGCAGGTCAGGCTCGAAAACCTAACCAAGATCCTCAGCGTCGGCGCCGTGGTGTTGACCGTGTTTCCCGCCGTCAACCTGACCCGTTACAAGCTCGACAATCCGTCGGTTTCGCTAACCGATTCGCGCCTCTGGTCGAGCCCGCTGGCCGCGCCGACGGCTCCCAGCGGCGCTACGTTGCCGGACATCTACTTCCTGATTCCTGATGACTACGCTCGCCCCGATGTCTTGAAGCGCTACTTCAAATTCAATGACAGCGAGTTCCTCAACCAACTCAAGCAGCGCGGTTTCCGAATCTCGCAGGATGTCCGAAGCCCGTATTCGCACAGCGAAATGAACATCGCCTCGACGGTCAACCTCGACTACCTAACCGGCCTGGGCGACATCCTCGGCAGCCAATCCGAAGATATCGCCTCAGCGCGGCGATTAATCGAATCAAACCGGGCCGCGCCGCTACTTGAAAGCCTCGGCTATCAATACACCCATATCGACTCGGACGAGGTCACCTACGAGGCAGGCAACCCCGAGATCTCGCCGGTGGCGACGACCGACAGCTTTATGACCATTTGGATGGAGGACAGCATCCTCGGACAGTTCGGCGGGCGGTTCGGGTTTGACGCCTCGGCCACCGACCAGCGCTTTCGCGACGCCGTGATCTTCGCGTTCGGTCGGCTTTCCGATTCGACTCAACAACCGGGACCGAAGTTCGTTCTCTTTCACACCCTGCTACCGCACGATCCGTTTGTCTTCCAGCCAAACGGGCAGCCGCTGAGCTTCACCGACGTTTCGGGCGAGGACCACACGAAAAAGATCGGTATGCCGTACTACCTCAAACAGCTTCAGTTCCTGAACCGAGAGCTGCTCGACGCGGTTGACACGATTCTGGCGAACTCCACCACCCCGCCGATTATCCTGATCCAGGCGGACGAGGGCTTTGAATCCAACGAGGAAGACTGGGGGGAAGCCGCGGTCCGCGACATGCGGGTCAAGGGTCTTGCGGCCTTCCTATTGCCCGGAAAGCAGAATGTCGCGCTGCCGCCGAGGCTGAACACCGTCAACACCCTGCGGTTCGTCTTCAATACCTACTTCAAGACCGGCTACCCGCTCTTGAAGAACTCCAGCTACCCCGAACTGGACTTCCCGTACCAGTTCGAGGAGAAGCTGCACGTCCGGTGAGGGCGCGGGCGGGTCGGCGGTTCCAACCTCGGCTGCCCGCCTCTCATCCCGTTCTCATCCGACCGACCTAAGTTGATGGTCGGCGGAAAATCCAACAATGTCCTCAGGAGGACTCATGCACACGACTCTCGCGTACCTCGACCCCGGAAGCTCCAGCGCGATCATCCAGATTCTCGCCGGTGGCTTCGCTGCGCTCGCCGTCGCAGGGAAGTTGTTCTGGCACCGGATCCTGAGCGTCCTACGAATCCGTAACGACGACGAGGACGGAGCGAATGAACTCTGATCGGGGGCTGAGCGACCTCAGCCCGCCGCCGACGCGAACCGGGGCTTCCAACTCAGCCCCGGTTCGCCACGAGCCAGGGTCGTTCCGCGATCCCGACAGTCGCGTCTTTTATTCAGGGGGCCGGATCTACCGAGCACTGTCGGGCCAGGGTCTGGCCGACTTCGAAGCGCTGGCTGCGACCGACCTGCTCGACGACGCGCGGATCATCGGCACCCGGCGGGTCGCGGCCGAAGTCGAGGCCGAAGTCGAGGCCGAGACGGCGGGCCTAATCACGACGGGCCTCGGTGCCGTGCTCGAGCACGACCGCGTCCCGTTCATCTCCCACCCCTATGAATGGCCGTTCTCGATGTTGAAGGACGCCGCGCTGCTACAGCTCGATCTACTCCTTTCGGCCCTGGACCACGACCTGATCCTGAAGGACTCGACCCCATATAACGTGCAGTTTGAGGGGGCTCGACCGGTCTTTATCGATGTCGGCTCGTTCGAGCGCCTGCGCGAGGGCGAACTCTGGGTCGGCTACCGCCAATTCTGCATGCTCTACCTGTATCCGCTGCTGCTTCAAGCCGTCAAGGGTGTCGAATTTCATCCCTGGCTGCGGGGTTCGATCGACGGCATCACGGCGCAGCAGATGCGGAGTCTGTCGTCGACCCGGGACCGCTTTCGGCGTGGTTTCACAACCCATATCTTCCTCCACGCCTGGCTCGATCGGCGCGCCCGGCAGCGCCACGGCGACGCCCCAAAAGAGGCCACCCGCGCCACCTCGAGTAAGCAGCTAATCCTCGCCAACGTCCGCAAGATGCGCCGATTCGTCGACAGCCTCAAATGGGACCCGCCGCGGGGAGTCTGGGTGAGTTACGGCGAGCACAACTCCTACGACGCCGACGACGCGCTACGAAAGGACGAGTTCGTCCGCAGCGTCGTCAGGGCCGGCCCGTGGGGACTTGCATGGGACCTGGGCGCCAACAACGGGCGCCACTCCCGGATCGCGGCCGAAGGCGCTCGCTACGTGGTCGCAATCGATGCCGATCATGGCCCCGTCGAGCTTTTTTACCGCCAGCTTCGCGATGCCGCCGAGGCGGCGATCCTGCCGCTGACAATGAACCTGGCGGACCCATCCCCGGCGCTTGGCTGGCGCGCTTTGGAGCGCCGCGCCCTAATCGACCGCGGAGCGCCCGACCTGGTCTTGGCGCTGGCGCTGATCCACCACCTGGCGATCGGGTCAAACCTACCGGTCAAGGAGATCGTCGGCTGGCTTGCCGACCTCGGCGGCGCCCTGATCGTCGAGTTTCCGGACCGCGACGATCCGATGGTAAGAAAGCTACTGGCGCCCAAGCGCGACGGCCTCCATCCCGACTACGAGCGCGACTATTTCGAGGCCTGCCTGCACGAAGCCTTCACCGTCCACCGGGTCGAGCGGCTCGGGTCGGGCACCCGGACCCTCTACTTCGCGACACCCCGCGGCGCCTAGCAGAGCCGGGACGCTCCTCATGACGCCCGCCGTAGGCGGTGGGCTACCGGCGCCGGGCCTCCGCCCATGCTCTACCGTGGGTCGGGATGCTCGCTCGACTCACAACTGCCGCCCTGATCGCCATCTTCGCGATCACCATCTCCACCATTGCCATCACCGGTGCATCTGCCGGGGGAACGACCACCGCAGTCGGCGGCGGCGGCCCTTACGACGGCCCCTACGACGGCCCCAAGTACTGCCCGCGGGGCGACCACGACGGCGTTTTCGTTCGGCACCTGATCGGCCTCAGCGAGTCGACCGCCCAAGCACGCGCCCGGGCGAAGGGATGTTCGATTCGACCGCTGCGAGTAGACGGGGAGTGGCAACTCGTCACCCAAGAGGTGAATCCTCGAAGGATCAACGTCGCCATCCGTGACGGTCGCGTGACGCGAATCTATTCCTTCGGCTGAGCGGACTACGCGCTCAGTCGTCGGAGCTGCTGGCGATCACCAGCCGGGGTCCGCGTCGAAGTGGCTGGTGTCGCAGGGCGCCGTCAGGCCGGCGGTCGCCTACTTTTTTCGACCGGCGGTGGTCGGCCAGATGCGGCGCCCCTAGTGCGGCCGTGCGGCCGACCCACCTACGGTCCAGGGTCCGCTGGCATCTCGGCCTCTCATCCCCAACTTGCCCCGGCACGAACGGCGCCACCTGCGTGAGCACTACTCGGCGACGCTAGGCGGCCGCCACGATCTCGACCGTCTCGGTTCGAGCGTGACCTGACGCACCGTGGCCCAGCCCGAGTGGCTCCAGGGGACGATCGCGCCCCTGGCGCTCCGGCCAGGAGCCAAATCGCCTCGTCGAGCGAACGAGCGTGCAGAAACCCCGCCGACAGTTTTCGTGGGCGCCTGCGCCCACCCGGGGCCAAGTGAAAATCGGCTTGATCACGGGGCTTGGCGAGGTTTCGGACCGTTCTATTTTCCCTGCAGTTGGCCTGGGCGACAACGCCCACCCTAGCCGAACCCGCCGACCGCCAAGCGTCCTTGCCCTGTGGCGCTCGAGCGTGAGAATGTCCTTCATCGTCTGATAGATCGACTCGACTCGCTGACGAATCGGTGCCAAGTGCGGCCCCCGGCCCTTCTCGTCGCGCCGCCGGGGCATGGCGATCGTTACCCCGAGTTCGGCAGCGGCGGCTTCGAACTCGCGCCCGGCGTATCTCTTATCGCCAAGCGCGCAGGTATGTCCGGACCGACCCGGGACGAACCCTCACAATCCGCGCGCCGGTTGCCGCGTCAGGCTGGCTGAGCGTGATCGCGGCTGAGCCAAAGCCCGCACAGCGGCACGGCGGCGAGCCGATCGCCGAATGGCACCGTGTCGGCGCCCGCGTAGATGAGCGCTCCGGCCTTGAAGCGCGCGCCAAGCTTGTCGCGCAGATGCCCCAACCCGCGAAAGTCACGGTGATGAACGGTGGCCGAAGCCTTGACCTCGACAGCCGTGACGGAGCCGTCGCGGTGCTCGAGCAGGATGTCGACCTCGCGCTGGTCGCGATCGCGAAAGTGGAACATCTGCGGCCGATCGTTGAGCCATGAGATCTGCCGGGCGAGCTCCGCCGCGACGAAGGTCTCATAGAACGCCCCACCGAGCTCAGGCTGCGAGGCCAGACGCCGTTCGTCGGCACCAAGCAACGTGGCGAGGAGCCCGGTATCGGTGATATGTAGCTTTGGCTGGCGGATAGACCGCGCGAGCAGGTTGCTGGTCCAGGCGGGAACGCGACGAACGAGGAAGAGCGCCTCGAGCAAGTCGAGGTGTCGGCGCACCGTGCTTGCCGGCGTTCCAAGGGACCGGCCCAGGCCGTCGATGTTCAGCTCAGATGCCGAGAGGGCCGCGATCGCTGCCAGGAGCCGGGCGAGGGAGGCGCGGTCGGTCACGTCACCGAGTGCCGCCAGGTCCTTGTCGAGGATCCCTTCAATGTAGCTCTCGAAGAATCGCGCCCGGCGGTCGGCTGGTCGGTCTTGCACCTCCGGATAGCCGCCCCGAGAGAGCATCTCGGCATGCGCGTTGCGACCGATCGCCGCGTTGGTGATGACCGGGAAACGGCCAGCGGCGAGCTCGGGAATGAAGACCTCGCGGCGCCGCACGATCTCGCCCTGGCTAAACGGGTGCAGGCGCAAATACTCCGCTCGGCCAGCGAGACTCTCCTTGACCTGCTTCATCGCCAACAGGTTGGCTGACCCGGTGATGGCGAACTGACCGGGGGTCTTGTCGCGGTCGACCCGGAGCTTGACTTCGGTCAAAAGCTCGGGCACTCGTTGAATCTCATCGATTGCGACCGGCGTTTGCAACTGGGCGACGAAGCTGGCGGGGTCGGCCTGCGCCGCAGCTCGAATCGGCTGGCGGTCGAGCGTCAGCAGTTCCCTTCCGACACCCTCTGCGGCCGCGAGCTGCTCAAGCAGCGTGCTCTTCCCAACCTGACGAGCGCCCAAGACGATGACCACTCGCGTGTCGGCGAGTGCCTCCTCGACTGCGCTTTGGGCGTGCCGAACGACCAGATGACCCGATGCCACCGCGCAATCATAGGCCCGCAGCCCGACGAAACCACCACCCGAGGCCCAACAAATCCACCACGTACTGACCGCGGATCCACCACGGACTGACCGCGGATCCACCACGGACTGACCGCGGATCCACCACGTACTGAAGTTGCGACGGGTTCTTCTGCTCTCATCGGGGACGAAGCCGCGCGCCAGCGTCGGCGCGCGGATGCGTCCCGTGCTCGAGTTCGGGCAGATTTTCGCCCGACGAAGTGCGGCCCCTCAGCAGGGCCGCACCCAAGTATCGGGATTGGGTCCGCCGCCGACCCGAGGCTATGGGGCCGCGATCACCGGGGAGCGATCGGACTTACAGACGTGGATCGTGCCAGCGGTGCCGTCGCTGCGGCGCTTCACCTTGGCGAAGTAGTGGACGACTCCCTCGCCTTGGAAGTTGATCCGCCACTCACCGTCGGCGTTGGTCTGGTCGCTACCGACCGACTCGCCGGGCTCAACCGCGTTCAGGGTGACGCGGCGGCCGGACTGGCAAGCGGGCTCCGGCGAGTGGACCTTGCCGGCGAAGTAGGGCATCGTCTTGGTGATCGTGACCCGGGAGTCGTGGTGCACCACGACGGTCGCCAGGGCGACCGCGGTGGTGCCAAGCAGGACCGCCGATGCGATCGCGGTGATCAATCTCTTCGTACTCATCTCGATTCTCCCTCGTTACCTGATTTGTCAATCGACGGCGACGATCGCCGACCTGTCGGCGAGGCAGACCGCCTCGTCGGGAACGTTCTTCGCGGGTGCCCTCGCGTAATACTCGCCGGACGGGAAATCCGGGTGATCGACAAACCAGCGGCCGGTGATGGCGGCGTTGTCGATGCCGAGGACCAGGTCGGGGCCGGGCTGGCGCATCATCATTTTCACCCGGCGATGCGAGACGCAGGCGGGGTGGTCGGAATTGACCCGACCATGGAAGGCGGGAGCTCCGTTGACCAGCGTCACCGTGGTCGGGTGGCCGACGCCAGCCGACGCGGTCGAGGCGGCGCCGATCGCGACCGCCAAAATCGCGGTGGAGGCGGCGATCGCGCCCGCCCGTACCAATCTCGCGTTACCCTGCCGCTCGCCCCGCATCGCCGAACCTCCCAGTTCTCGCACCATTCCTGCCGACAATTAAATCAGATACTCGCCGGAAGCTCGCCGTGGGCGCTAAAATCCGACCCAAGCGGTAGGAATAAGAGCGGCGATGGCTGAAAAGACGATTTGCAAACTCACGGAGTTGCCCGAGGGCGGGACTCGCTTGGTCGAAATAGACGGCACCAAGGTCGGGCTGTTCCGCCTCGCCGACGGCGAAATCGTCGCGATCGAGGATCGCTGTTCGCACGACGACGGACCGCTGGCCGAAGGCACCTTTGACCCGGCGGCCTGTACGGTTGAATGTCCGAGGCACGGTTCGCTGTTCGATCTTCGCAGCGGGCGACCGAAGACACTGCCGGCATACAGCCCGGTTGAGACCTACCCGGTACGGATCGAAGACGGCGTAGTCAAGCTGGAGATTGATTGAGACATGAGCACCCCACCCCCCGATACGAGCACCCTCGACCCCAAGCAGGCCGAGCGCGACGCGATCCGCGACGTCAACGCCGATTACAAGGAGCGATTCGGGTTTTCCGACCCGGAGACCGGCTACGCCTACAAGGCCCCGAAGGGCCTCAACCAAGGGATCGTCGAATCGATCTCCGACTACAAGCAAGAGCCCGCCTGGATGCGCGAGTTCCGGCTCAAGTCCTATCGCCACTTCCTCGAGCGACCGACCCCGCAGTGGGGCGCCGACCTCGACCAAATCAACTTCGACGACATCCACTACTTCGTCCGCGCCTCCGAGAAGGCGAGCCGGTCGTGGGACGAGGTTCCCGAGGACATCAAAAAGACCTTTGACCGGCTCGGCATCCCCGAGGCGGAGCGGAAGTTCCTCGCTGGCGTCGGCGCCCAGTACGAATCCGAGGTGGTCTACCACCAAGTTCGCGAGGACCTCGAGCAGCAGGGCGTGATCTTCGTCGACATGGACACCGGGCTGCGCGAGCACGAGGAGTTGGTGCGGGCCCATTTCGCGACCGTGATCCCCGAAAACGACAACAAGCTCGCCGCGCTCAACTCGGCGGTCTGGTCAGGCGGGTCGTTCGTTTACGTGCCGAAGGGCGTCAAGGTCGAGCTGCCGCTGCAGGCCTACTTCCGGATCAACACCGAAAACATGGGCCAGTTCGAGCGCACCCTGATCATCGCCGACGAGGACTCCGAGGTCCACTACATCGAGGGCTGCACCGCCCCGGTCTACTCGACCGATTCGCTGCACTCGGCGGTCGTCGAGCTGATCGCCAGGCCGGGCGCCCGGATCCGCTACACGACCGTCCAGAACTGGTCGCAAAACGTCTTCAACCTGGTCACCAAGCGAGCAATCGCCGAGGAACGGGCGACCGTTGAGTGGGTCGACTGCAACCTCGGTTCGAAGGTGACAATGAAGTACCCGGCGATCTATCTGATGGGCGAGGGGGCGCACGGCGAGATCCTCTCGATCGCGTTTGCCGGCGCCGGTCAGCATCAGGACGCGGGCGGCAAGATCATCCACGCCGCGCCCCGCACGACCAGCTCGATCTTCGCCAAGTCGATCTCCAAGGACGGCGGCCGCTCGACCTACCGGGGCCTGCTCGAGGTCGCCAAGGGCGCCACCCAGGCCCGCTCGAAGGTCGTTTGCGACGCGCTCTTGCTCGACCCAGAATCGCGCTCCGACACCTACCCGACAATCCGGATCGACCCGCCCGACGCCAACGTCGGTCACGAGGCCTCGGTCTCAAAGATCGGCGCGGAACAGCTTTTCTACCTGCAAAGCAGGGGTCTCGATGAGGAGGAGGCCTCAAAGATGATCGTCAACGGTTTCATCGAGCCGGTCGTCAAGGAACTGCCGATGGAATACGCAGTCGAGCTAAACCGGTTGATCGAACTGCAAATGGAGGGGTCAATTGGCTAGCCCCGCCTGGCTTGACGAGCGACGTTCCCGGGCCGCAGTAGCGGCCCGATCGCTGCCGCTGCCAAATCCGAAGATCAAGGGGTGGGAGTTCACCGACCTGTCCGGGCTCGAACTCGACTCCTACCCCCCGGCGGCAGCCGCGACGGGCCGCGGCACGACCCTGCTGAGCGCCCCACCGAACGCCCTGATCCCGCTGCGTGAAGCGACCGGCAACGGTCGCCCCGACGGCCCGACGGTGCTTCGACTTGGCGACGCGGTCGAGCGCTTCGGCGATCTCGTCGCCTCCCGCCTCGGCACGATCGTGCCAAGCGGCGCCGACACCTTCGTGGCGCGAAACGACGCCGAGTGGACCGACGGCGCCCTCGTCTACGTCCCGGCCCGAACCCGCTTCGATGCGCCGGTCGCGCTCGACGTGGTCCAAGCGGGAGCCGCGAACTCGCTCAACTGGCGCACCCTGATCGTGCTCGAGGACGGCGCCGAGGCCGAGGTTTGGGAGCAGTACGGATCGGCCGAGGCAAGCGGTGGC
>JAHEXU010000259.1 GCA_023251975.1 bacterium | reverse complement strand
GGAGCACCAGGTAGTTGAACGCCGGAACCGATCCCGCCGCCAGCTGCTGCTCGAATCGGCCGCGGAAACATTCGAAGCGGCTCTCGTTGGTCGCTGGACTGATCCCGGGCGGCAGGCTGGAGTCCCAGGTGTCCTGCATCGTGATCACGTTTTTCCCGATCGAGGCGTCGTTGGAGTAGCACGGGCTCGGCGGTAACGGCTGCGGGCCGGGCGTGACCGGCCCGACATCGGAGTTGGAGAACTTCGCCACCACTTCGGCGGTCTCGGCCGGGTTGCGGTCGAGGTCGTTGAGCGGAATCGTCCCGGCGACTGCCTCGCCGTAGTTGAAGTAGGGGATTCCCTGCTTTTCGGCCTGGTCGAACAGGAACCGCTGCGACGGCCAGGTGACCGAGTAGACGCCGAAGTCATACGGGCGTTGGCGGCCCGCGTAGTTGGCGTGCCAGGACTTGACGACGTAGTCGGAGACCGCCCCGGCCGAGGTCCAAAAATGGCCGTCGATCGATGCTTCGGAGTTGGCGTAGACGTGGTCGAGCAGCGGGAAGCGGCGCGCCAGGGCGTGGATGTTCGGCGTCACCGACTTGCCGAACAGGGTCAGCTTCGGGTCGCCGTCACCGCGGCGGTCGTCGCCCAGTACCTGATCGTAGGAGCGGTTCTCGCGGACGATGTAGAAGACATGATCGATCGGACCGTTGGCGCTGAGCGGGGTGTCGGCCGGGGGCTTTTCTCGGTTGAGCGGTCGGAGCTGTTTGGCTGCGCGCGGGGTCAGCTTGGCGAGCCGACGGCTGCCGGGAAAGCGCATCACGCCGGAAAGCCCGAACGTGTTTGAGGGTAGGTAATCAAAGCGGAACTCGGCTGGGGCTCCGCCGGTTGCTGAGCCCAGGTCCTCCTCGAGAATCCGGCCGCGGGCGTCGTTTCGTCCCGCTCCGAGGCCTTTGGCGGCGACCCAGACGAGCCGTCGACGTCCCGGCTTCTGGGCGGTTGAGAGGGCTGCGGTCGGGTAGCTGCCGACGGGGATCCGCCCCAAAAGCTGCCACTGTTTCACCTTGCTGCGCTTGTGACCGCGCGCCTGGCAGCTTGGCGCGGTTCGCACCGCGAACACCGCGATCGCATCCTCGCCGGAATCCGCCGACAGGAGGCGGCAGCCGTCGCTGGTCACGCTGAGCGCGACCGGGGAGGTGCCGATTCCTTTCCGACGCTCCACCGACAGCGTTCGCTCCACCGTCAGCGTCTCGGTGTTAATGACCGCGATCAGATCCTGGTTGGTGACCGCGACATAGGCCCGCGGCTTGCGCGGGTCGATCGCAATCCCCTCGGGGTGGGAGAGGTGCGGCCCGACCGTGATCGTGGCGTTGACCGAGCCGCTCGCGAGGTCGATAACCGAGACGGTGCCCGGCGTCTCGTTGGAGACGAAGCCGAGACTGCCGTCGGTGCTGATCGCGGCGCCGTAGGGGTAGCGGCCGACGCTGACGTAGGAGACGGCATCGGTTTGGAGGTCGACGATCGCGGCCGAGTTGGCGAGGTTGAGCGCAGCGAGCAGCTTCGTCCCGTCGGGCGACACGGCGAGGTCGCGCGGCCATGACAGCGGCGTCGTCGTGGTCGGAGGGAAGTTTTGGGGTGGCATCGTTCCGCTCGGCGGCGGCAAATCGATTAGGCGCCGACGCTTCGCCTTGCCGGTGCTGCGGTTGTAGGAGAGGACGTGGATGACATCTCCGTTCTGGCCTGGGACGCCCGGTCCGACCGCGCCGTCGGAGTGTCCGGTTGCGGGCGTGCCGGAGACGTAAGCGAGGTTGCGGGTCGGGTCCATGGCGATTCCACCTGATAGCCCCGGCATCTTGATCGTCTGGATCACCTTGCCGACCTGGCGACGCGCCCGCCGTTTGCAATTCGGATCGCCGTGGCAGCGGTGGGTTCGCGCCCGGACCCGGACAATCCTGATGTCGTTGGCACCGCGACCGGCCGACAGAGTCCAGGCGTAGCCGTCGCCCCGGGTCAGCGCCGCGCCGGTCGGGAGGTTGCCGAGCCTGGCGGTCCGGCCGACCGGATCAAGCTTGCGCCCGCTCGGCTGGATGTGGTTGCCCGGCCCGATCCTGCCGTCGGGCTCGGAGCCAGCAAAAAGCGAGCCAGCCGCCACCGCCACCGCGACCGCCGCGACGACCGCCGCGTGACGCACCTGGGCTACTTCGAACTTCTTGCTCACGGTTTGGATGATGACGGATTCGGCGCCGGGATTTCTCACTTCGTATCACGCCGCGAATTGGCGTCGGGAAAACAGAGCCCGAGCACTCTGAGCGGCCGATGCGGGGCGGCGAGGCCAAACGGCAGGTTGCGGCGCTTTCGGACCCGGCGCCCCGGCCCGCCCGCGCCGGCCGCCGTTCGTGGGCGGGCTGCGGCCGCGGAAGCTGATTCCGACGGCTTTGTGGATTATCGGTAGGGTCGCGGTGCCTCGATCGGCAATTTCGTTCGAGGTGGGCAACAAAACTGGGAGGATTCGGATGAGCATGCTCGCGGGTATCGAGTGGATCAGGCGACTGGATCGCCGCGAGGCGGCGATCACCGTCGGGGCGTTTTTGCTCGCGTTGGCGGCGCTGACCTCGAGTATCCGGACCGACGAGGAGGGCAATTGGGGAGCGGCGATGCTGTTCTTCCTTAGCTTCTCGGCGACCGTTGTTTTGGCGGTGGTCGGCCTTGGCGTCGGCCCGTTCGCCAGCGCCCGGCGCCCGGCGGTCCTCGCCTTCTCGGTTTTGATGAGCTTGCTGGCGTTCGGCACCCTTTTCAGTTGGATTGACGACACCCCTGACAACCGCGTCATTTGGCTTCTGATCTCGCTCGGCGTCGGCGGCGTCGGCTTCGGGCAGTGGAAACTCGCCAAGAGCAGCTTCAGCCTCCTGAT
>JAHEXU010000134.1 GCA_023251975.1 bacterium | reverse complement strand
GAGATCAACACCTGGACCGCGCGGGCGATCTGCAAGCAGCTCGGGATCCCACCGGTTCGTGCCCGCTGAGCGACCAAAGGAACTGCGGCGCCGCTCGATCCCCTACGCGGCGGGGCAATACGGTCCCGGCCGACGAACTTCAGAGCAGTCGCTCGCGGGCAGTTGCCCACTTTATGCCGCTCGTTGGCACGACGAAGTTCCGCTACGGTCGCGAGATGCGCCTCAGCGCAGTGAACAGCGCCGTACGCAGTAGGAGTACGATCGAGCCCGACCCGCTCGGCCGGGTCTCAAAGCCCACCCAGCCGCTGCGACGACAGACGAGCCGGTAACACGACCAAAACGGCAATCTGAGCGAAGAGTTCGATCCACTCGGCAACTCGGCGTGTTACCGCTACGACGGCTTCGATCGCATGATCGAGGCGCGCACGCCGCCACACAGCGATCACGCCAGGCGGTAGCGCACCCGCTACAAGCTCGATCCCAACGGCAACCGGCGCCGCGAAATCGCGCCCGGGTCCGGCTGCGAGAACTCCCGCGCCAACCGGCGCCTCCTGAAGCGAGGCCTGAAGGCGCTTTGGCCCGTGAGCGCGGCGGCCAACTGGTCGGCGGGGTGGCAAAGTTAGCGACCACCTACCACGACGACAGCGCCGCTCAGATCGATCGGATCACAACGCCGCAGGGCATCACGACCCGCTTTCGCTACGACGCGAACGGAAACCTCACCCTGACCGACGCTCCCGGCGCCCAAACAGACAACGGTGAGGGCAACGTTCGCTTCCTCGCCAAGGTCCGACAGCGGCTTTGATCCTAGCCGCGAGGGCGGTCTGCTCGACGGCTTTCAGCCCTCGCTCGCCGATCGGCCGTGGGCGTCTGCGCGCATTTCCGAGCTCCATCATCGGCGCAACGGGGCCCTCGAACCCGGCAGCCTACGAGCGGGCAAGCGGCGGTGTGAAGTCACTATGTGTAATTTTGGGTCGAGCGTTCGTAGCAACCCGCCAATCTCGAAGTCCGGCTCGGCGACTTCGACACCAGTGTCTCGACGGCGACGGTCTCGATTGGGTTCGCGGTCACCGAGTCGATCGCTTCGCGGCTCTGACTGGGACCCCATCGGCGGCTCCACGATGAGCGGGTCAGCAAGTCGACGCCCAGAACCATCCGGGTCCGCGATCGTCGATCAGGGCGATCGTCGCCGCGCAAGCGCGAGGCGAAGTGTCGTGGCGAGGCCGAGCCCATCGTCCATCCCGCCAACCTCGCGCTGCGTGCCGACTCGATCATCTGATCGATTAAGTGTCCTCCCCCTGGGTGCCCGGGGTCCCCGCCGAAGCCGTGTGGGCGGCCTCTTGGCGAGTCGGTCTGGAAGCCGCACCTGAGCTGGTATCGCTGTATGGCTGGCACGACACCACAAAACCGTAACGGCGAGGGCCGCGACCGTTGACGATGTACGTCCATTTAGCGGACTGGCTGGCTTCCGATCTTCGCCAACGGGGGTGGCGATTTCTGTGTCCTGGAGTTCGGCTCGGCCGACGCAAACATCGCATCCCGCCCCGGCCTCCCATGCCTCGAGCGAGGTGGAGGCAAAACCGGCCCTCGATCCCGACCACACCTACCGATGGGGACCGGTCACTGGGTCCCGTGCTGTTCGCTCGCCCACCACCGCTCCCGCGAGCCGATCAGCGATGGGGCCACTCGCTAGGGGTGGCCCACTGCTTCGAACTCGCCGGTCTCGGGGTCGAGTGCCGGAAACGAGCCAGTCTCGAGCTCGCGGGCGACTCCTTCGTTGAGGATTCGATCAAACCTGGACGGTTCGGCGGCGTCGTTGAGGTCGGACCCCAGCCGGGATGTCAGCCAGCCGAGGCGCTCGGTTCGCAGCTTCAGAATTTCCAACGCGAGGAGGAGATAGGCGCTGGCGATCAAGGTGATCAGCGCAATCGTGATCATCACGGCGGTCCAAGTCGCGTCGAAGTGGCCGCGGTCGTCGCTATAGGGGACAAAGCGAAGCGCAAGCGCCAACCCCGCCATCGCCAGCGTCCATCCATACATGTAAAGCAGGGTGCGACGCTGCGAGAAGCCGATGTTGGCGAGCCGGTGGTGGAAGTGCCAACGGTCGGCCTGGTAGATCGGGCGTCGGTGCTTAAGCCGCTTGGCAACAACAAAACTGGTGTCGAGGATCGGAACGGCGAGGACGATCAGGGGGAAGAAGAGGGCGACCACCGCGTTGGTTTTGAGGGCACCCTGAACCGCGATCACCCCGAGCAGGTAGCCGAGTAGGTTCGAGCCGGTGTCGCCCATAAAGCTCGAGGCGGGCGGGAAGCCGTGTCGCAGGAACCCGAGCGCGGCGCCCGCGGTGAGCGCCGCCAGGACCCCGGCGGCGCGGCGATCGAGCGACAGCGCGATCACCGCCAGGGCGAGCGCCGAGATCAAGCAGACCCCGGCGGCGAGGCCATCAACCCCGTCGATCAGATTGATCACGTTGATGAAGGCGACGATCCCGACCACCGTGAAGATCTCTCCGAGGTTGACATCGCCGAGTAGCGGCAGACCCTCGATCACGGTCGCCGCCGGGTCGACTCCACCGACAAACGGGAGCGTGAAAACGCCGACCGCGACCCCTTCGGCGACCGGGATCGAGGCAGCGATGATCTGCCCCAAGAGCTTCAACGCTGGCGGAAACTCGAAAACATCATCGAGCGCCCCGACCAGAGCGATCGCCGTGGCGCCACCGAGAATCGCTCGAATCGTCGCCGCCTCGGGGAGGAACAGATAGCCCGCGACGCAGACCCCGACCAAGATCGCCAGGCCGCCGAGCTTCGGCGTTGGTTTGGTGTGAAGGCTGCGCTCGCGCGGCAGGTCGATTGCGCCGATTCGCCAAGCAAGCCGCTCCGCCGCCGGGACCAACAGCCAAGCAAGCAGAGCGGCCACGGCGAAACCAAGGCAAGCTTGAAGGTTTCCCGGCGGTCCGTCGAGCAGCATCGCTCCCGAAAAGCTACCGAGTAAAGGCCGCTGCTCCTGCCTGGGCCAACCCGCCGACGGGCTCGCACGCACCCCCGGATTGGCACGAAAACTCCCGAGTCGAAGGCGCCGGGGAGTCGTGCGAGAGCGCTCAGCGCGCGGCGGCGAGCACCGCGTCGATCAGCGAAGCGGCGTCACGACCGGGATGGGCGGCGGGCCCGGAGGGTCGTTTCTCGAACCGAATCGCCCCCGGATCGGTGACTGTGAGGAGTTTGCCGTCGGCGATCAGTTGCTCGTCTACCGCGCCCATTCGGCCGCTGAAGATCGTGTAGACCGGGATCCCGAGGGCGACGGCCTCGCGATTCATCGTGCCGCCGGCGCTGATCACCAGATCGGCGTAGGCGATCAGGCTCTGGGCGTCGATCGCCTCGGCGGGGGCGATCAGGCGGGGGTCAGCGCGTTCGACGATCTCACTACGCTGGCGATCGGTCCGGGCGATCACGACGGCGACCGCCCTCGGCTCAGCGGCAAGTCGCTCGATCAGCCCGCCGTAGAGCGGGTTGTCGGCGTGGTAGGCGGAGCTCTCGGGAGGCGGCCGGACAACGATCAGAACTCGATCGTCGGCGCTTCGGTCGGGACCAATCCGATGAGCGCCGAGGCCAAGATCGGCGAGGACCGCCCGGTCAGGCTCGAAGCCAGCCAAGTAATAGTCCTCCTTCAGGCCCGGGTATCGCAGCAGCTTCGACTCGACGGCCCCGGCGGCGGCGAGCCGATCAAGCGGGATCGAATCGGGAACGATTACCGTCCGGGCGAGGCGCCAAGCGATTTTTCGCTGCGATCCGGCGAACTCGTAGTCCTGCATCTGGACCGTCGGGATCCGTCGAATCGCGCCAACAACCGCCAGGTCGACCGAGCCGTGGGCGAGACCGACCGCCGGACGGACCCGGCCCGCCCAGCGGGCCAGCGAGGCGCTGCGACTTGCCAGCGCCACCGCCTTGCCGACGCCTCCGGCCCCAGCGTGGGCCCCGAACAACGAATAGGGGATCGCGAGCCGCTCGAGGATGCCCTCGGTCTGGCCGTAGGCGCGCGCGGTTACGCGAACCTGGTGACCGCGCTCCACCAGGCCCTCGATCAGCGGCGACAGGACCAGCGGGTGAGCGGCGGCGGTGCAATCAACCCAGATCAGCACTCGACAGATGCCGGTAGAGCGGGTAACGCCCCGCGAGCGCCGCGGCGCGGGTCGCCAGCCCCTCACGCTCGGCCTCGAAACGATCCGACAGGGCCGCCGCGATCAGGTCGGCGATCTCGGTCATGTCGTGTTCGTTGAGCCCGCGGGTTGTCAGGGCCGGCGTGCCAATGCGAAGCCCGGAGGGATTCATCGGGGGGGCCGGATCGAACGGGATCGAGTTGCGGTTGACGGTGATCCCGACCGACTCGAGTCGGCGCTCACCCTCCTTGCCGTCGAGCCCGAGCGGACGCAGATCGATCAGGACGAGGTGAACGTCGGTGCCACCGGTCAAGACCTCGACGCCCCCCGCGATCAACCCCGCAGCGAGCGCCTTCGCGTTTCGAACGGTCTGCGCTTGGCGAGCTCGGAAGCGATCGGTCATCGCGATCCGAAGCGCCACCGCCTTGGCGGCGATCACGTGCATCAGCGGACCGCCCTGGGTGCCGGGGAAGACGGCCCGATTGATCGCGGCGGCGTACTGCTCGCGGCACATGATCATCCCCGAGCGCGGCCCGCCGAGCGTCTTGTGGACGGTCGTGGTGACGATGTCGGCGTATGGGAGCGGGCTCGGGTGCTCGCCAGCCGCGACCAGCCCGGCGAAGTGGGCCATGTCAACGAACAAATAGGCGCCAACCGAGTCGGCGATCTCGCGGAAGGCGGCGAAGTCGAGCCAGCGAGGATAGGCCGACCAGCCAGCCACGATCATCTTCGGGCGCTCCTCGGCGGCGATCCGGGCGACCCCGTCCATATCCACCCGCAGGGTCTCGCGGTCGACCTCATAGGGGACGATTCGATGCTGCTTGCCGGAAATGTTGAGCCGCATCCCATGGGTCAGGTGGCCGCCGTGGTCGAGCGATAGCCCCATGATCTTCTCGCCGGGCTCGAGCAGCGCAAAGTAGACGGCGTTGTTGGCCTGAGCGCCGGAGTGGGGCTGGACGTTGACGTGCTCGGCGCCAAACAGAGCCTTGGCGCGGGAGATCGCCAGCTCCTCGGCGACATCGACCTCCTCGCAGCCGCCGTAGTAGCGCTTGCCCGGGTAGCCCTCGGCGTACTTGTTGGTCAGAACCGAGCCGGCGGCGTCCAGAACCGCCTGCGGGACGAAGTTCTCCGAGGCGATCATCTCGAGGGTTCGTTGCTGGCGCGCCAACTCGGCACCCAAGACCGCGGCGATCTCGGGGTCAAGCTCGGCAACCGAGGCCGCCATCAGGTCGTCGGGCAGGCCGGGATCGATCGGCGGTGTGTGCTCAGAAAGCATCGGCGGCGAAGATAGCAACGGTCCGAGTGGCCGGTGATGCCGCTACAGCTCGAAGATCAGATGGAAGGCGAGGGCGTGCTCAGCCCAGTGGCGAGCGGCCTCCTGGCAGGCCATCGCCAGGGCGCCCGCCGCGACCGGGTCGGCGCGCCAGATCGTGTCGGCGTTGCGAACGATCAGGATCCAGCCAAGATCGCCGGGACCCCAGCTCAAATCGCGCAAGCACTCGTCGACGGCGTCCCAGTTGTTTCCGAAGTACTCGGGAAAGGCGAGGCCTGCGGCGAGACCGGCCAGCAGCCCTGGTGGATCCTCGATCGGAGAGGCGTCGATCGTGGTGACCGATAGACCGAGCGCTTCCAGCTCGGTTGCCTCGATCGGCTCGGTGACGAAATGCAGACAGCTCCATCCCGGGAGGGCCAGGTCACTCGGGTCGAGGCTCATCGGTACTCGTCCGGGTCGATCCGCTCGAACGAGGTGTAGTGGTCGTTGGTGTAGTAGGTCTCCCCCGCCTCGCCGATCACCAGGCGACGAGCACCGCGATCAGGCGACCCCGGGGTCTCGACGGTGTATTCGCGGTAGTAGCCGAGTTGGTGCGGCGGGAGCTCACCCTCACGGTTTTGGAAGGTTTGGCCGTCCTCGCCGTAGGGGAGGCGATCGCCAGAGTCGATCGCCCGCAAAACCGCGGCGATGGCATCGCCCTCCTCGCCGCCGATCGGTGGTCCGTAGCGGTCCTCGTCGGGCGGCTCGGTCGTGGTCGTGGTCGTGGTCGTTGTTGGCGCTGTGATGGTGGTCTCGGTGCGGTCGGTGGTGGTCGTCGCCTCGGTCGCCGCGGCGGAGGTCGAATCGGTCGACTCGGTGGGGTTGAATTGACCGAGAGTCTGCGGCGGAGTCTCGTCCTCGCCGCCGCCGCCGCCGAGCAGCAGGGCCAGCCCGACGATCGCCGCCCCCAACCAGCGACCGCTGCCGCCGAGGTCGACTCGCCGCCGCCTAGATCTCATCGCCGCGCTCCACCTGGGCGATCTGATCGACCCGCCGCTGATGGCGGCCCGCCTCGAACTCGGTCGCGAGGAAGACCTCGACGATCGCATCGGCGGCGTCGGGGCTGAGGCGGCGGCCCGCCAGGGTAAGGACGTTGGTGTCGTTGTGGAGCCGGCTCAGCCGCGCCTCCTCGGGGTCGTGGGCGTTGACGGCGCGGACTCCGTCGAGCTTGTTGGCGACGATCGAGACCCCGACCCCGGAGCCGCAGACGATTACGGCGCGCTCGGCTTCGCCGCCTGCCACCAACCGAGCCGCCCGCGCCGCGTAAACCGGGTAATCAGCGGAATCCTCGGAGGCGACGCCAACATCGAGGACCTGGTGTCCACTCGCCCCGAGAATCGACCCGACGCGCTGCTTGAGGCCGAACCCGGCGTGGTCTGATCCGATCGCGATCTTCACCGCGGCCAAGATAGCGGCCGCTGCGGCCGCTGCGGCGCGGGGGGGCCACCGAACTCGCTAGGAGCGGCCGCGACGGCGTCCGATCGGGCGACCGGCGATCCAGCCGACGGCGCCCTTCTCGCCGTTGCAGGCGATGCACGCAACGCAATCCTCACAGTTGATGCAGGCGACGCAGGCGACGCAGCGCAGACAAGCGATGCAAGCCAAGCTAGCCGCGCAGGTCGCGATCGCAACGCTGCCGACGGTCAGGGCGGAACCGGCGACCGCGACGCTCGCAACCGTAGCGGCGCTGCCCGCCACCCCGGCGCTGAGCACGGTTCCGGCGCTACCGGCCACCCCGGCCCCAGCGACCGTGCCGGCGCTGCCGACCACTCCGGCGCTTCGCAGCGTGTAGGCGCTGCCAGCCACGGGCGACGCTGTCGACGCAGGCCGCATTGCCGAGGTTGAGGTCATCGTCGCCCGCCATCACTCGCACCATAGACCGCGACCGCGTCCACAGTCGACCCGAGCCGTCCCTAAATGCCCGCGGAAGAATAAGTGCTCGATTTAGGCGGTCGAGGACCGAGCGGAGCGGCGGCGGCGTGGGGCCGGAATAGCAGCGCTATTGCGGGCTCGCGACGGCGCTGCATCCGCGACGGTAATCGGCCGCGTAAAGCGCACTTATTCTTCCGCGGGCCCTAAGTCTAAGCTCTCGCCCGCATGGCCCAACGCCGACTATTCCGCCTCGAGCGAGTTCTGAACGACAACGCTCTCTTCTCGTCCGCCTACGGCAACGTCGGGTCCTCGATCTACTACGCGCTCGGGCTGGTTGCGGCACTGGCGCTCGGCCTGACCCCGCTGGTATTTGTGATCGCGGGTGTGATTTTCTGGCTGACCGCCGCCAGTTACACCGAGGCGACAACGATGTATCCGGAGGCAGGCGGTTCATCAAGCTTCGCCCGCCACGCCTTCAACGAAACCGTCTCGTTCGGCGCCGCCTGGGTCCAGGCGATGAATTTCATCGTCACCGCCGCGATCTCGGCCCTGTTCGTCCCCCACTACCTGGCCTTCATCTGGGGACCTCTGCGGGAGGCGCCGGGCGACATCATCGGCGGCATCGTGGTGATCCTCTTCCTCGCCGCGCTCAACATCCGCGGCGTCCGCGAGAGTTCGCGACTCAACGTCGTGATGGCGGTTACCGACCTTGCGACTCAGTTCTTGCTGGTCCTGGCGGGAATTTTCACCGTCCTCAACTTTGGAACCCTGATCGACAACGTCCACTTCGGGCTGGCTCCAAAGTGGTCGGACCTGTTTGTCGCGGTGCCGGTGGCGATGATTGCCTACACCGGGATCGAGACCGTCTCGAACATGTCCGAGGAGGCGATCGACGCCCCCCGAACGGTGCCGAAGGCGATGCGCAAGGTCGTCTTGGCCGTCGTAGTGATCTACTCGGTGCTGCCGGCGATCGCGCTGTCGGCGCTGCCGGTCGAACAAGACACCCCCGGCGGCGAGTACTCGACCCGACTCGGCGAGCCCGAAGACGAGAACGGATTCGCCTCCGACCCGGTGCTCGGGGTGGTCGGTGCGATGGGCCTGGGCTCGTTCGCCGGGGTTGCGAAGGCCTACGTCGGGGTGCTCGCCGCGACAATCCTCTTGCTGGCGGCCAACGCCGGAATGTTCGGGGTCAGCCGACTCTTGTATTCGATGGGGCAATACCAACATCTGCCCCGCGCGGCGGCGCGATTACACCCGCGCTTTCGCACCCCACACATCGGGATCGGCGTCTCGGCGATGCTCGCCTGCGGGCTGGTGTTCGGCCCCGCCGAGTTTCTTGGCAACCTCTACGCGGCCTTCGCGATGCTCTCGTTCACGGTCGCCCACCTCTCGGTGATCATGCTGCGAAAGCTCAAGCCGAAGGCCGAGCGACCCTACGTCGGCCCCGGCAACATCCGCCTCCGCGGCTGGGAGGTGCCGATCTTCGCGGTGATCGGTGGCCTCGGCACCGCCGCCGCCTTCGTCGTCGTCAGCGCCCTGCACCTCGATGTCGCCGCGATCGGCGCCGGTTGGCTGCTGCTCGGCTTCGTCCTCTACGCCGGTTTTCGGCGCCGAAACAACCTGCCGATGAGCGAGACCCGCAAGGTCGAGATCCCCGACCAGGTCGCCGAAGACGAGGTCGTCTATCACTCCGTCTTGGTTGTTGCCGATCCCGCCGAGGACCCATACGACAGCCTCCGGGTGGCGCGTCGACTGGCCGACCACCCCGGCCACATCCGCTTCCTGTCGCTGATCCCGATCATGAACGGGATCCCGTTCGACGAGCCGCTGAGTTCCGAAGCCGAGGCGTCGAAGCGCAATATGAAGATGGCCCGTCGCGTTCTCGGCCCGCGCGCCCAGATCCGCGAGATGCGCTGCCGACGCGACCGCAAGGCCGACACGATCATCCGCGAGGCGCTGCTTGCTCGCTCCGAGGCGCTGGTCTTGCCGATGCCACCGGTGCAGCGGCGAATCAGCCGCGACAACCTGTTCGGCGGCACCCGCCTGCGCCTGCTCGACGAGCGCCCCTGCCGGGTCTTATTGGTCGAGTCGGTGACGACCCGGGCCGGCTTCAACCCCGAGACGGTCGGCGACATGGTCGAGATCCCGCTACCCGAGTTATCGGCGCCACCGGCACCCCTGCCCGCCTCGCGCCTGCGCCGCAGCCCCGAAACACCGCGGGGCCCGCTGATGGTCTGCGTCTTCGGCGACGGACTTGACGACGACGTAATGCAGACTGCTTGCAAGATGGCGAGCCCGCAGGCTGGCGGTCTCGCGATCGTCCACGCCGTCGCGGTTAGCGATGTCCCCCACGAGACCCCGGTCACCGAGGCCCCCGAGGCCGACCAGACCAGAATGCTGAACGCCCTGCACCGAGCGGTCGCGGTCGGCGAGGAGTACGAGGGCGTCGACGTGATCCCGCACCTCTACGCGGCCCACCACACCGCCCTCTCGATGATCAAGATCTCCCGCCAGCTCGACGCCGAAGTGATCGTCTTGGCGGCCGACGACGCCGCCGAGGAGGAGCGCGCCGCCGATACCCGAAACCTCGTCGGCTCGGTCACCCAAACGGTGATGCGTTTCGCCCACTGTCGAGTCGTCCTGACCGCCGCGGCCCACACCGAATCGATCGTCGACATTCGTTAGGGCTCGCGCAGGAATAAGTGCTCGATTTAGGCGGTCGAGGATCGAGCGGGGCGACGGCGGCGTGAGGCCGGAATAGCAGCGCTATTGCGGGCTCACGACGGCGGCGCATCCGCGACGATAATTCTCTCGTTCCGCACTTCTCCCACCCGATATCTCCCCCCATCGCAGCTCGCCACCTCAGCCGTCGACGCCGCCGCCACGCCGGTAGGCACGCAGCGGAATCCCGAGCAGGTCGAGAACCTGCGTCCGCAGATCGCTCAGCTCGGGCTCAAATACCTGAACGGTGTGGCCGTCGCAATCGGTGAGATGGTGCCGGGCGGCGTCAGCGAACAGATCGAACACCCGAGCCGCAGTCGGGGCTTTGCTGGCGCGGTCTTCGTGGTAAAGCGCCAGCTCGCAGACCCCATGACGCGCCATCGCGGCGCGTAGCTC
>JAHEXU010000133.1:3251-10458 GCA_023251975.1 bacterium | reverse complement strand
GTGGGGGGGGTGGATTGGCCAGCGCGGTCGAGGCCCCAGCAGGCGACCGTGTTGTTCGTGCGGACCCCGCAGGTGTGGTGGTACCCCGCAGAGACGGACTTGAAGGTGCCGGTGGGAGGGGTGGATTCGCTGAGGAGGTCGCGGCCCCAGCAGCCGACCCTGTCGTCCGTGCGGACCCCGCAGGTGTGGTAGCGGCCTGCCGAGACGGACTTGAAGGTGCCGGTGGGAGGGGTGGATTGGCCGCGCTCATCGTCGCCCCAGCAGGCGACTGTGTCGTCCGTGCGGATTCCGCAGGTGTGGTAGCCCCCCGCCGAGACGGACTTGAAGGTACCGGTGGGAGGGGTGGATTGGCCGTCGTAGTTATCGCCCCAGCAGGCGACCGTGGCGTCCGAACGGATCCCGCAGGTGTGGTTGCGCCCCGCCGAGACACGCTCCCCGTGATTGCCGCGCAGTTGATCGTGTCGCTGACCGACCAATTGTCGCGGTCGTCGAGATATTGACGGTCGAGGCGCCTCCCCCATATCTCCGGGGTCGCCTTCCGAGAACTCCTTGATCACCGCACGAACCTTGACCCGTCTTGTCTTGCCGGGGCTGACCTTGGCATTGACCTGGCGGCGCAGTGGCTCTGCCTTCGCGCCCTCGACCGCGGGGCCGATCGAATCGGCGAACGTGATCGGCTTGACGACGATTCGATCACGGCCGCTAGGAAGGCCCAGGGTGCGGGAATCACCGAGCTTTCGCGAAACGCCGCCGCACTGCTTGCGAGATGTCTTCGCGCACAGGACCGTGACTGCGGCGGGCTGTGCATCGGGGAGCCCGCCGATCACGACTTGGAGCTTGCCGGACGGCTTCGCGGCCTCGGCCGGATCGGCCGTGCTTAGCGTCAGCACGAGCGCAGCGACGACGAGGAGGACTGCAGAGGGAAGCGGGCGTAGTGGCCTGGCTGGGGCGTCCATAGGAGTACGGTGAGCGTAACCCAGACCGACTCGGAGTCGCGCGCGGTCCCCGACAAGGCCAAAGGCCGGCGCCCCGATGCGCCCCGGCCCGGGTGCCCAGCAGCGTCAAACCGCCACCGTCGCCTGCGCGTCGAGCAGGTCGAGCGCTACCAGCCCTGGTTCGAAAACAACCGCCGCATGTGGGGGCTGCTCGGTGACCTCGAAGCGGTTCCGCTACAAGCCGTCGAGCGGGCTCGGGGTGGGGGAGAAATAGCAGTCGTGGGTTCAGATCGCATCTGGTCGGCGCCAGCGGCGATCGCGTGGAAGGGATCGAAGCCGATCTCGGCATTGGGAGCCGAAGCCGGGATCGCCTTCTAAACCCGGGAGACATGTCGATCGGAACCGTTTTGATCGAGGCGAGCCGGTCAGGCGTCAAGCGGTCAAAGAATCCCTGCGAGGTCGCTCCGTTTCGACCCGGCAAAACCAGGCGAACATGCGTCCGTGGTTCGGGACGGGGGGAAGAGACAACCTTCGCCGACAGGATCCAGGGCGCCTTCACGATGCCGAACGCTCCCGACCGAGCTGACGCGGTGAGGGCCGTCAAGCCCCCGCCCCTACCCCCCCAACCGCGGGTCCGGCGGGCCGTCAGGGCCGCCCGCGGCGCCGCGGATTGCGATCGCCTTCTCGGGCATGACATCGGCTCCGGCGCGCAGCGAGGCGACGATCGTGGCGGCGTCGCCGTTTTCGAGCGGCCCGAAGTACCGGGCGTTGACCGAGGCCATCGGAGCGATGTCGCAGGCGCCGAGGCACTCGAAGCCGCTGACGAAGACCTTGCCATCGGCGGAGCTTGCCCCACCGTGCCCAGCCTCGGCGGGGTCGAGGCCGGCGGCGTCGCAGAAGGCGCCGAGCAGATCGTCGGCGCCGCGCATCCAGCAACTGATGTTGGTGCAGACCAAGACGCGGTTTTCGCCAACCGGCTCGAGCTTGAACAGGTCGTAAAAGCTCGCCACCGATTCGAGGTAGGCGGGCTCGACATCCATCACCTCGGCGACCTGGCGAATCCCCTCGGGGGTGCACCAGCCGTCGCGCTTTTGGATCCAGTGCAGGGCCGGGATCGAGGCGGAGCGATGTCGCGGGTAGCGCGACATCAGCTGCTCGACTGCCGCCCGCAAATCGCCCGGAACCTTGGTTCTGGCCGCGGCCTCGCTCATCGGTCGATCCCGCCCAAGATCGGGTCGAGCATCGCCAGGTTTGCGATCAGGTCGGCGACGTATTCGTCCTTGCACATGTCGAGCAGCGCTTGCAGGTTGATGAACGAGGGTTCGCGGAAGTGGACCCGGGCAGGTTTCGCCGAGCCGTCGGCGACGACAAAGCAGCCGAGTTCTCCGCGTGGTGACTCGATCGGGTTGTAGACCTCGCCGGGCGGCACCCGGAAGCCCTCGGTGACCAGCTTGAAGTGGTGGATCAGGGCCTCCATCGAGGTCCCCAACTCGTCGCGCGGCGGCAGCGCGATCTTGCGGTCATCAATGATGAAGCGGCCCTCGGGCAGCCCCTCAACGCATTGGCGGACGAGCTTGACCGACTCGCGCATTTCGACCAGACGAACCCGGTAGCGGTCGTAGTTGTCGCCGACGGTGCCGACTGGAATTCCAAATTCGAGGTCGTGGTAGCAGAGGTAGTCGTGGGTCTTTCGCAGATCCCACGGTTCGCCAGCTGCCCGCAGCAGCGGACCGGTCACGCCGAGGTCGAGCAGGTGTTGCTTCGGGACGATCCCGACCCCCTTGGTGCGCGCCAGGAAGATCTCGTTTTGGTCGAGCAACGCCATGTACTGGTCGATCCGCTCCGGCATCTCGTCACAGAACGCGATCACCTGCTGCTCGAAGCCCTGCGGGATGTCTTCGATCACCCCGCCGACCTGGAAGTAGCGGGTGTGCATCCGCTGGCCCGTCGACATCTCGAACAGGTCGAGGATCCGGTCGCGCTCGCGGAAGCAGTACCAAAACATCGACATCGCCCCGAGGTCAAGCGCGGTGGTGCCGAGCCAGACCAGGTGCGAGTGGATCCGGTTCAGCTCCATGTGCATCACCCGCAGATAGGCGGCGCGCTCGGGGATCTCGATTTCGAGCAGTCGCTCGACGGCGCCGCAGTAGGCCTGCATGTTGAAGAAGTAGGCGAGGTAGTCCATTCGCTCGACGAACGGGATCGCCTTCCAGTAGCTCTTGGTCTCGCACGACTTCTCGATCCCGGTGTGGACGTAGCCCATGATCGGCTTGAGGTCGCGGACGACCTCGCCTTCGAGGCTGACCAAGAGCCGTAGAACGCCGTGGGTCGCCGGGTGGTGCGGCCCCATGTTGACCGTGAACAGTTCCCCCTCGACCGACTCGACGTCTGGCTTGGTGACATCGGCGTCGAGCGAGGAGCGCTCGATCGGCGCCAGGCCGAGGATCTGCGCTTTGGTCCGGGCGACCGCATCGCGATCGACACCGCCGCGAGGCGGCGCTGCGGCGCTCATTTGGTCCACCCCGGAACAGAGTCCTCGTCGTAAGTGAAGATCACCGGGTCGCCGCCGATCGGGAAGTCGCGGCGCTGCGGGAAGCCGACGTACTCCTCCGGCATCAGGATCCGTCGTAGGTCGGGATGGCCGTCAAAGGCGATCCCGAAGAAGTCGTAGACCTCGCGCTCTTGGAAATCGGCGGTCGCGAACAGGTCGACTACCGAGGCGATCGTCGCGATCTGAGAGTGACCGGGGTCCTCGACCAGCGCCTTGACGCAGATCCGCTCGACCCGAGCCATCGCCAGCATCTCGTAGTGGACCGCAAAGCGCGGCTTTGCTGGCAGGTAGTCGGCGCCATGCAGCGAGGAGAGGAAGTTGTAGCCGTGTCGCTCGCGGAGCTCGCTCAAAACGGCGCGGTTGTGGTCGGGGTCGATCGCCAGGCTTGCCTGGCCGCAGTGCAGGTCGTGTCCGACCACCGCCGCGACGCCGAGGCGATCGTTCAGCTCGCGCTCGAGCAGCGCCAATCCGGCGGCGTCGTACATCAGGGGCCCTCGGGCCAAGAACCGGCGTCGTCGGGAAGCTCGGCGCGCGGGTTGGTCTCGGCGGCGATCGCCGCCAACTCCTCGGCGCTGATCTCTGATTCCGGTTCCTCCCACCACTTGCGGCTGGCGTAGCGCGCCCGCTCTGCCTCGGTTGTCGCCTCGGCGGCGTAGCGCTCGCGCCAGCCGGTGTCGGGACTTCCGAGGATCTTCCGTTGCAGCTTCAACACCCCATACATCAGCGCCTCGGGGCGCGGCGGGCACCCCGGGACATGGATGTCGACCGGGAGGAACTTGTCGGCGCCCTGCACGACCGCGTAGTTGGCGAACATGCCGCCGCTCGAGGAACAGGCGCCCATCGCGATCACCCACTTCGGCTCCAGCATCTGGTCGTAGATCCGGCGGACGACCGGCGCCATCTTGATCGAGACCCGGCCCGACACGATCAACATGTCCGCCTGGCGTGGAGACGCGCGGAACACCTCGGCGCCGTAACGGGCGGCGTCGTAGCGGGCCGAGACCATCGACATCATCTCGATCGCACAGCAGGCGAGGCCGAAGGTGGCGGGCCACATCGCGTTGCCGCGCGCCCAGGCGGTCGCCTTCTCGAAGCTGGTGGTGAGGAGGCTCGACTTGACCAACTGCTCGAGTTCGAGGTCGCCGAAATCGTCGCGCAGCATGTCGCGAGCCCGCATCTGGCGGATCCGCAGCCCCTCCGGAGCGGAGATTTCGTCAAGCGGCGAGAGCCCGCGCAGCTTCGTCCGTGCTACTTCCAATCCAGCGCACCCTTTCGCCACACGTAGATGTAGGCGACCGCCAGCAACGCGACGAAGATCAGCACCTCGACCAGCAGGAAGACCGAATCGGCGGCGTTCAAGATCACCCCGACCGGATACAGAAAGACGACCTCGATGTCAAACAGGATGAACAGCATCGCGATCATGTAGAAGCTGACTCCGAAGCGGAACGTCTTCGAAACCTCCGACGGCAGACCGCATTCGTAGGCCTCGCTTTTGACCCGGTTCGGCTTCTTCGGGCCGAGCACGCCGTTGAGCAGGGTAAAGAGGGTTCCGACGACCAGCCCGAGGCTGGCGAAGACGATGACCGGTAGGTAGCTCTGCAGCACGGACCTAGTTATATAGGGCGCGATGGTGACGATGCACCTTGTGATCGGGACGACCCTCGCCGCGACCAACCTCGGAGCCGGGATTTGGGGCGGCTGGGCGTGGTATCGCGACCGTCCGACGGTCGGGTTTTGGTACCTGCTGCGGGTCGCGCAGACGAGCGTCGTCGTCCAGGTGATGGTCGGCGGAATCCTGGTCGTCGGCGACCACGTTGCGCCCGACGATCTGCATTACCTGTATGGGGTCCTGCCGATCATGGTCTCGCTGCTCGCCGAGGGTGCCCGCGGTGGGGTTGCCGAGCATGAGCTCGAGGGACTCGATTTTCACGCCCTGCCGCGGAGCCGCCAGGCGGCGATCGCGGCGGTGATCGCGCGTCGCGAAACCGGGATCATGGCGGTCTCGGCCCTGGTCGTTTTCGGGCTGGCGGTTCGGGCCGCGCTGACCTCGACGCTGTGAGCGTTCGAGCTCAGGGCCCGCTTGCGCGGGCGCTGAACTCCGCACCGGCCGGTTGCTTTGACCGCGCTGTCGTTTGCCGGTCCCTTATGATCCCGCCGCGTGCCCAATCCAGCGACAAAGCTCATCCTGGCTGTTGCCTCGATCGCCTGTAGCGCCGGTCTTGGCGCCTGCGGAAGTCAGGCAATCGAGGTTGACGGCGCCGACCCGCAGGTGCAACACGGCGCCGAGCTGTTTGCCGAGCGCTGCTCGGGCTGTCACACCCTCGAGGCCGCTGGCACCCAGGGCTCGGGTAACCGCACCCTGAAGCAGCAAGGGCCGGATCTCGACGAGCGGGTCGTGACCGCCGAAGATGCGCTGTTCGCGATTCGAAACGGCGGCTTCTCCGGGGCGATCATGCCGCAGAACATCATCGTCGGCGCCGATGCCGAAGATGTCGCGGCGTTTATCGCCGCCTATTCCGGCGGCAAGGTCGAGGAAGCGCCGTTGCCCGGCGACAAGTAGCGGTCGGGCCGACAGCGCAGCTCCGTGCTTGACCTCAAGGCCATCCGCGCCGACCCCGACGCGGCCCGAGCCGGACTGGCCCGCCGCGGCGCCGAGCACCTGCTCGATCGCGTCCTCGAGCTCGACCGGGCGCGGCGAGAACTGCTGCCGCGGCTCGAGACCCGGCGGGCGCGCCGCAACGAGGTTTCCGAACAGATCGGCGCGGCGAAGCGCGACGGGCGCGACGGCGGCGAGGCGATCGCAGCGATGCGCGAGCTCGGCGCCGAGATCAAGGCGTGCGAGACCGAACTCGCCGAACTTACCGCCGAGCTTGAGGAGGCGACGGGGCGGTTGCCGAATTTGCCCCACCCCGATGCCCCCGACGGTGGCGAAGACGACGCCGTCACCGTGCGCGAGGTCGGGTCGCCGCAGAACTTCTCCTTCGAGCCGCGCGATCACCTCGAGCTCGCCGGGGCGATGATCAACATCGAGCAGGCGGCGGCGGCATCGGGTACTCGGTTCGCCTACCTGCTGGGTGACCTGGTCTGGCTTGAGCTGGCCCTGATTCGGTTCGTCGTCGAGCTGGTCGGCGGCGAGGGTTTTACCCCGGTGATCCCGCCGGTCTTGGTTCGCGAGGGTTCGCTCTACGGCACCGGGTTCTTCCCCGGCGAGCGCGAGATGGTCTACGCGCTGGACGAGCGCGATGATCTCTTCTTGGTCGGCACCTCCGAGGTCGCGTTAGCGGCGCTGCACGCCGACCAGATTCTCGATGCCGACCGGCTACCGATTCGCTACGCCGGAATCTCGAGCTGCTTTCGGCGTGAGGCCGGGGCGGCGGGACGCGACAGCCGGGGGATCTTTCGGGTTCATCAATTCGACAAGGTGGAGATGTTCTCGTTTGTCGAGCCGTCCGAATCCGAGGCGGAGCACCAGCGCTTGTTGGCGATCGAAGAGCGGATCCTGGGCGCCTTGGAGATTCCCTACCGGGTTGTTGACATTGCGATCGGCGACCTCGGCGACCCGGCGGCGCGGAAGTTCGACTGCGAAGCCTGGATCCCGAGTCAGGGCCGGTATCGCGAGTTGACCTCGACCTCGAACACGACCGACTTTCAAGCGCGCCGGCTCGGAGCCCGATTTCGGCCCGCCGAGGCTGCGCCGCCGCAGCCGCTGCACACCCTC
>JAHEXU010000133.1:0-3241 GCA_023251975.1 bacterium | reverse complement strand
ACACCCTCAACGGCACCGCCACCGCGGTTGGTCGCACCCTGATCGCGATCCTCGAAAACCACCAGCAAGGCGATGGCAGCGTCGTCGTTCCGTCCGCTTTGGTTTCGGCTGGTGCCCCGGCCAGGCTCGGTCCGGCGAGTGGCTGAACCGAGCCACCTGGCGCCGCCGGGCCCTTAGGGCGCGCCATAAGTTCAGTTTGAGTTGAGCTGACCGCGCCCGTCGCCCGCGGCAAGACCACGTGGTCGAAGGTGGTCGGCTTCATCCCGGCGATCGAGTGAAAATAGGCGAGGATCAACCTCGTCGTGTGCCGGCGTCCGAAATTCTCTGGTGCCCGCGGACCTGCGAAGCCCGCACTGAGTTTGACGATCGGAACCCCGCCCGGCACCCGGGACTGCCGCCGTAAGACAAGAGCGCGCCTACAGATTCGAAGATCTCGGGGGTCCCTGGCACGCGACGCTTGTCAACCGACCGAATCGACCAGGAGGTCTCGATGGAAGTAATCAACCACCGCCAAGCGGCGCTTGATGTCCACAAAGCCGAAGTAACCGCGTGCGTTCGCACGCCCGGCCCCGGCGGCGAGCGCGAAGAGCAGATCGAGCAATTCTCCACCGCCACCCGGGGGCTGCTCGTATTGCGAGACCGGCTCGCCGAGTTCGCCGTTCGCGGCGTTGCGATGGAGGCCACGGGCGTCTACTGGAAGCCGATCCGGCATGCGCCCGAAGACGACTTCGGGCTCCTCTTGGTGAACGCGCGCCACGTCAAGCAGGTCCCGGGTAGAAAGACCGACATCGGCGATGCACAGTGGCTTCGCCGCCTCGCCGAGGCGGGGCTTTTGAGCGCCAGCTTCGTTCCCCCGAAGCCGATCCACGAGTTGCGGACGCTGACCCGCTACCGCAAGACCCAGATCTCCGAGCGCCAGTGGGAAGCAAACCGCCTCCACAAGATGCTCGAGGACACGGATCAAGCTCGACCGCGTCGTCACCGACATCCTCGGTGTCTTCGGTCGGGCGATGTTGAATGCGCTCGTCAACCATCCCCGAGGTTCAGACGCGCGCCGCCGAGGTGATCGTCGCTGAAATCGGCGCCGAAATGTCGGCGTTCCCGAGCGCTGTCCATCTGGCCTTGTGGGCCGGGCAATGCCCCCGGTAACCATGTCTCGGCAGGCAAGAGACGCTCGAGGCGGACGCGCTGGGGATCGAAGTGGCTGAACTCGGCGTTGACCGAGGCGGCGCTCGCGGCGACGAGAACCAACGGCAGTTACCTGCAGGCGTTGTATCGGCGCAAGCGCTCGCAGCTCGGGCATCGGCGAGCGCTTGGGGCGGTCAAGCACTCGATCATCTGCGCTGTCTGGCACATGCTCTCGAGCGGGGAGCTTTACCGAGATCTCGGCCCCGATCACCTCGGGCGGCGTGACCCGGAGCGTCAGATCAAACGGCTGACCGCACAGATCGAGGCGCTCGGCAAGAAGGTCGTGGTGGAGGATTTGCCACTCGCTGCCTAGCCCGGACAACAACGAATGGCTCGTCGGGCTCAGGCGTTGCTTTCCCTACTGATCTACCTCAGCGCCGAATCGGCCGACCGCGACGGCGCCCCGGTGATCTCCTACCGCCGCGATCACGCGGCGGTAGGGCAAGTCGCGGCGGGTCGTGTTGCGTTTTGGCATGCTATTCGCATGGCACAGTTCGTCACCAGGCTCGATGACCAGCTCGCCAGCTCGGTCGACGAACTGGTCGATCAAGGCGTCGTAGCAAGTCGCTCAGAGGCCGTGCGCCTCGCGCTCGAACGGCTCGTGGATGGCCACCGCCGGGCGCGGATCGGCGTCGAGATCGCCGAGGGATACCGTCGCGTTCCGCAGTCAGACAAGGAGATCGCAGGCCTTGAGGAGGCGACGCGGGCGCTGGTTGAAGAAGAGCCGTGGTGACCCTGCCGCGCCAAGGCGAGCTGTGGTGGGCCGTCGCCCTCGACAAGCGCAGGCCGGTGATGGTGATCACGCGCTCGGAGGCAGTCGAGGTTCTTACCGGGATCGTCGTAGCACCGGTGACGCGAACCGTCCGCGGATCGAGACCGAAATCCCGCTTGATCACCGCGAGGGTCTGCCAGTCATCTGCGCCGCGTCGTTCGACAACCTCCAGCGTGTCGACAGGCGTGCGCTGAGCGCCCGGATCGGATCGCTGGGACCGCGCCGGGCCGAGATCTGCCGGGCGCTGGCCGCTCTTGCCGACTGCTGAGCCTGATCTAGACTGCGCCCGAGCCGGGCTCTCAGGTCAAAGCCGAGTGCGACCGGGGCGCTGGTTCTCCGGCTCAGCCCAACCGCGGACATAGAACTTCGGCAGGATGAACGTCGGCGCGAATCACGATCAATACTCCCTTGTTGATCTCCTTGTTGGTACCGTCCCGCGGGACCTTATAACCAGCGAAGATCCCTTTCACAGTCGCCCATGAAAGCCCTCGGCGGATCACCTCCGGAGACCTCGATCAGGTCCGCCCGGCGCAACGGCTCAACCTCGGTCCAGGCCTCCCACCGGGAGCGCAACTTGTGATCTCGCTCGATCGCGTTCAGGCAACGTCCGAGCCGACCGGACTCCCAGCCGAACGGCTTGAGCAATTTGATTGCGAACTCGTCCGCGTCGGTCCCATCGACGCCGCCGCGCGATGCCCCGTCGTCGTGCCCGATATCACGCAGGCACGCGGCGACCAGCAGGAGCTCCCCGTCGAGATCAAGCACGCCGGCTCGCCGCGAGGCCCGGCCGAGCAGGAAGCAGCGCAGTGTCGTTCCGTCGGGCCATCGATCGCACCCGGCGCCGAACGGATCGCCTCGCGGGCCGCATTAACCTTCAGCCAAATCAGGCAGATCGGGGTCGGTCGCGAGCACCGGCCCGCTCTATTGTGCCCGCCGTCGTACCACGGCTCGCCGTCGGTCGCGAGGCTACGAAAGGCCCCGGGTCGTCCCCGGCAGGCGAAATCCCAGTCAGACCAACGAGCACGCGCCGTCTGATGGCGACGCGCGCCCGCTCGATCGTCATCCGGGTTGCCCCGTCTGAGCTGGGAACGGACATCTGATCTGGCCCCACCGCGGACGCCTCATTTGGCCCCGCCTCAGTCCGACCCCCGACCACCGTCACGGCTCCAACGAGCCCGACGGAAAGGCAGCAGAGAGGATGCGATCAAAAGTGGAGCTGTTCGAGCAGATTCGCCGTGACCATGACCGAGAAGGCGCCTCGAAGCGGGAGCTGGCCCGCAG
>JAHEXU010000132.1 GCA_023251975.1 bacterium | reverse complement strand
CGGCACCGATGGGCGCAATCCTCGATCCGATCATCAACTTTTCAACCGATCTGATCGATTCAGTCGGACTGGTCGGCGTGTTCGTCTTGATGACGCTTGAAAGCGCCTGTCTGCCGATCCCCAGTGAGGCGGTGATGCTGTTCGCCGGGTTCAACGTCGCCGAGGGCGACCTAACCCTGCCGGGCATCGTGATCGCGGGAGTGCTCGGAAACCTCGTCGGCTCTTCGATCGCATGGGCGGCCGGTTACCACGGCCGGATCGAGCTGCTCGAAAAGAACCGCCTGATCCACATCAGCCCGAGGTACCTGGCGACGGCCGACCGCTGGTTTGCCGAACGCGGCGACCTGACCGTCTTCGTGACCCGGATGATGCCGATCATTCGAACCTTCATCTCGCTACCCGCCGGGGTCGCCCGGATGCCATTCGGGCGCTTCAGTGCGCTTACCCTGGCTGGCTGCGTTCCCTGGGTCGGAATGCTCGCGATCGTCGGGCGCGAGGTCGGCGACAACTGGGAGGACTGGCGCGACAAGCTCCACTACCTCGACTACTTGGTGATCGTGGCGCTGCTCGGCGGAGCAATCTGGCTCTTCCTGCGTTCGCGACGCAATGACGTTGACGGTGACGGATCGGTCGCCGGCGAGAGTGTCTGAGCCGACTGGTTCGGGGCTGAGCGTCTGCCGGGCTGTGATGCTCGGAATCCTCGAGGGACCGACCGAACTGCTGCCGGTCTCGAGTTCGGCCCACCTGGCGCTCCTGCCGTGGTTTTGCGGTTGGGATTGGTCCAAGGTCGAGGACGAGCAGCAAAAGGCGCTCGAGGTCTCCGCCCATGTCGGTGCGGCGATCGCGCTGGTGGTCGGGCAGCGACGGGTCGTCGCCTCCGAGCTGACCGCCTTCGACGCGCGTCGCGCGTCGGTGGTCGCGCTCTCATTCGTCCTCCCGGCGTTGGTCGGAATGGCTTGGGAGCGACAAATCGAGCATCGTCTCGGCGGCCCGGCCGCGACCGCGACCGGGCTGGTCGCGGGTTCAGTGGCGATGCTGATCGCGGATCGCTCCCCCCAGGTGCGCGGCCACGGTGAGGCTGGTCCAGCCGACGGAATCGCGCTTGGAATCGCCCAGGCCGCGGCCTTGTGGCCCGGCGTCTCGCGCAACGGCGCCACCCTGACCGCGGCCCGTGCGCGACGATTCAGTCGCGACCAGGCCAACTTCTTGTCCCGGACGGTGGCGCTGCCGGTGATTTGCGGCGCCGCCCTACTGAAGGGCTCGCGGCTTCGAAAGCAATCGGCCGAGCGCTCTGAGGACCGTGCCCTGGCGGCGTGTGCCGGCGCCGCGCTCGGCTCTACGCTGGTCTCGCAGCGACTGATCAACCTGGTCGAACGCGATCGGGCGTTGTGGCCGTACGCGCTTTATCGATTTGGGCTCGCGGCGGCGATCGTGCGCAAGCTGCGCAGAGGAGCTTGATCGGCTTGAATTGCCCCGATGAGTGAGCAGGCCGCCTACACCGCCGCCGGGGTGAGCCAGGCCGCCGCCGACGCCGCGGTGGCGGCGCTGATCGGGCAGCTCGGCAAGATCGTGACCGGCAAACCGTCGCGAGTCGTTTCGCTGCCGGGCCACTACGCGAGCGTGCTGCGGATTGACGATCAACGCGGAATCGCTTTTGGCGCCGACGGAGTAGGGACGAAAATGGTCCTTGCGGAGCGAATGGGCCGCTTTGAGACGATCGGGATCGACTGCATCGCGATGAACGTCAACGACCTGGTCTGCGTCGGCGCGGAGCCGATCGCGCTGGTCGACACGATCCTCTGCCGCCGCGCCGATCCCGAGGTGATCAAGCAGATCGGGGTTGGGTTGCGGCGTGGCGCCGAGCTGGCCGGAATCGAGATCCCCGGTGGCGAGATCGCCCAGGTCGGCGATGTCGTCGGTGGCTGGGAGCTTTCGGGGGCCGCAATCGGACTGATCGATCTTGACGCAATCGTCGACGGCGGTCGGATCGCACCCGGGGACGCGCTGATCGGGCTCCCCTCGTCGGGCCTGCATTCAAACGGCTACACGCTGGCACGAGCCGCCTTGGCCGAGATTCCGCTCGATGACACACGCCTCGGCGATCCGCTCGGCGAGCTGCTGCTGGCGCCGACCGAAATCTACGTCCGCGCGGTCCTCGAGCTTTTGGAATCGGGTCTCGAGGTGCACGGCCTGGCTCACATCACCGGCGATGGCCTCAACAACCTGCTGCGGCTCTCGCGAACGGTCGGTTACGAGATCGAGCAGCCGCTGCCGGTCCCGCCGCTGTTTGAACTAATCGCCGAGCGCGGCCGGGTGGATCCGGCAGAAATGGACGCCGTCTTCAACATGGGCTGCGGTTTTGTCTGCGTCGTTGCCGCCGCCGCGGCGGCGGCAACGACCGAACTGCTGACCAGCCACTTCCCGGGGAGCCGCCAGATCGGTCAGGTAAGCGACAATCACGGCGTCGTCGGTCGCGCTGATCGCTGATCGCGAGGCGTTCAATCGCGTGCAGTGCCACGGTTGACGCACTTTGCGAACTTGTAAATCGGGTAGCTTGAGGCGCTGCGCCGAGCAGGCCCGAAAGGCTGCGCGGCCGCTCCCCGACGAGCACCCCGCACCCCCCTGAATTCGCACCTCTCAAGCCTCCAGACCAGATGATCGGCGATCTAATCTCCAACCGATACCGGATCGAGGGGCGGCTCGGAAGCGGCGGGATGTCAACCGTTTACCTGGCCGAAGACGAGACTCTGCAGCGCCAGGTTGCAGTCAAGATCCTGCACCGTGAGATCTCCGACCAGCCGGACCAAATCGAGCGGTTCCGCCGTGAAGCGCGAGCGGTTGCCGGGCTCAACCATCCGAACGTCGTCACCGTAATCGACGCCGGCGATGGCGAGGGCCATCCCTACATCGTCTTCGAATACGTCCCCGGGGAAACCCTGAAGCGACGGATCGACCGGCTCGGACTGCTGCCGCTCGACGAGGCGGCCGCCTACGCGATCGAAATCGGGCGTGGCCTGGCGGCAGCCCACGCCCGTCGGCTCGTCCACCGCGATGTCAAGCCCCAAAACGTCCTGATCGACGCCGATGGCCGCGCCAAGATCACCGACTTCGGGATCGCCCGCGAGCTTGAGCAGGACGGGTTGACCGCGACCGGTCGCGTCCTCGGTACCACCGACTACGTCGCCCCGGAGCAGGCGATGGGGCACATGGTCGACGAGCGCTCCGACCTCTACTCGCTCGGGATCGTCCTCTTCGAGATGCTGACCGGTGACATCCCGTTCAAGGCCGAGACCCAGGTCGGGGTCGCGATGAAGCACGTCAACGAGCCGATGCCGGATGTCCAGGCGCTGCGCCCGGAGGTCTCCTCCTCGCTGGCGGCGATCGTCGACCGAGCCACCGCCAAGGAGCCCGACGACCGTTACTTCTCGATCGAAGAGATGCTTGCTGAGTTGGAGCGAGCGCTCGAGGTCGAGGTGGCACGGGCCGGCTCGCCCTCGAGCGGGGAGGCGACAACCGTTATCGACTCGATCCCGGCGAAGCGTCGCCAATTGATCACCGGCCGCGGCGTCTCCTGGGGCGCGATCGTAATGCTGTTCGCAGCCGCGGCATCCGCGATCGTGATCGCCCAACACGCCAGCGAAGATGTCGGGTCGCGTCAACAGAGCGAGGTAAGCGGTGGCGATCCGATCGAGGTTCAAAGCGCCCATGACTTTGACCCACTCGGCGACGAGATCCCCCCTTCGGAGAACCCCCACACGGTCGATGAAGCGATCGACGGCGACGCAACCACAACCGCTTGGTCGACCTCGTTCTACCTCGACGCGCAATTCGCCAGCGCAACCAAGACCGGCGTCGGTATCTACGTCGAGGTAGCGGCGAAATCGGATCCGGTTCGCTCGGTCGAGATTCGCACCCAGGAAGGCGGCTGGAGCGCCGATGTCTACGTCGCCAGCGACTCGCCGCCCGACACGCTCGACGGCTGGACGAAGGTCGGTTCGATCCCACAAAGCGACGGCAAGGACGCGGTCGAGTTCCCCAACCCGGTCCAGGCCGACTATGTCCTGTTTTGGTTCACCAAGCTAGCGCTGGCGCAGGATCCGCCGGAGGGCTGCTGCCATGTCGGGGTTCTCGACCTGGCGCTGTTCGACTGACGCGGGGCAGCCGCACCGAATCGGAATCGGACCGAGCGACCCGCGCTCAGGGCTCAGAACAGGTGGCCGCGAGTCGCCTCGTAGCGGGCCAACGCGAGCTCAACCAGCCGGTCGCAGAGTTCGGGGTAGGTGATTCCGGAAGCCTCGAAGAGTTTTGCGTAGACGGACGTTTCGGTAAAGCCGGGGATCGTGTTGATTTCGTTGACCAAGACGCTGCCGTCCGCGGCTAAAAAGAAATCGCAACGGGCGAGACCGCTGCACCCGAGGGTGAGGAAAACCTCGGCGGCGATCCGACGGATCGCCGCGGTTTGCCGCGGGTCGATCGGCGCCGGAACGATCAGATCGATCGCCCCTTGCGAGTACTTCGCCTCGTAGTCATACCAGTCCCCGCCCTGCCGGGAACCCTCGCGACGCAGCGCGATCTCACCGGGAAGTGAGACCTCGGGGTCGGCGTTACCGAGGACCGAGACCTCGATTTCCCGGCCCTCGCAGTGCTGCTCGATCAGGACCCGCGGGTCGTAGCGGCGAGCCGTCGCCACCGCGCCCTCGAGGTCAGCCGCCCGGTCAACCCGGGTGATCCCGACGCTCGATCCGAGTCGCGACGGCTTCACCCAAAGTGGCAGCCCGAAGCGGGCCGGGGCCGAGCGCCATTGCTCCGACGCGGCATCGCAAAACCCAACCTGGGGGAGCCCCGCCGCGCCCAAAAGCCGCTTGCAGGTCAACTTGTCAAGGGTGACCGCGGCGGCGAGGACATCCGGGCCAACGTAGGGAACGTCGAGGTATGTGAGTAGTCCCTGAATCGTCCCGTCCTCGCCAAACGGGCCGTGCAACACCCCGAACGCACAGTCGACCCCAAGTAGCCCGCCGCCAGCCCGCAGTGACACCTCGTCCGCCTCCGGCTGGAGGAAAAAGCGACCGTCACGATCGATCACCAAGTCGACTACCTCGTGCCCGGCGGCGGCAAGGCCGACGGCGACCGCGGCGCCCGAACGAAGCGAGACATCGTGCTCGCTGGAGCGACCGCCGCGCAGGACCGCAACCCTCACGGCGTCGTCCCGCCACCCGGCGGCGAGTCATCGAGCCGACCGACCACGATCGTGACCGTTGAGCCGCGGTCGGCAAGTGCCCCGGCTTCCGGGTCCTGCGAGATCACCCGGCCGTCGTCGGCCGCGTCGGTGACCGCCTCGTACTCGACTGTGACATCGAAATCGTTCGAGAAGGCGCCGATCGCCCGCGCCTCCTTGAGGCCAACCACCGACGGGATCTCGTCCTGCTCGGGCGGCGGCGGTTCCGGGTCGGCTTGGAGCGATCCGTCGGAGACGAAGATCGTCACCCGCGAGCCGACCGGACGCTCGCTTCCGACCGGCCAATCCTGCTCGATCACGGTGCCCTCGGGCGCCGCGTCGGCCCGAATTTCGGAGTCGGGGATGAAGCCAAGCCGGCGCAAGCTGCGCCGCGCATCGGCCTCGAGGCTTCCGACAAGGTCCGGCACCAGGGCCATCTCAGGGCCGGAGGAGATCAGCAGGGTGACGGTTTCGCCCCGCGTCACCTCGCGGCCGACCGAGGGGTCGGTCCCAATCGCCAGGCCGACTTTCAGATCGGCCGAGAACTGCGATCGGACCTTGACATCAAAGCCGACCTCGCGAAGCAGCCTGGTTGCCTCCTGCTCGGTCGCACCGGCGACACCGGGCACCAGGATCGTGCCGGGACCGGTGCTGACAAAGATCGTCACGGTCGACTCCTCGTCGACCTCGACCCCGGCGGGCGGCGTCTGTTCAACAACGGTTCCTTCGGCCTCATCGCGCTCGACTCGCTCGACAACGACATCGAAGCCGCGGCGCTCGAGGATCAAGGTTGCAGCCCGTTCATCGAGGCTCCCGGTCGCCACCGCTGGCACCAGCACCTGGTCGGGGGACCGACCGAACCCCAGGTATGCGAGCAGTCCGATCACGATCAAGCCGCCGAGCAGATACCAGGGCCAACGCCGGGGCGGGATCTTGAGTGGGACGGGGGAGCTGGCACCGGCGCCGATTGGTGCCGGCGCGGAAACCGGGCCGGCGGCGTGAAGCTGGGTGTCGCGGGCCGGGACGCGACTGGCGGCGGCGCCGTTGAGAGCGTTCAGAAACTCGTCCGCGTTGCGGTAGCGGTTCCCAGGCTCTTTGGCGAGCGCCTTCAGCGTCACCTGGTCAAGCGCCGCCGAAACGTTGGCGTTGCGAGCGCTCGGGGCCAGCGGTCGCTCGGTCACATGCTTCATCGCCACCGCGACGGCGCTGTCGGCCTGAAACGGCGGCTGGCCGGTCAGCATCTCGTAGAGAATCGCTCCAATCGAGTAGTGGTCCGAGGCGGCGGTGACGGGGCGACCCTGCGCCTGCTCGGGCGCCAGATACTCGGCGGTTCCGAGCACCGACCCGGTTTGGGTGATCTCGGAAACCCCCGCCTGAGCGATTCCGAAGTCCGCGATCCGGACCCGTCCGTCACGGTCGATCAGGACGTTGCCCGGCTTCAGATCACGGTGGACGATGCCACGGGCGTGGGCGAACTTAACCCCGGCAAGGATCTGCCGGGTAATCCCGATCGCGTCGGCCACCGAGACGCCGTCGGTTCGGTTGATCAACTGCCGCAGGGTTGGGCCATCGACGTACTCCATCGCGATGTAGCAGGTTCCTTCGAACTCGCCACGATCGAAGATTCCGACGACGTTCGGGTGTTGCATCTCAGCCATCGCCGCCGCTTCGCGCCGAAATCGCTCCAAGAATTCGTCGTCGCGGGCGTAACGCTCGTGCAGCACCTTGATCGCAACCTTGCGCCCGAGCTGCGGGTCCTCGCACAACCACACATCGGCCATCCCGCCGGAGCCGAGACGGCGCAGGCACCGGTAGCGCCCGTCGATCAGCTTGCCCTCGGTCAACGGGCTCATCCGAGCAACTCCGACATCACCGCGGTCGCGATCGGACCCGCGACCGCACCGCCGGTCTCGGCCGAGCACTCGACCGTCGCAGCAACCGCGATCTGGGGATCGTCTGCCGGTGCAAAGCCGATAAACCAGACCTGATTTGGCAGATCGCAACCGGCCCGGCCGCCGCCAAGCTCGGCGGTTCCGGTCTTGCCCGCAAACGGGGAATCGCCGACCGTTAGTCCGGCCGCGGTGCCATTCTCGGTCACCGAGACCATCATTACCGTTACCGCCTCGGCGGTCGCTGGCGACATCACGTCCGACTGTTTTTGCGGCTCCACCGGGTCGACTCGGCCATCGGGATCGACCACCTCGGCGACCAGTTGCGGCTTCATCAAATCGCCGTCGTTGGCAACGGCGGCCGCGACCTCGGCCATCTGCAACGGGGTCACGGTGAGCCGCTCCTGGCCGATCGCGACCCGCCCGATGTCAACCGGATCGGAGGCGTCAATCAGGGTTCCGTCTTCTTGGCGGACACCGCTGGCCCGCATCAGGTTCGCCGGATAGTCGAGCTCGGGCTGTTGGTTGAAGCCGAACCGATCCATGTACTCAAAATAGGTCTCGGCGCCGAGCGCCTCACCAACGTTGGCCCAGGCGGTGTTGACCGAGTCGGTGAGCGCCGTGGTCAGGGTGATCATCCCCGGACTCTCGCCGGCGAAGTTGTGCAACGGCACCCCGTCGATCAGCTGTCCGTCCGTCCCGTCGACGATCGAGTCGGGGGTGAACTGGCCTGAATCGATCGCTGCGACCGCGCTGACGACCTTCATCGTCGAACCGGGCGGATAGGCGGATTGGATCGCCCGCTGCAGCAGTGGCGAGGTCGCGTCATCCTGGTAGAACGCTTCGAGGCCGGACGTAGTCGCGGCAGAGTTGGGGTCAAAGCCGGGGTTACTGGCCATCACCCGAATCGCCCCGGTCGCGGGCTCGATCGCGACCACCGAGCCAAAGCCGATCGCCTCAAGCTGCGAGGTCGCCAGTCGTTGCGCATCGGCATCCAGGGTGAGAACCAGGTCATCGCCCTCCTCGCTCTTACCCTGCAGCTCTTCGAGCAGGGTTGCGAATTCGCCCGTCTTGCCGATCAACGCATCGTTCTCAGAGGCCTCGATGCCGGTCAGACCGGTGTTGATGAAGTCGTAGCCGACCGGATGGCCGAACAGCGCGCCAAGCGGGTACTCGCGCTTGTAGATCCGCTGCGAGCCCTGACCTTCGGGGACCGAGCGGGCGATCACCTCGCCGTCGATCGACCGGATCTCGCCGCGCGGGATCCCCTGCGATTCAAGCAGCGGCCGCTTGTTGAAGGTGTTTTCGCGCAACTCCTCGGCGTCGAAGACGGTCCAGCGGCTGGTGTAGCCGACCAGGACGGTCAGGAGTAGCAGCAGGGTCGCGTAGAGGCGGTAGATCGGCGCGTTCACAGCCGTACCTCGTCGCCACGCCAGGTCTCGCTGCGGGCACGATCGGAAATCATCAAAAGCAGCGCCACCAAGATCATGTTGGCGATCACCGAGCTACCGCCGAAGCTGATGAACGGGAGGGTGACGCCGGTCAGTGGAATCACCTGGGTGACACCGCCGATGATCACGAACGCCTGCAGGACGAAGACCGCCGAGAGACCGACCGCCAGCAGCTTTGAAAACCCGTCCGGAGCGATCACGGCGGTGCGAAAACCGCGGGCTCCGATCAGGCCGTAGATGCAGATGATCGCGGCGCCACCGAACAGGCCGAGTTCATCGACCGCGACCGCGTAAATGAAGTCGGTGTGGGGCGCCGGCAGGATGCTGTTGCAATCGGGAAAGGTGAGGCCGCCGGAACAGTGCACCTTGAAGGTGCGCGGCAACTCGATCAGAGACTGTCCCAGTCCCTCGCCGAAGAGGCCGCCGTTCGCTTGCGCAAATAACGACTGCTGCAACTGCTGCGCCCCGGCAGGGCCGTCGACTGCGAACGGGTCCTGCCAGATTTCGACCCGCTCTTGAACGTGCGGCACCGTCTGAGCGAGGAACGCGAAGCCGACGAGGAAGAGCAGCATTCCGATGATCACGAACGAAACCCGATTAGTCGCGACGTAGAGGATCGCCAGGAAGCCACCAAACAACATCAGCGAGCTGCCGAGATCGCGAATAAAGATCAGCATCAACATCGCGGCGCCCCAGACGACCAGCAAAGGCCCGAGGTGCTTCAACGGCGGCAGGGTCAGGCCAAGAAACCGGCGTGCCCCGACGATCAGCACCTCGCGACGGTCACGGAGGTAGCTGGCGAGGAAGATAACGACGCAGATCTTGGCCAATTCGGCGGGCTGGAACGAGGTAAAACCAAGATCGGCGTTGATGTAGGCACCGGTTCGATCGACAACCGCATGGTCGATCAGAAGGCGCGGCGAAAGCAGCAGCAAAATGCCGCCGACCGCGATCAGATAGCGGTAGCGTTCGAGCACCATGTAGTCCCGAAAAACCAAGACAATGGCGAGAAAGATCCCGAGTGAGACCAAGAACAGGGTCGCTTGCTTGAACGCCAGACTGTCCTCGATTCGAAACAGCAAGACCAACCCGAAGGCGGCAAGCAGGGCAACCAACGGGAACAGATACGGATCGGCGTTCGGCAGACGGAGGCGCATTACGACGTGGATCGCCAGACAAACGCCGAAGAAGTAGCCGCCATAGATCAGCGAGGTGTTGCCGATCTTCGCGGTGTCAACCGTGTCAGCCGTGAACACCGCGGTAAACCCGGCGGTCACCAGGAGCCCGACCCCGAACAGGCCAAACAGCTCTCGATTTCGCGCGCTCAACGCCCGGCACCCTGACGCCGGGTTGCGCCCGCGCCCCGCCGGTGGGTCGCGGACTGCTCCGGCACAGGGGATCGGTTGGCGCTCGGGCCCGTGGAGGTGCCTTGGCGGGTTCGGGATTGACGCGGGCGGCGGGCGGCGGAACGGCGATTTGGACGGTTGTTTGGAGCCGGCTTCGGGTCGGCGGCTTCGCGGCGGCGTGCGGCGGCCTCGGCGGCGCTGACGATCCGCTCAATCTCGGCGGCACGCTCAGCCGCGGCGGCGGCGTGCAGGTCGACGATCAGGTCAACCGCGTCGGCCCGTGAGCGCCACTCGTGGTCGGTCAGAGATCCACGCCGGTCCCGCGGAACCGAGCTGACCAGGGTCGGGGTCGAATAAACCTCGTCATAAAGCTCGACATCGAACGGCAACTCGTACGGAATCCCCTGATAGAGCGCGACCCGGCCACCCTCGTCGCTGCCGAGAAAATAGACCTGATCATTTGCCCGCAAAGCCCCGAATCCCGCCGCGACGAGAATCGCGAGGGCGACCAACGAGACAACGCTTCGCCGGCCTCGACTCGACTTCGGTGCGGCGGCTTCGATCGGGAGCGGCTTCGATCGGGAGCGGCGCCGCGGGGCCCTTGCCGTTTCGATGCGGCGGCGGCGAACTTCCGCCTCGACCTCGCCGACACTGATCGCGTCGGCGGCGACCGGCCCAATCAGGGT
>JAHEXU010000131.1 GCA_023251975.1 bacterium | reverse complement strand
TGCCGCTGTGCGGGCGGCCGCGGTCCTTTCGGGTCTCGGTGAGCTATCCGAGCAGGCCGTAGGGCGCCTGGTGGAGATCGTCGCCAAGGGGGAAACGGGGTTTTCCCGTGTGACTGCGGCCGTAGTCCTCTCTGGTCTCGGCGAGCTATCCGAGCGGGACGTGGGGCGCCTGGTGGAGATCGTCGCCGAGGACTACTACGAGGGTGAAACGGCGGCGTATCGGCTGGTTTGGCGGAGGTTTGCATAGGTTGAGAGGGCCGATGGGAGGGGTGGCTAGGGGTGCTGGGGGAGGGCGTGGGCTGTTGAGTTCGGGGCGTTGACGCGGGATCTGGCGGGCTCGTTTTGTTGAGGGGCTGTGGGGGGGTTTGGTTGGCCGATTGAGGTGTTATTCTCGGCGCTGCGAGCACGGTTCGAGACGCCCCTTTGACTATTCAGTTCAGAAGTTCGATTGACTCATATCAGCCTCCAACCCGGTCCTGCTGCTGGCCCTGATGTCGACAACGCCGCCGACTACTCGGCCGCAATCGGGCTCGTCGAAGAAGGCCCAGATGACCGTCTGGGCATCCCCCGCCGCTGGCGGCGGCGGGATCGCTTCCCTGAGAACCATCCCTCATACCGCGGCTTCCTGGCCCCCGCGGTTGGCCGATTGGCGACACCCTGAAGGACACGACCTGGTGATCCGCTGGCGCATCGGTCTTCAACGAACATCCCCGGCCCGATGCTGGCAGAGGCTCAATTCAAGTGACTCTGAGGAATCGCCTTCCGAAGCGGTTTCGCTCCGCGCCTTCCGTATGCCAACCCTCGCGTGTAAACGGGCGGGTAGCGGTCGGCGCGCCGTGGCGGCTTTGCGGAGTAAGCCTAGATGCCGCGCTTGCGCGACCGGGTCGTGCTCGGCGCCGGGCCGAGCGGCCTGGAGCGTCTTGGGACTGCAGGCTCTGCCCTGGTCGACGGGTATGACGAGGAGGCCGGGCGCTACCCCGGCTTGGTCTTGCCGACCGATGACATGATCGTCGTCAAGGTGACCGATGCGACCTTCGGCGAGCTGATATGAGATCGGCCGCCACATCCGGGCGGTGAGCGCGGTTGACGGCTGCTTTCGTATCCGCGTCCAGGTCTGAGGGCCGAGCTCAGGCGCGAAGCGCGGATGGCCGATCCCAACGGCATGGAAGCAGCGTCGTCCGCACCCCCTGTCGCCGCCGTTCCCGCCGGCTGGTATCCCGATCTCCGTGCGGGTGGCCTTCGCTGGTGGGATGGTGCCGCCCGGACTGACCAAACATCCCCCGATATCTCCCCCGCCGAGGTTTCGGCTGCTGAAGAGGCCGATGACCGTCCTCATGCGAAGCTCGCCGACTGGATTGGCGGCACCCTGCTTGGGGTCGTGTTCCCGCGCGGAGGATTGGTCGCCGCCTCTTACTACACCTCAAAGGGCGGGCGCCGGGTCCGCTGCGGGTGGTACATCGCGGCTGTCTCGGCCCTGACGTACCTGATCCGGGTGGCCGACTTGTTCAGCAACTACAGCGCGCCTGGGACTCCGAGCTAAATCAGCTCGGGCGGGCAGGCTTACTCCACGATACGGGCCGCCGCGGAGCCGTCTCCCGCTATGGGCCCAGCAGCGCGAGCGAGACGCGTTTGCGCGGCGCTTAGATTAGGCGTGTCATCGCTCCCCGAGCAGGGCGCGCGCTTCGGCGCTTGCCCGGGGTTCGAAGGCCGGTTCCATCTGCTCGAGCTCGCTGCCGAGCCCAGCGGCGGAGGCGACGCTCCGCCACAGCGCCGTCGCCTCGTAGACCTCCCGGAGGATCGACAAAGCCCGCTCGCGGTCGAGGCCAAAGACATCGCAGACGCTGATCAGCAACTCGACGCTCGCGGAGTGGTCACCGAAGCGAATCGCTGTAGCCAGCTCAGCCTTTCCGCTTGGATCCGGGTTTAGATCGAAGGCCGGCGACAGCGCCCATCCGGCGGTGCTGGTCCGCAGGAAGCCGTGATTTCGAAGATGGTCGTCGTAATTGGAGATCAGCACGGTGAAGGCGATCCGTCGCCATAGCTGGTGGAGATCCCGGGTGGCATGCGGCGAGTGCTCGGTGATCGCTTCGGCGATCTCGAGGTAGCTGGCGCGCATCCCGTCGGTTAGGCCGAGCATCGTCAGAGCGCTGATGTAGCCGATCCGCCGATCAGCGTCGCGATCAAAGCGATCGACGATCAGAACGTGCTTCCCGTTGATCTCGACGAGCCTTTGCTCGGGAACGGTGACGCCCGCTGCTCGAGCCAGCTTGAGGGCGACGTGCTCCCATCCGATCACGTTATGCCGATCATCCTTGGCGCTGGGAAACTTGGCGATCCCGAGCCGGTCACGCTCGCCGAGTAGGTGCGCCTTGGGCCTGGCGCCGCCGAGCGAACTGCCGGCGTCGATCAGCAGTCCGAGATCTTCGGATGTCTCCTCGCCTCGCTCCAGTTTGGCGGCGGCGCTGAGTAGCTCCGCCAAGCTCGTGAGGGCGGGGACCCCGGTCTTGGCGGTTGCCAGGAAGGTTCGCGCCAGCGGATCGCGAAAGCGCAGCGCGCCTTGGCGCAGGTCGTCTCGGGCGCCGAGGAGGTAGTCGGCTTCTCCGAAGCTTCTGCGCGCCCGGCCCTCTGACTTCGCGAGCTTGGTTTCGCGGCGTTCGACGATCCGGCGGCCCCATCTGTCGGGGGCGCAGTCCGAGAAGGCGCCAAAGATCTCCCGCCCCGGCGGCGTTTGCTGGCGCCCGGAATATAGGCCGAGCTGGACTGGATCGAGCTGGTAGGCCGCAGGAGTGGCCAGGTAATCGTCCTCGTAGGCGAATGTCATCGATTCAGACCCGCGACGTCGGTGCGACCAAAAACGTCCAACGAGCAGCTCTTGAGCGCCGAGTTGGACGTGCACCTCGATCTGTTCGGTCGTCATCGGTCTATCTCAGATCTCGCGGTCGCACCCGCTGTGGGAGCGTCTCGTCGGCGCGCAGGCGACCGATCTCGGTTTCGTAGGGATCGATCGCTCGCGGCAGCTCGCCAAGGACCCCCAGGGCGTGGAGAACGCGCAGGATGCTGTCGAAGCTGACGCCCTCGTGCCCCTGCTCGATGCGGAGCACCGTCTTTCGATCGAGCCCGGCTCGATCGGCCAGCTGGTTCTGGGTTAGACCGCGCAGCTTGCGCCACGTCTGGACGTGGCTGGAGAAGTCACGCCGGGCGCGGCGGACCGGGAGGGGAAGGGATCTGCTGGGCACTTTGTATCCTTTGAGTCGGACACTATAGCCGATAAAGTCCCAACGATCGGATAAACGACGATCCAGGCATCGATCGGCGCCGGGTCGCCGTCAGGGAGATCACCGACGACGGCGACCGCGGTCGTACCTCGTGCTCGGTCGTCGGATGGCTCAGGGGGCGCCGAACTTCTTGCGCAGACGCTGGGTGACATCGAGCTTCCAGCCAGCGGCCAGGACTCCCTTGGCGATCGGCCCTGCAAATCCGGGTCGGGTATCGAAGTCGACCGTGTAGCGGACGCTGGTCCCTTTGTCGCCCGGGCCGGGGTTGAACTCGATCCGCCCGAGGTGGTTGTGGATTGGCGCGTCGTCGCCGTTGATCACCTTGTATTCGATCAGCGACGGTCTTTGGTGGGTCACGATCTCCTCGTCGAGGTGGGCCTTCAAGCCCGGCGGGTCGACCCGCCGTACGTAGCCCAGCCCCATCGGCTCCGATCCCTCGGCGGCCGGTCGCACCTGCGACTGCTTGCCCGCCCAGATCTCGTCGAAGTGGTCGGTGAAGTAGCTGAAGATGGCGTCGGGCTCGGCGGCCAGATCGACCGTCATCTCGACGTGTTGGCTTGGCTTGCTCATCTTGGTTTCTTTCCGGATAGGCCTGGATCGAGGCGGCGCGCCGTTTCCGAGCGGGCGACCTCGCGCTGATTGGGGAAAGTACCAAGAAGTTGGTCGGCGAACGACTTGGTGATGCTGTGCCAGGGAGCGCACGGTCGAAAAGCTCGGGCTCGAAGGGTCGAAGGTGCCCCCGTCGCCCGTGGTGAGGCGCCAGGTATGGGTCGGCGAAGCGATCGAAGGTCCGCCCGCCGTCGGGGCCTTTCTTATCGGGAGCGCTCCGGCGGCGTGCTGTCAGCGAGTATTGGCGCTCCGGCGGGCGGGCGCGGTCGGGCGCCCGCTCGCGAGCGCCGCCTCGGCCGCGGTGACGGTGCGATAGCAGGGGGTTCGCGGCCCCAGCGGACGAGGCGCGAGCACCCCCCACGAACTGTCGGAGCGAGATCGGAGGGCGGACCTCCGGACTACCGCCGAGGCCGGGGACGCAGCCGCCTGGTCGGTCGGAGTAATGCACCACGATTCTTACCGATGCGGATAACCAGTAAGGGACAGGTCACGATTCCGATTTCGATCCGTCGCGCCACGGGGCTTGAGGCGGGAACCGATGTCGACTTCCTGATCGAGGACGGCGACGTGGTGGTGCGCCGTTCAAACCGTCGGCCGACAGCCAGCGAGCATCTGGTCGAGCGACTGAAGAACGCCGGCGGCGCTTTCACGATGAGCACCGAACGATCATAGCCCTGACCCGGGGTGAAGACGGGGCGAGTGAAGGTTCGGCCGAGTAGATTTGATCTTGGCGCCGCGTGATTACGACGCTCGCCGACTCAAATGTGCTGATCGACGTGATCAGTGCCGACGCGGCTTGGTCGGATTGGTCAACGAGGGCACTCGCCGCAGCCGCCGACCGGGGAACGATCGTGATCAACACGATGATCTACGTGGAGGTTTCGATCGGTTTTGAGCGGATTGAGGATTGTGATGCGGCGTTCGACTCGGCGGGATTGCGGCGTCAACCGATCCCATCGCCGCCGGCGTTCCTCGCGGCCAAGGCATTTCTTGCCTACCGAAAGCGCGGGGGAATGAAACAGGCCCCTCTTCCGGACTCCTTGATTGGTGCCCACGCGAGTGTCTGCGGCTTGCGCTTGCTGACCCGCGATCCGGCCCGCTTTCGAACCTACTTCCCCCGCGTCGATCTCCTCAGCCCGCAATGATCGATGTCGGCGAGGACCTCGCTATTACGACCTTTTGTCGGCTCGGTTTGCTTTTCCTGGTTTCTTCCCGGAAAGCCCCGGGTCGAGGGTGCGCGCCGTTTCCGAGCGGGCGATCTCGCGTTGATTGGGGAACGTGCCAAGCAGTTGGTCGGCGAACGGGTTGGTGATGCCGTGCCAGAACCGCTCGTTTTTGAAGTGGTGGAGCCGATGGGTTCGCCAGATCGTGCGGTAGTAGCGGCCGTGCGGGCGATAGGCGGTGTGTATCAGGTAGTGGGTCCACTCGTAGATCCCGATCAGGACGGTTGTCATCAGCGACGCGCTGAGGATCGCTCCGACCGGAATTGAGCCGCTTGCCAGCGCTACCGGGATCACCCAGACGCTGAAGCTGATCGGCATCGCGACCCCGAGTAGGAGTGAGATTTCGCGGGCCTCGAGCAGGATCATCGAGAGGTCATTGGGGGAGCGGTGGTGGGCGCGGTGAGCGCGGGCCGGGGTCGGCAGGATGCTGCGACCGCGAACTCGAAGCGGTCGCATGTGGAGGAGGTAGACGTGGATCGCCCACTCGCCGAGCGGGTAGACGGCGAGCGCCGCCGCGACCGCAAGCCCGTCGCCGACCGAGAAGTCGCCGAGGGCGAGCCGGGTGGCCGCCAGGGCGGTCGCGACCGCAGCGATGATTCGGATCGAGCGTTTGCGGCGAAGCTGCGACCAGGCCTCGCCAAGGGTGCGGACCTCGCCGCTCCAACGGGCTTCGGCAGGGTCGTTCAGGGCCGGTTTCAGCAGGGGATCGCGCTGAGCACGGTTGTGATCAGGCGGACTCGGTTGTGGCTGTTGAGCTGGAAGATCGTGATCCGGCTGCCGGTGCCATGCAGCACGTAGCCCACGATATCGCCGCCCGCGGGCGGCACGCAGGTGGTCTCCTCGACGATCCCTGGGTAGGCCGCAAGCAGGGCGGCCTCGCTGGAGCCTCGGTGGATCCCCTCGGGGGTCACCCAGTCAGGCGCGGTTGTGGTCATTGAAATCAATTTCTCGGCGCCGAGATTGAGCGCGACCGAGACGGTGCCGCCGCCAGGGACCGGCCAAAAGCAGGAGTCGCCTTCGAAGCAGGTGAACTTGACCTTGCCCCAGGAACCGAGGACCCGGCTGTGGACTACCTGCCCGCCTCCCGCCAGGGTACGGACCTCGGCGTGCTGACCCAGGTTGGCTCCGGCCATCCCGATCCCCGGGCTGATCGCCGCAGCGGCGGGTGGATGGTGGGTCGGGCTGGAAACGGCGGTCGAAGCGCCCCCAGCGACGACAAGACCGACTACCGCGAAGGCGAGGCTGAGGCGATTGCGAGCGCGTTGGGAGGTACCGGGAACAGGGGTGTTTTTAGCTGCACGGGCCATACGACGATCGTAGCGCGCGCGGCCCTTCGGCAGGGGAAATTCTAGACTGCGGTCCGGTTGCGGATAGTCAGATCTGGCCGAGCAGATCGCGCTTGCGGCGCTCGAACTCGGCGCTCGAGATGATCCCCTCGTCTGCCAGTTGGCGCAGCTCGCGGATTCGCTCCGCCGGGGTTCGCTCGGCTCGATCGGCGTCGCTCAGCGCTGCGGCGAGGGCGCCAAGCGAGCCTTCCAGCGCGTTGACGGCCCCGGCGAGGTGGCGCGGCGGGTCGATCGCAACCCCGCCTCGGTCGTCGCCGTCCTCGGCCACCGCGCGCGGCCCCAGGTCCGACAGCTCCTCAAGCTGGCCGCGCGGCACCCCATACACCCCGGGTCCGTACCACTCGGCACGACCGCTCCCGAGCAGCCGCTCCAGAGCCTCCTGCAGTCGCGGCTCGGCCGGGTCGACCCGCAGCGCAGCGCCGATCTCCTCACGGGTCGAAACCCCGGCTGAGCGCAGGTGCAGGTCGATCCGGTTGGCCAGGGCGCGCGAGTCCTCGCCGGAGCGCAAGGCGTCGGCAACCCCGGCAACCGCCCCAAGCTGGTTGGCGCTTTGGCGGGCAACGAACTCGATCACCCCGGCAACCGCCTTGATCTCGGGGCGCTTGACGATCCCCGAGGCGCCGGGAATGGCCGAGCCGACCTGTCCGACCACCTGCCCGAGATCACCGCGAACCTGGTCGAGGATGCTCTCAAGCTTGGCTCGATCGGCGGCTGGCAGCGCCAGCGCCGCGTCGATCGCGCTTGATGTCTTGCGGATCAAGACCAACGAGCTGATCATCAGGTCGAGCTGCGATCGCGAGTCCATCGACCAAGATCATATGTCGCGATCTTGTTCAGGGTGGAGCGGGTCGGCGTCGCCGCGGCGGCGGCGGTCGGGGCGGATTACGCGGCGTGACCCGCCGCTCAGCGTGAGAGTTGCGCCCAACGGGGCGAAGCGATCATCAGGTCGAGGTCGGTTGTGGGGACCGGCGGCGAGAACAGGTATCCCTGCACGAAACCGCAGCCGAGGTCGTCAATGATCTCGAGCTGTTCGTTCGTCTCGACGCCTTCGGCGATCACCGTCAGGCTGAGGCTGGAGGCGAGCTCGACGACCGCGGAGACGATTGCCGCGTCGGGCGACTGCGGCTCCAGTGCCTCGACGAAGACGCGGTCGAGCTTGATTACGTCGAGCGGCAGTTTCTTCAGGTAGCCGAGCGAGGAGAAGCCGGAGCCGAAGTCGTCGAGGGCGATCTGCGCCCCGAGCCCGGAGATCTGGCTGAGCGCGCCGATCGCGACCACCTCGTCGTCGATCAGCACCCCTTCGGTCAGTTCCAGCACCAAGCTGGCGGGGTCGAGTCGTGACTCGCGCAGGGCGGACTCGATCACGCCGGGGAGGCGAGGGTCGACCAGCTGGCGCGGCGACAGGTTGACCGAGACGGCGATCGGCTCGTCGCCGGGGGCCCGCCGCTGCCACGCCGCCGCCCGCATGCAGGCTTCCCGGACCACCCATTCGCCGATCTGGTGGATCAGGGTCGACTCCTCGGCCAGCGGGATGAAAGAGAGCGGCCCGAGCAGCCCGCGCAGCGGGTGGTTCCAGCGAATCAGCGCTTCGAAACTGGTGATCGAGCGGTCTGCCAGCCGCACCACCGGCTGGCAGTAGAGGCGGAACTCCTTGCGTTCGATCGCTCGCCGCAGGTCGTTCTCGATCTCGAGGCTCTCCAGCATCCGCACTCGGGTGGCGCCGCTGAACATCTGCGAACGCCCACGCCCCCCCTCCTTGGCGGCGTGCAGCGCCGCGTCGGCGTCACGGATCAGAACATCGGGATCCTCGGTGCCGTCGCCGATCGCGATTCCGATGCTGGCTGAGATGAAGTGGTCGATCTCGAAGACCTCGATCGGCCGCTCGAAGGAGCGTTGGATTCGCTCGACGGCGGTTTCGGCGTCGCGCGGGCTGTCGATCGGCTCCAGCAAAACGGTGAAGGCATCACCGCCAAAGCGGGCGATCGTGTCGCCGGGGCGGAGCGCCGTGACCAACCGCAGCGCGACCGCCGCGATCAGCTCATCGCCGGCGCTGTGTCCGAACGAGTCGTTGATCCGCTTGAACTGGTCGAGGTCCAAGAACAAGACGGCGACCTTGCGGGAGGAGCGCAGGGCGCGAACCAGGGCGTGGTCGAGCCGGTCGAGGAAGAGGTTGCGATTGGCCAGCCCGGTCAGCGGGTCGTGCAGGGCGTCGTGGCGGATCTGCTGCTCTTTGACCCGCAACTCGGTGGCGTGGCCGAGCACGTTGACAACCGCCTGCAGGAAGGTGAGGTCTTGGGGGCCGAAGTTGCGATGGTTGGTCGACTGCACGCTCAGCACCCCGTAGGGGGCGCCGTTGGCCCAGATCACGATGCTGACGCCGCTTTGGAAACCGGCCGGGCGCAGCGCTTTCGGGATTCGGAAGCGCTCTTCGCTTCCCCAGTCGCTGACGATCACCGCGGTCCCGGTGGCGATCGTGTAGCCCGCTTGGGAGCCGGCGTCGGCCGGGATCGAGAAGTCCTCGGGGTTGTCCGGTTGGTAGCCGCTGAAGGCGATCGCATCGAATCGGCCCTCGGCGGCGTGCAATCGCAGTACCAGCGCCATCTCGACCCCCATCGACTGGAGCACCGCGTCGGCGGCCAGTTTGGCCAGGCTCTCCAGGTCGAGTCCGCCAAGTGCCCGGTCGCCGAGCTTTGCCACCTCCTCCTGCTGGACTGCCCGCGCTGAGGCGACCACGGCGCTGCTTCGTAGCGCCGCGGTCGCTTCGGTGATCTGCGCGACCCGCGCGCCTTGGTTTCGCGATTCCCAGGCGGTCAGCGTCGCCGCGCACAGCAGGACGAAAGCGGCGGCTGCACTGTGTAGCGGTGGGTTGTGCTCGATCACCGCGACCGCAAGCAGCGCTCCGACATCGATCGCCCCGACCGCCAGCGTCCATCGCAACGGAAACGACAAGGTGCCGAACAAGATCGGCAAGAAGAACAACAGCGCCAGCGGCGAGTCGGCGCCGCCGTCGGCCAGCGCGAGCGCGAAGCAGATCGTGATGTTGAGGATCGCCCAGCCGACAAAGTAGACCTCGCGGTGTCGCGAGCGGACAAGCTTCTCGCTCGGTCCGAGTTCGACCGCGATCGCCGTGATCGACGCCAGCGCGCCGAAGGCGAGGATCGCCGAGCGGTTCGGATCCGACCAACTCAAAACGGCGTAAGCGACGATGCCGATCGCAGCCACCATGCTGAGCAGCGACCCGACCCGGATCGTGTCGAGCCGCATTCTGGTCTCCTGCTCCTCCGGACAAAGCGGATCGAAAACGACGCCATGATCGGTCTGTTCCGACATCACTGCCTATCTGTTGTCGGCTGGTCGATCGACAACCTGAAATCGCCCGCCACGCTGGCGGTCACCTCGCATCGCAAAGCCTATCGCTCGATCCCGAGCTCGCCGGGCCGACGGCGTCTATCAGGCGGTTGGGGCGTCATGAACGGACCTGGGCTGGTGATGGGGTTTCTCGAGATTCGGCCGGTGGCGACAAACGAGCTGGATCTCGGCTTCGGTTAGGGCGCGATCGGTCATGATCAGCGCGAACAGTGGTCAGCGGCGACGTTCCGGATCTCGTCGGCGTCGACCTCGATGTCGAGGGCGCAGCGGATCCTGGCATCTTGCCGAGCCGGTGGTGCTTGTCGGGGCGCCAGCCTTCTTGTGCGGTCGGCGATCGCGAATCCAAGCCGCAGCGGCGCCACGATCCGCGCGAGATCAGCGCACCGCAGCGATCGCGCCGCGCGTCTACAACTCCAGCCAGGCGCGTACCTCGGCGGCACACTCCGCATCACCCGCGGCCTCACAAAGCGAAATCAGCCCATTTGCGATCGCCCGCGCGAGCTCCATTTCGGGTCGCAGCGATTCCCGCCCCAGCTCAAACGCCTGCTCAAGGAGCCGGCGGGCCGCGGGGAGATCGCCCTGTGCACACAGCGTCGCTGCCAGGTTGTTCATCGAGGTGAGCGTGTCGGGGTGGTGGTCTCCGAGCAGCTCTCGGCGCGCTTCGAGGACCTGCTCAAGGAGCCGGCGGGCCGCGGCGAGATCGCCCTGTGCACACAGCGTCGCTGCCAGGTTGTTCATCGAGGTGAGCGTGTCGGGGTGGTGGTCTCCG
>JAHEXU010000258.1 GCA_023251975.1 bacterium | reverse complement strand
GGGTCGCCGAAGGCGGCGCCCCTCCCGCCGCTCCGCTTTGTCCTACGGACTGCAGCTACGCGGCGGGAGGGGCGGCTACCCGGGCGGGGGCGGGGTGCGACGAACGGACGACGGACGACGACCAACGAACGAACGACCAACGAACGAACGACCAACGAACGACGAACGAACGAACGACCAACAACGACGAAAAACAACAACAACGGCGAATCCTGCCGTCGTCACGGTTCGTGGCGCTAGATCAGGCGTTGGTGGTCAGCCTGCGTGGCGCGTAACAAGCGGATGTGGCTCTCGACGGCTCGAGGGCTCGCCTGCGTCCGGTGGCAGCCGACGACGGATTGGCTGATGCGCCGGTCGGCGGCCGCAGACGCCGCCCGGACCGGGTGACCGGGGCGCCGTTCCGGCACTAACTAACTCAATACCGGTATATGCTCACGGCGGGAGGATACGGGGCGAGCAACCCGGCTGGCTAGGAGAATTGATAGACATACGCCACCCGGCCCACAACTCCCACCCTGCAGGGAGCCGATCCGTGAAATCCACAGTCAACCCCTCGCTGAAGACTCGGTCGTCTCGAGCGAGATCTAGGCGAAGCAGCACGATCGGCGACCGGCGCCAACGCCCGCATGCTCGCCGACACGATCCGCGCTCACAAGTGGGGTCGCGGCGGTGAGGATTGAGGACGGCGACGATCTCGAGGATCTGAGCGGAGCGGCTGAACACAGCTGGGTGCCGCCGCTGACGCTGATCGCGGCGATCGCCTCGTTCCCCTTCGGGTTGCTCGCAGGGATCCCAGCCGTAGTTGGCGGCATCTATCTGCTCAGTGACGGACACTCGCGAAGCGGTGGCGCGGCGATCGCCTTGGCCAGCGTCGCGATAGTGCCGAGGCTGGTCTTCGTCCTCGTCTTCGGCGGCCATGCCTACGTGGTCCCGACGGGCTCGATGACCCCGGCCATCGAGCCCGACGACCGGATCCTGGCGGTGCGCGACGAGACGCCCGAAAACGGCGACATCATCGCCCTTCACCCGCCCAGCGACGAGCGCTGCGGGACCCAGCACCCGCCCCGGCAAAGCTGCCCCGTCTCCCTTGATCGCCCCGATTCAATGATCTTCATCAAGCGGGTCGTCGGCGTCGGGGGAGATGAGATCAAGCTCGTCGCCGGGCGGATCGTTCGCAACGGCGAGGTCCTCGATGAACCCGCCTGCCCCCGCGGGTTGACTGGGCGCAAGTGCGAGCTGCCGCAGTCGATCACCGTTCCCCTCGGGCAGGTCTTCGTCGTCGGCGACAACCTGTCGGCGAGCGAGGACAGCCGCTACTGGGGTCCGATCCCGATCGATCAGATCGAGGGGCGGGTGATCGCCCGCTACTACCCGTTCGACCGGATCGGCGGCGTCGGCTGAGCGCGGCGGCCACGGTAGGTCCAACCCGAACCAGAGGAAAGGGATGTCAGCCGTGGTCGAAGGCAGTAGGCCTCGCGATGCTGGCAGCGGCGGTGTCGGCGGCGTCGGCGTTTGCATCCGCGCCGCCCGCGCCCAGGCCTCTCAAAGACATCGATCGCGGGGCGGAGTCCCAGCCATCAATCACGGGGTGGAGGAGTTCGCGAAGGCGGGAAAGCGGGTCTTCCAGATAGCGGATGACGGCGACCGCGGATACGAACTCTGGACGACCGACGGGACCCGGGGGCGGGCGAATCTCGTGCGCGACATCCTGCCCGGACTGATGGGCTCTGAGCCCTACTTCCTGACCGGTTACGGGACATCCTGATGTTCGCGGCCGATCACGGCACGGACGGATACGAGCTGTGGCGAAGCGACGGTACGCGGCGCGGGACGCGGATGGTCCGCAACATTTATCCCGGCGCCACCGGATCGGGAGCCCGGGGAATTCGTCGATCTCGGAGGGCGTCGCTGGTGTGTTGGCATAGGTGATCGCAAACTAATGGTAATTCACGCGAACGAGCACCGCGTTGGCGTCAACTGATTGCTCGATCCCTCGTCATTCCGTGTGAAACCGCTCGAAGTCGCCCTCGACCAACCCGCCGGAGACCCCAGGCGAAAGCCACGCGAAGGCTCGGGTAAAAAGCGCGGCGGCCAACCCGGGCGCAAGGGCAAGAACCGCCAGCCCACCGATCGGCCCGACGAGATCGTCTCCCACCGCCCCGAGCCCTGCTCGGGCTGCCCGTCGGAGCTTGTGCCCGAAAACGATACCGTCGGCCCCGCCCAGCGCCGAGCTGCCAACCCAGGTCGCCGAGATCATCGAGCAGCAGCTGATGGGAGATCCCAGTTCAAGCATCGCAGCACGGCAAGTTCGTAACCGGGACTGCTGATTTCGCTCAGGCGTTCAGGCCTCTCGGTCAGAGCCAGTCGCGGCGGCGGAAGTAGGCGATCATGGCGGCGAAGAGGAGGATCATTGAGCCGACAACGACCCAGAAGGCGGCGTTGGAGCCTTCGCCGGGGACGGCTACGTTCATTCCCCAGACGCTGGCCAGCAGGGTCAGGGGGAGGACGATGACGCTGATCGCGGTCAGGACTCGGAGGATGTCGTTGACCCGGTGTTGCAGGACCGCCTCGTTGGTGTCTTCGAGCGCTTCGACCACCTCCTTGTAGTTCTCGAGCATGTCCCAAATCCGCTCGTGGGCATCGACGATGTCGTCGAAGTAGATCTCGAGATCGAGGTCGGGGGCGAGGAAGCGCTGCTTGACGTTCTCGAGGTCGCGCAGGACCGGCCGCTGTGGCCGGATCACCTTGCGGAAGTTGATGATCTCTTGCTTGACGTTGGAGATATCGCGAACGACCGCCCGCGAGGCACCGGCCTCGAAGATGTCCTCCTCGACCGCGTCGAGCTTATTGCCGATCTTTCGCAGCATCGGGAAGCAGTAATCGAAGGCGTCGTCGACGATCCGATAGAGCAGATACCCGGAGCCGCGCG
>JAHEXU010000130.1 GCA_023251975.1 bacterium | reverse complement strand
TGCTGGCGTTCGTCGAGACCTACAACCAGACCGCGACGCCGTTCAAATGGACGTACACGGGGAAGGTGCTGGCAGCTTGAGCTGGTGAGTAAACGGATTTGCAGGAGGGACCACTAGGAGCTGTGGCTCGTTGGTGTTCGCGGTGGCAACTGATCGGGGTTGCCGGAGTCCGGTTAACCTGGCGGGATGAGCGAGGCTACGGGATCGACAAGAATTTTCCGCGACGATCTACTGGACGGGATGGTCTGTCTTGTTTCTGGTGCCGGCAGTGGTTTCGGGCGTGAGATCGCTTGTGAGTTGGCACGCCTTGGCGCCATCGTGATCGGGTGCGGGCGCCGCCTCGAGCCGCTGCAGGAAACGCTTGCGATTATCGAATCTGACTCCGGGCGGGCCGAGGTGTTTGGCGTCGATATCCGTGACGAGGCGGCGGTCGAAGTCTTGATCGGCGGCATTGTCGAGCGCCACGGCCGGCTCGATCTGCTCGTCAACAACGCCGGCGGCCAGTTCCTCAGCCCGGCAGAGGCGATCTCGGCGAAGGGATTTCGCACCGTCATCGAACTCAACGTGATGGGCACCTGGCTGATGACCTCGGCAGCGGCGCGGTTGGCCTTCATTCCGCAGCAGCGTGGCAAGGTCATCAGCGTCACCCTGTCGCCCCACAACGGGATGCCGGGGATGGTCCATTCCGGCGCTGCTCGAGCCGCCGTTGAGAACATGATGAAAACGCTCTCGATCGAGTGGGCGCGATTCAACATCAAACTGACCGCCCTGGCCGCCGGTCAGTTTGCGACCCAGACCCTGCTGACCAAGTACCCCGAGGTGGTGGTCAAGAACCTCCAGGGCACCGTCCCGGCGGGGCGCCTTGGCAGCGAGGCCGAGATGGCCTGGATGGTGGCATATCTGGCCTCGCCCGCCGGCGAGTTCCACTCCGGTTCGGTGATAACAATCGACGGCGCCCGTGACAACTGGTTCGGCACCTGGCCCCCGAAAGACATCGCCGACGAGTCCGGCACCCCGGTGGCGGAGCAGCGTCGGCCAAAGCCCGACTGAGCCTGGATACACGGAACCGACCGGCGAGGCCGCCCCCATCCCGGCACCGGGAGGCGATTCGCACCCACCCCCGGGGCGCCACCGCGCGGGGGTTAACGATCGACCCCCGACTTGGCTGGAAAGCGGATTCGCCCAGCCGGTTCGGTGACGCCAGGCCGAGTGGCGATCGAGCCGATCGAACCTGCAGTTCGCCACCGCATAACGGGGTTTCTGCAGCTTGGTCCGCTCGACGAGGCGATTTGGCGCCTGGCGGAGCGTCGGCATTCTGATCTCCGCCGACACAGAAGGCGATCCGCAGGCATCGATGGATCATCCCCGATCATGCTGGGATGAACCACGAGTTCCAGGCCAAGTCCGGGGTCGATTGGTGAAACCGGCGGGGTGGTTGGCCCCGGGGGTGGGCGCGAATCGACTCCGGTTCGCTGGTCACTTCGGCCGGTTTGCGGCGGGCGGATCGAGGCTGAGGGCGTTGGCGACCTCGAGACCGAGCAGGCGATAGCCGGCGATCGATGGGTGATCGCCCTCAATCGTGAGATCGGGTCGCATTCGGTCTGGCGCCGCGGGGTCCTCGAGGATGTCGTGGAATCCGATCAGGGGGACTTCTTCGTCCGCGGCGAGCCGGGCGATCTTCCGGTTCAGGGCGTTAATCGGCCCGACGGCCTGGGGGTAGCCGTTGTTCCAGGGCAGGACATCGACCAGGTAGGTCTCGAGGCCGAGCGCCTTGCCGCGCTCCACCATCGCCCTGAGGTCAGAAACCGCTGGCCCGATCGGCTCGCCTTGGACGATGTTGTTGATCCCGCCCTGCACGATCAGGATCTCGGCCCCCTCGACGCAGGCGTCGAAGCGGGCTGCGATCTCGTCGGTTCGCTCGCCCCAGACGCCGCAGTTACGGAACTCGAAACCGTCGAGCTCGCGCTCGGCCCAGTACTCGAATTGACTGCGCTCGTCGGCTGAGCCGTCATCCGCTCGCTGGCTTGGATTTGGGTCCCAAAGCGGGGAGCCAGCGGTGATCGAGTCGCCGAGCGCGGCGACCAGCCGCGGTTGCGAGGCGACCTCGGGGCGGCTGGGATCGGCCAAGGCCCCCGGGTCGGGCATTTCGCCGGACGGTTCACCCGATCGGCAGCCGAACATCCCCACGGCGAGGAGCAGCAGGGCGGTCAGGGTTATCGAGGCCGATCTTGGCGCTGGCCGGTTTGCCCCCCAAGATCCTCGGGGCCCGGGCCCTTGATCCACCGCTACAGGCCGTAAGTGCGGCCGATTACCTCGAGCATCACCTCATCGGCGCCAGCGCCGATTCGGTTCAGGCGGACATCGCGGTAGGTCCGCTCGATCTCGTACTCGCGCATGTAGCCGTAGCCGCCGAGCACCTGGACGCACTCGTCGGCGACCTCGCAACACATCCGCGAGGCGAACAGCTTGGCGGCGGTGATCTCGCGGACCGGATACTCGCCGTTGGCGAATCGCCACGCGGTTGCGTAAGTGAGTTGCTTCGAGGCCTCGATCTTGGTCGCCATCTCGCCAAACTTGTGACGGATCGCCTGGAACTTGCCGATCGGGCGCCCGAACGCCTCTCGCTCCTTGACGTATTCCAACGCCCGCTCGAACATCCGCTCGGCGCCGGCGTTGCAGCCAGCCGCCGCGACCAACCGCTCCCCCTGTAGCTCCCAGCTGATGTGGTAGAACCCTTTGCCTTCCTCGCCGAGCATGTTCTCGGCCGGGACCCGGACATCCTCGAAGCTCAGCTCGGCTGTGTCCGACGAGTGCATCCCCATCTTTTCAAGCGTCCGCGAGATCGTCACGCCTGGCATCAGTTCGCCGTTGTCGTCGCGCATGTCGACGACGAACAGGGTGATTCCGTCGTGGCGCGCCTCCGGGTTGGTCTTGGTGACCAAGACGATGAAGTTGGCGCGGGCGCCGTTGGTGATGAAGGTCTTCGAGCCGTTGATTACGTAGGCGTCGCCATCGCGGCGCGCTGCGGTGCGAATTCCGGCGACATCGGAGCCGGCCCCAGGCTCGGTGATCCCGAGTGCGGCGATCTTGCGCCCGGTGATCGCCTCCGGCAGGTAGCGCTGCTTTAGCTCCTCGCTGCCGAGCATCTCGATCGGCGGCAACGCCATGTCGGTCTGGACTGCGAAACCCATGTTGACGCCGCCGTTGCCCGAGTAGCTGAGACACTCGGCTCGAACCAGCGAGTAGTAGTAGTCACCACCCTGCCCGCCGTAGGCCTCGGGAAAGCAGAGGCCGAGGTAACCGAGATCACCGGCTCGCGCCAGGATCGAGTTTGGCCACAGCGTCTCCTCCCACTCGTTGCGATGGGGAAACATCTCGTTGCTTACCCAGGCCTGCATTGACTCGCGCAGGTCCTCGTGTTCGTCGGTGAACAAAAAGTGGCGACGACGGCTGCCGTGATCGGGGCGCAAGACGGTGTCGGTTGCGGCCATGGCGGTTCTCCTCCTCGATAGTTCCATGCTGCTGCGGCAGCGGGGGGGTTGAGGCTAGCGAAGAAGTTGCCGAAGTAGGAGGTATCGCTTCCTACTTTCCGCAAGATCACCGCCAAAAACCGCCGCTGATTGGGCCATCGAGGAGCCCAAAGGGCCTGCTAAAGCCGCCATACCATCGCATTGAATGGACGGTAGTTTCCGAGGAGAAGGTGATCTGAGCGCTCGGGATCGGGTCCGGACGGTTGCCCCGCCCCCCGCGATCGCCGACCGCGCCGGGCCGGCGCCGCCGCGGCGCCTCCCCTCGGTCGAACCGCAACGTCGTGGGATCGGGCGTCGAACCGGCGCCGCCCTGCTTGATGACGTGGGGACCGTGGCGCTGCCGGACGGCCCCTCCGAGCCGGATTGGTGGCAGGCGATCCAGTGGTTTCGAGACCCGGTCGGATACGTCGAGCGTGGCGCTGCCGCCCACGGCTCGATCTTTCGGGCCCGCCTCGGCCCGACCGGCAAGGTCGCGGTAATCGGCGACCCGGCCGCGATCCGCCAGGTCCTCGATGCCCGCCCCGAAGAGGTCCGGATGGGCGACGCCAACGGTCTCTTCCGGCCGGTCGTCGGATCGAGTTCGTTGCTCCTCCTCGACGGCAACGAGCACCTGCGCCATCGCCGCATCCTGCTGCCGATGTTCCGCGGTGCGGCATTCCAGCGCTTCCTCGAGCTGATCCGCGAAATCGCCGATCGCGAGATTTCCGCGCTTCCCGAGCGGGGCGAGCTTCCGCTGCGACGCTTGTTCGACCAGATTGCCGTCGCGGTGATCTTCGAGGTGATGCTGGGGCCGGCGGATTCGCGACGGCCCGCCTTGATCGCGGCGTTCCGCGCCGTGATGGCGCTGAGCGGCTCGCCGTTTACGCTGACGCCGCAGTTTCGAAAGTCGCTCGGCGGATTGAGCCCGTACGGGCGGCTGATGCGACGCCTCGCCGCCCTCGACCGGTTGTTCTTGATCGAGATCGAATCGCGCCGCCTCGACCCTGCGCTCGCCGATCGCTGCGATGTTCTGTCGGGCCTGATCGCCGCGACCGATTCGCACGGGGTTGGCCTCGCCGACCGCGAGTTGCGCGACCAGCTGATGACGCTGCTGATGGCCGGGCATGAGACCTCGGCGGCAGGGCTCAGCTGGGCCGTCGAGCGGCTGCGGTGCAACCAACATTGCCTCGAGCCACTGCTCGCCTCGGTCGACGGCGCCGACAAGCTGGCCTATCTCGAGGCCTTCATCCGCGAGTCGCTTCGACAGCGCCCGGTTGTCGGAGTGATGGTTCGCAAGCTCTTGGTGACCGCCCACCTCGGCCCTTACTCGTTGCCGCCGGGCTGGATCGCGATGAACTCGATCGTGCTCGCCCATCGTGACCCGGGCGAGTACCCGGAGCCCGAGCGCTTCCGGCCCGAGCGCTTCCTCCCCCCGGTCAAGGAGATGCCACTGTGGATACCGTTCGGCGGCGGGATTCGGCGCTGCATCGGGATGGCGCTGGCTGAGCTTGAGATGCGGGTGGTGTTGCGAGCCCTGCTGTCGCGCTATCTGATCGAGCCCGACGATCGCCTCGCCGCGAAGATCGGGCGCGAGCGTTTCATTTTGGTTCCGGGCGATCACGCTCGCTGCCAAATCAGCCGCCGCTGAGCGCCGCTGAGCGCCGCTGAGCGCCGCTGAGCGTCGCCGGCCAAGGCACCGCAGCCCGCCCCCGCGGTCCCGCCGGTTCCAAACCGCGTCTGGACGCGCGTCAAGGGATCAACTTTTCGCCCGATAGCAGCCACGATGGCTCAATCTCCGACCTCCGTAGAGCGCTCTCGCGGGCGTCGCGACCGCGGCTATGCGCGCCACGTTCGGATCCTTTGCATGGCCGGCTTTGCGGCCTCGTTGGTCGGGACCCTCGGGGCCTTGGTCCCGCACCCCGATTCCTACAACACGGCGGTGCTCTTGATCGTCCAGGCGATCAGCTTCGTGACCTGTACGGCGCTTTATCTCGGGGCGCGCCTGATACCGCGCCAGCTCGCCGTCGCGATCCCGGCAAGCGCCACCTTGATGACCACCGCGGCGGTCATTTCTTCGGGCGGGGCAACCAGCCCGTTCGCGCTCTTTTACCTCTGGACCGGCTTGTTTACCTTCTACGCGCTCGATGTCCGCTCGGCTGCGATCCACGTCACCTTCTCGGTGGTCAACTTTGTCGCCGTCGCCGGATTCTTCGACGCCGCGATGTCGGAGCCGATCGGCCTCGCCGCGCCGAGTTTCGCGACGATCTTGATCGGGACCCTGCTGACGACCGGGACGATCCTCGCCTACCTGCGCAGTCGGCTCGAGCGTTCGCTCGCCGACCTTGACGCCGCCAGCGTGATCGACAACCTGACCGCGTTGCCGAACCGGCGCGGCTTGGTGGCCGCAGTCGAGCGCGAGGTTCATCGCGCCGAGGAGGCAGCCGCCAACCTGGCGCTGGTGGTCTTTGACCTCGATCGCTTCAAGTTGGTCAACGACAACGGCGGTATCGGCGCCGGCGATGTCCTGCTGCAACAGGTCGCGGGCTCGCTGCGCGAGATCAGTGGTCCACTCGATCTGATCTGGCGGACCGGGGGCGACGAGTTCGCGGTCTTGCGGCCCGGCGTCGCGGTCGGTGAGGCGAGTGCGTTGGGGGAGCAGATTCGCCGCACCCTGGCCGAGCTGGAGCCGTTTCCCGGCTCGAAACTGACGGCCAGTACCGGGATCGCGATCTTCCCCGACGACGCCACCGATTGTGACAATCTGATCCGCCACGCCAGCGAGGCGCGCCTCGCCGCCAAGCTGCTCGGTCGCGATCGCTCCGTCGTCTACAGCGAGGGGGTGCGCGGGGTCCTCGAGTCGGGTGCCGAGGCGCGCGCCAGTAACTCGCCTAACCACCTGCAGACCGTGCTCAGCCTGGCCGAGGCGCTCGACCTGCGCGAGGGAAGCACCGCTCGTCACTCCGAGGTGGTGGGTCGCTTCGCGGCCCGGATCGCGGCCGAGCTCGGCTTCGAGAAGGCGCGGATCGAGCGAGTCCGGATTGCCGGACAACTACACGATGTCGGCAAGGTAGCGGTTCCCGACTCGATTCTTTGTAAGCCCGGCCCGCTCGACGAGGCGGAGTGGGAGCTGATGCGCCGACACCCAGAGCACGGTGCCCGGCTGCTCGGGGCCAGCGAATTGGCCGATCTGCGCGAGTGGGTGCTAGCGCACCACGAGCGGCCGGATGGCACCGGGTACCCGCGCGGGCTCGATGCCGCGGCGATCCCGATCGAGGCGGCGATCCTGGCGGTCGCCGACGCATACGAGGCGATGATTTCCGACCGTGTCTACCGCAAGGCGCCGGGGCCGGCCTACGCTCGCCTGACGCTGCTGGAAAACCGCGGCACTCAGTTCGACCCGCTGGTGGTCGATGCGTTCGTCCGGGTGATTGATCGGACCGCGTCCGGCGATCCCGCTCCTTCGCCAGCCGCTCGGAACCTGCCGGTTGCGTCGTTTGGTGCCCCGTTCGCCGCCGCCTGATCGCTTCGAGGCGTCCAACGTACCGGGACGCCGGCGCCCGGAATCACGATCGCGCCGCGAGCTCGCGGTCGCTCCGGCCGCGCCCTCACCAGCGTCAGCTCGCAGCTCAGTAGCAACTCCTGTAGGAGCTCGCGGGTTGAGCGGATCGCGAACCCGGCGCCAGCGCAGCGTCGCACTCCGCCACCGAACGAAAGCCACGAGTAGGCGGTCAGGTTGGGATCGTCGTAGCGGCTCGGATCGAACCGCTCGGGGTCGCGATGGACCGCCGGGTCGCGGTGAATTACGTTGATTGGGACCCAGACCCGGGTCCCGCGCGGCACCGAGTAGCCGCTGATTTCGAGGTCACGGGCGGCAACCCGTCCCGACGAGATGACCGGCGAACGCAGCCGCATCGCCTCCTTGACGACCGTATCGGCGAGCTTGCTTCGGCCCGCCCGGGCCTCGCTCAGGACCGCTTCGTTCAACTGCGGGTCGCGCAGCAGGAAGTCGATCGTCCAGGCGACCGCGGTCGCGGTGGTCTCGCTGCCGGCCCCGAGAATCGTCATCATCTCGTCGCGGATTGCTGTGTCGTCGAGCCGGTCCCCATTCTCGTCGTCGAACTCGATCAGGCGGCTCAAAAGGTCATCGCCCGGCGCGGCCCGGCGCTTCGCGATCTCTTCGTAGAGGATCGTGTCGAGTTGTTGACGAATTCGAACAAAGCGGCCCCACGGCGAGACCGGGCCGAGGTCGCGACGGACCCGTTCGCCGAGCGCCAGCAGGCCGAGCCGCGACATCATCGCCAGGGTCAGATCGGCGACCCGGCGGCGCCGCTCGCGCTCCAGCTCGGCGCCGAGCAGCAATCGGATCACGACATCGAGGGTGATCCGATAAAGCGCGTCGTGTAGCCCCACCACGGCGCCCTCGCGCCACTCGGCGATCTCTTCGCGGGTCGAGCGGCGGGTCAGCACGGCGTAGTCCTCGAGGACCGAACCCGAGAAGCTGGGCAGGAACTGGCGTCGCCGATGTAGGTGGGCTGGGCCGTCCAGCGAGGTGATCGAGCGGCTTCCGAAGATCGGTACGACCAGGTTGGCCGCCTCGCGCATCGGCAGCAGGTCGTCGCTTGCGTAGACGGCGTGGATCGCCGCTGGGTTGGTCACCCAGAAGGTCGGACCGAAGCCGAGTAGGTGGATCTGGACGCAACCGCCGTAGCGCGCCGAGCAGTCGTCGAGGAACCGGAGCGGATCGCGGATGAAGCGCTGGGTCTGCCACAGCGCCGGGCTGCGCGGTCCGGGTGGGGTCGGCAGCGCGGTTGGGTCGGCGGCGGTTCGAACCGGCGTCGTCGCGGCGGGCTTGGTCTGGCGGGGCGGGGCTGTCAGCTCGGTCGCGATCCGCGCACTATTCCAACTGTTGCAGCACAACGCAAGCGGACCCCGCCAAACCCCGACGCCGCCCGCGCCCCAGATAGGCTTTGCGAGCGAAGCGATGGCGGATTACGAACAACTGCTGTATGAGGTCTCGGCGCAGGGCGTCGCGACGATCACCCTGAATCGACCCGAGCAACGAAACGCCCTCTCGCTAACGATGCTCGGCGAGCTGGTTGACGCGGTCGGTCGGGTGCGCAGCGACGATGCGGTGCGGGTGCTGGTCCTGACCGGCGCCGGCGATCGAGTCTTCTGCGCCGGGGCGGACCTCGGCGGGTTCGCCGCCGATGCGTCGTTGGTTGAGAAGCACTTCGCCAACGACCTCTTCCTCGAATACTTCCGGCTGCTGCCGCGGCTCGGCAAGCCCTCGATCTGCGCCGCCAACGGACATGTCCTCGCCGGTGGACTCGGGCTGGCGCTCTCCTGCGACCTGTTGATCGCCAAGCAGGGGATCAGCTTCGGCACCCCCGAGATCAACATCGGCGCCTTCCCCTACATGATTATGGCGATCATCTATCGCAACGTCCCACGTAAGAAGGTCAACGAGATGATGCTTCTCGGTGAGCGGATCGGGGCCGAGCAGGCGGTTCAGTTCGGGCTCGCCAACAAGGTGGTCGCTGGCGAGGAATTCGACGCCGCGGTTACCGAATGGGCCGAAAAACTGGCCGCCAAGTCACCGGTCCTGATGCGGCTCGGCCACGACGCGATGTATCGCCAGGCCGACATGGCGCTTGACGACGCGCTCGAGTTCCTGCGTTCGCAGCTCAGCCTGACCTTCTCGACCGAGGACCTTATCGAGGGCGTAACCGCGTTCTTTGAGAAGCGCGATCCGCAGTGGAAGGGCCGCTGAGGCCATCGGCCCGCTCGTGGCAGACCGCCCCCTCCTCAAGATCTCAGAACTTGCCGCAGCCGCCGAGGTCTCGGTGGCGACGGTCCGCCACTACCTGCGCGAAGGACTGTTGCCCGAAGGGACCAAGACCTCGCGGAACATGGCCTACTACTCGCCCGAGCTGGTCGAGCGGATCCGCTTGATCAAGCAACTCCAGGAGGAGCGCTTCATGCCGTTGCGGGTGATCGGCGATTTGCTCGAGCGTCACGCGCCCGATCCGGGTCGGCTGCGCGATCTGGTGATGATCGAGGACCGAGTGATCGAGCGCGCCCGCGAGGTCGAGCGCGAGCGAACCCCGATCGACCTCGTCAGCGAGCGCTACCAGGTGCCGCGCGAGGTCCTCGATCGGGCCGAGGCGCTGCGGCTGCTGGCTCCCGAGGACGGTGGCTATGGCCCCTCGGAGGTGCGCCTGATCGAGGCGATCTCGCGGTTTCGGGCCGGTGGGTTTGACGAGCGGATCGGCTTCACGATCCACGACGCGGCCCGCTTTGTCGAGCCGCTCGCCGAGCTGGCGCGACGCGAGCTTGAGCTGTTGGAGCGGCTCGCTGCTGAGGTCGACCCGGAGCGGGCGCTGGAGATGGTCGAGGCGGGCGTCGGCGCGCTCGAGCAGTTGGTCGCGGCGATGCACGCCCGGATCCTTGCTTCGGCGCTGGAGCGCCGCCGGTGCGAGCGGTGAGCGATCCCGAGCCGTCGCGAATCGCCGCTGAGGAGGCGTTTGACGCCGAGCCGACCCCGTCGCGTCGGCCAGCGGCCGCGCTCTCGGTCGGCGCCGTCGTCGCCGCGATCGGGCTGCTGGCGGCCGCTGCGGAGGGCCACCCCTACCTCTCCCTCGACGAGGTCAACCTCGGGATCGTGTTGTTTGCGGTCGGACTCTTCACCGCCCTTTTTGCCGCGCCGTTCGTCCTTCAGCTGACGATCTTCGCCTCGATTCGCGGCTCCGATCGGCGTTGGGAGCGCTCGGTGCTGGGCTGGGCCGGCGTTGCCGCGCTGGCCTCGCTTGGCTTCGGCCTGGTCGGCCTCGCCGATTCGTTTGATCGCGATTTGCTGCTCGGAGCGGTTGCGTGGGTGGGGCTGACCGAGTCGCTAATCGTCCTCGCGGTGGTCGTCGCGACGATCATCCAGGACTGATCTGCACCGATTTCCGAGTTCAGCCGGGCGCCCGTTGTCTAACCCGATCCGCACCACGTCGACGAGCAGGACCTCAGGGAAGCAGCCCAGATCGCCCGGAGGTCATCGACGTGCAAAAAGCAGCGCCGGTCGAGGCTTATTGCACGTTGATCCGCCACGCAGCCCCGATCTGGACCCGGCACCCTCACCGTCAGATCGGCGCGCCCCGCGGGACGCAACCTTCGGTTGCTGCCGCCCGGGGATGTCGGCGCTGCCGCCCGGGGACGCCGGCGCCGGAGCTCGGGAAGCAGCCCAGATCGCCCGGAGGTCATCGACGTGCAAAAAGC
>JAHEXU010000129.1 GCA_023251975.1 bacterium | reverse complement strand
TCCCGGCGCTGGAAGCCAATTTGCGACCACCCACGGGGCACCACCCCGCGGGTGTCCGCAAATCGACCCCCAGCTTGGCCTGGCACGCGGATTCACTCGACCGGCTCGGTGGATCGAGGCTTGGAGATCGGTTCGGCGGCCGCGGGTAGTGCTGCGGCTGGCGCTGTGCGGCCTTTTTATGGCCGCGGGTTTTTCCCTCGCGGCCTGCGGTGGTGAGGAGACCGCCCAGATCACCGAGGTCGCAACGGTCGAGGAAACCAACAACGGCCTGCTCGAAAAGGCCGACTTCGTGGCCCAGGGCGACACCCGTTGCCGGGAGGCAAACGGCGCGATCGCGAACATCTCCAGCGGTGCTGGCAGCTCCGCTGAATTGGCGCTTGCATCCTCCCAGGAGGCCTCGATCACCGAGGGGATGCTGTCCTCGCTGCGCGATCTCGGCGACACCAAGACCGATCAGGACCTGCTTGATGCCTACCTATCAGCGGTCCAGGATGTGGTCGACGTGCTCTCAAATCGCAAGATCGCCGCCGAGCGCGACGACCTGACCGCCTACGAAGGTTTCGCGACCGATCTGGCCGATGCCCGCAGCTCCGCCACCAGCGCCGCCGCGGCGTTTGGCTTCAAGTTTTGCGGGACCACCGAAGCGCCGACCGACACAACCGTGACGACTCCCGGTGCGACGACGACCCCGACAACCACCACGCCCACCGAGACCCCGGTTCCGGTCGATCCCGAACCAACCGGCGCTACCGGGACCACCACGCCTCCGCCGGTCGACCCAGGGACGCCGACCCCGCCTGATGACGGTGGCGCGGGCGGCATCTCCGACGGCGGCTCCGGCGGGATCTCCCCGTAGGCGCTGGCAAGCCGCGCTCTTTCGCCGGCGGCGCGGTTCGTCGCGGGCCGCGCGGTCATTCTCGTCGCCAAGGGCTCGCGCAAGAATAACCACGGTCTCACCCGTCCGGCGGCCGATTACGCCGCAGATGCGGCACCGCCGCGAACTCGTAATAGCGCCGCTAATCCGGCCCCCGGCCTCACCACCCCGCTCGCTCCCTAATTGGTCACGCCGACGCCGGTTCGGGGGCGGTAATTCGGTTCGGGGCTCTGCGACCAGTTGCTGTGGAGGGCGGCGTAGGCGCCGTTCGCTTCGATCAACTCGCGATGGCTTCCGGCCTCGACCATCCGGCCGTCGCTGAGGACGACGATCCGATCGGCACGGCGGATCGTCGAGAGCCGATGGGCGATCACCAGCGCGGTGCGCCCGGCGAGCAGGCGTTCGAGGCCTCGCTCGATCGCTCGCTCGGTCCGCACATCGACGTTCGAGGTCGCCTCGTCGAGGATCAAAATTGCCGGGTCGGCCAGCATCGCGCGGGCGAAGGCGACTAGTTGGCGCTCGCCTGCTGACAGCATTGATCCGCGCTCGCCGACCTCGGAGTCAAGGCCGTCGGGAAGGCGCGCGAGCATCTCGGCGCCGCCGATCGCCTCGAGCGCCGCCAGCAGGACCGAGTCGGCGGCCCCCGGTTGGCCGAAGGCGAGGTTGTCGCGAACGCTGCCCGAGAACAGGAAGCCTTCTTGGGGGACGATCCCGAGTTGGCGGCGAAGCGGCTCGGCGCGTAGATCGCGCAGGTCGTGCCCGTCGATCGTGACGGCACCGTGCTGGGGGTCATAAAAACGGGCGACCAGCTTCGCCAGGGTGGATTTGCCAGCGCCGGTCTGGCCGACCAGCGCCACCGTCTGGCCAGGCTCGATCGCAAGGCTGAGATCGCGCAGCGCCCAGCGGATCTCCGCCGCCTCGGCGGCGGAGTGCGGTTTCGCGGTTTCGTCGTAGGCGAAGGAGACCTCGCGCAATCCGATCGCGCCGCGTAGTCGACCCGGGTCGACCGCGTCGGGTCGATCGACCATATCGGGCGAGGTGTCGAGCAGTTCGAAGATTTTGTCGAGCGCCGCCATTCCCTGTTGGTAGGTCGTGTAGAGCTGAGAGATCTGTTGGATCGGGTCGAAGAAGGTCTGCAGATAGCCGATAAACGCGATCAGAACGCCGACCGTCAGGGTCGAGTCGATGACACGGTTGCCGCCGACGATCAGGATCGCCGCGGTGCCGATTGCCGACAGCATCTCGACCGCCGGGAAGTAGGAGGCGTTGAGATAGACGGTGCGGAGGTTGGCGAGGCGGTTTTCCTCGTTGAGGCGCGACATCTCGTCGATGTGGCGAGGTTCCTGGCCAAAGCTTCGGACCACCCGGACTGCGCTCAGCGACTCCTGCAGATGGGCCGCGATCGCGGCGATCTTCTCGCGGGTCTGCGAGTAGGCGTCGGCGGCGACGATTCGAAAGATCGCGCTGGCGAGGGCGAGGAGGGGAAAGGTCAGGAAGGTGACCAGCGCCAGCTTGAGGTCGAGCACCACCAAGATCACGATCACCCCGATCAGGGTGAGCAGACTCGAAAACAGGGTGACGACGCCGTCGCTGATCAGGCTGTCGAGGGCGACGACATCGTTGGTCATTCGCGAGATCAAGACGCCGGGGCGACGGCGGGTGTAGAAGCCGATCGACATTGTCTGGAGGTGGGCGTAGATGCGGCCGCGCAGATCGCGCAGGGCGCGCTGGCCGACCCAGCCGACCAGGTAGGTCTGGGCGTAGGTCGCAGCCCAGTAAACAAGTGCCGAGGCGAGGAAGGCGATGACGATCACGCTCAGCGCTGAGGAGTCCCGGGCGCCGATTCCGTCATCGACGGCGCGGCCAGCCAGGTAGGGCGGGGCCAGCCCGGCGGCGGTCGCGGCCACCAGCGCAACCGCCATCAGCGCGACCTGAGCACGGTAGGGTCGCAAAAGGCTGAACAGCCAGGCCAGCTTGCGGCGGCGATCGCCCTCGCCGCGAAGGACCGCCCAGAGCTCGCCGACGAGCGCTCCGAATCCGCTCAGTCCGCCGCGCTCGTTCACAGCCGCGCCAGCTCTTCGCGGTCCTCGAGGTCGCGCTGCAAAAAGACCGCATCCTCAAGCCCAAACTCGGCGATCTCTGCATAGAGCGGACAGCGCCCGGTCAGCTCGAGATGGCTGCCCCGGTCGATCACTCGGCCGCCTTCGAGCACGACGACCTCGTCGGCCAGTGAGATCGAGGAGAGACGGTGGGCGATGATGAAGGTGGTGCGATCGGCCAGCGCCTCGGCAAGCCCGGCCCGGATCGCGGCTTCGGTCGAGGCGTCAACCGACGAGGTGGCGTCGTCGAGGACGAGGATTCGAGGGTCGGCAAGCAGCGCCCGAGCGATCGCGATCCGCTGCCGCTGGCCGCCCGACAGGGTGAGGCCACGCTCACCGACGATCGTCGCGTAGCGATCGGGAAGACGCTCGATGAACTCGGCCGCCTGGGCTCGGCGGGCGGCGGTCGCGATCGCTTCGGCACTCGCCTCGGGGCGGGCGTAGGCGATGTTGTCGGCGATTGAGGCCGAGAAGAGAAAGCTGTCCTCGCTGACGAAGGCGATCTCGGAGCGCAGCGAGCCGAGATCGAGCTGCCGCAGATCGTGGCCGTCGAGTTCGATCCGGCCGCGGCTCGGGTCGTATAGGCGCGCCAACAGGGCGACCAGGCTGGTCTTGCCAGAAGCCGTTGGGCCGACCAGCGCGATCGTCCGGCCGGGCTCGATCCGCAGATCCACCTGGCGCAGCGCCAGCTGCGCCGAGCCGCCCGGGTTGTAATCAAGCTCGACCCCGTGGAACTCGACTCGGCCGGGACCCGCCGGGAGTCGGTGTGCGCCCGGCGCCGAGACGATCTGCGGCTCGCGGTCGAGTAGCGCAAAGATCCGGTCCCCGGAGGCAAATGCCCGCTGCGACATCCCGAGCGCCACCCCGAGCATCCGCATCGGCCCGATCAGCATCAGCAGGTAGCTGTTGAAGGCGGTGAACTCGCCGAGGGTAAGCCCTCCCGAGATCACCTGGTTGCCCCCGATCAGGAGGATCGCGGCGAGCCCGAGGTTGGGTAGGAAGCCGATCAGCGGGTTGTAGAAGGCGCGCAGTCTGGTTGCGATCAGGTTCTGATCGAACAGGCGGGTCAGGCTGAGCGCGAAACGCTCGCGCATTTCGCGCTCGCGCCCGAACGCCTTTATAACCCGGACCCCGGCGACGCTCTCCTCGATCTCGGCGCTGACCTCGCCGAGTCGCTGCTGAACCTCGGCCAGGGTCGGACGCGAGCGCCGATTGAAGCGGGCCGCGGTGAAGACGACCAGCGGCACCGGCAGCAGCGCGATCGCCGCCAGCCACGGCTTGATCGCGATCATCACCACCGAAGCGAGCAAGATCGTCAGCCCGCTCTGGCTGATGAAGACCAGTCCGTAGCCCAAAAAGAATCGAACCGCCTGCAGGTCGGCGGTCGCACGCGACATCAATTGCCCGGTCTGCTGGGCGTCGAAAAACCCCAGTTCAAGGCGCTGCAGGTGGCCGTAGATCTTCTCGCGCAGGTCGTATTCGATCCAGAGCGAGATCTTGCCCGCGACGATCCGCCGAATCACGGTGAGACCGAGTCGGATCAGGCCCGCGGCGACAATCGCGAGACCGAACGACACCACCGCGTCGGAGTCGTGGTCGCGGACCGCATCGATCGTATGCCCGACCAGGAGCGGGATTACTACCGTAAACAGCATCGCCAGCCAGGCCAGGCCGAGCGAAATCCAGGAGGCGCGGCGGTACGGGCCGAGCAGGGTGAGCAGTCGTCGCAGCACTGCAGCTAATGCTATACAAAATGAAGTATCGGCCCGCCGCCGACGCTCGCCCGCTGCGGGGGCGATAATCGCCGCAATGGATCGATCTTCAGGATTTGGCGGCCTGTGCGGCGGTTGTCGCCACCAGCGGGTGATTCGCAACACCCGCGGATCGAGCTTCTCGTTGTGCGAGCGCTCGCGCCAAGATGAGCGCTTCCCGCGCTATCCGCGGATTCCGGTCGTGGCGTGCCGGGGCTTCGAGCCGCCCCCCGAGGCGACGGCTGGTGGGTCGGTGTGATCGCATCTCAGAATCAGGGCGGCGCCCGATCCGCGATTCCGTCCGGCGGCCGCGCTATAAGCTCAAGTTATGGGTAAAGCAAACCGCCAACGGCGGGCCGAGAAGGCTCGCAAACGCAAGCGAACTCAGAGTGGGCCACGTCCCCCGGGGGGCAATCGGCCGCCGCACTCGGGTTCGGATGCGCGCTCGAGCGGACCTGGCGATGCCAGGCCGAGTATCGCTGACCGGTTTTTCTTCGTGGTTTCGCGCCAGCAAGCGGGTGACACTTCGTTTGTCTCTCGGGCCGTTTTAAGGCTCGCCGCCGAGCCGCGAGTCGAGGTCGCCCGGGAGGTTCTCGCGACAATTGAAAGGCACATCTACCAGCTCTGGGAGGCGGGGTGGCAGCCGGTTGATCTCGACCGGATCGTCGCCCGTCGTCTGGGCCAGAGCGAAATCCGCCTGGTTCGCTGGGCGATCGCTTCCCAATCCGCGACCTATGAGGACCTTGGCCGCAGCGCCGCGCCAGCCTGGATGGGTCAGCTCGAACAGATCGAGGCAGGTCGCACCTGGTCACCAGGGACGACGTACCTACAACAGCTCGAGGCCGATGGCGACTGGTCCGAGGCCCTCGCCGTAGCGGTGCGCTCGACGGCGCTTTTGATGTCGCTACCCGCCTTGCCGTTACTTGTCGAGCCCCCGTCGCGCTGGCGCGCCGGGGCAACGGTTGACCCTGGCAGCCTTCCGGGCTCGGTGCTGAGCAAGGTCCGGTCGTTGCTGGCCAAGGCCGAATCGACCACGTTCGAGGCTGAGGCGGACGCGTTCACGGCGAAGGCTCAGGAGATGATGACCCGCCACCGGATCGACCGGGCGTTGCTCGAGGCCGAGGGCCGAGGCTCGGAGGCGACCCCGATCGGACGCCGGCTCGCCGTTGACGACCCATACGCCGACGCCAAGAGTATGCTGCTCGCCCGGATCGCTGACGCCAACGGCTGCCACACCGTCTGGTGCAAAGAACTCGGATTTAGCACCGCGTTTGGGTGCGCCGAAGAGTTGGACGCAGTCGAGGAGCTATTTACCTCGCTACTCGTCCAAGCAACCGTGGCGTTGCGCCAACAGGGTTCCAAGTACGACAACTACGGGCGTAGCCGCACGACCCGGTTTCGGCGCTCGTTCTTGGTCGCCTTTGCGGTTCGAATCGGTCACCGCTTGGGTGAGACCGTCGCGGCGACGGTCACGGCGGTTGGCGGGGATCAAGGCCTCGCCTTGGTCCCTTTGCTCGCCGAACGTGATGCCGCCGCAACTCGGGCGGCGGAGGAAGCGTTCCCCGAGATGACCTCGTATTCCCCGTCCGCTACCGACGGCGAGGGGTGGCATGCAGGAACCCGCTTCGGCGACCTCGCCGAGATCGATGGACCAGACAAGCTCGACGGCGGGGGCTTCGAGGAAGCCGCGTAGCCAGCGGGGTCGATCTGCGGACGATCGCCGGTAGTTCGCCGCTAGATCTCCGCTGGCGGTTCGGATGGTTCGGCGGCGCCCAACCTCGCTTTAGGACCGTTGCCAGCGCGCGCCGGGACCGCCGCCATTCACCGCGATCTTGCCTGCGTCTCGAAGCTGGTTGAGGACGAGCCGGATGGTCGCCGGGCTCACCCCCGGCAGCGCTCGTTCGAGGTCACGTCGTTGGAAATCCGGCGGCGCCTGCTCAAGGATATATCGGCGGACTCGATCCTGCTTATTTTCACCGCTGCGGCTTGCGTCGGCGACACGCTTCTCGAGCTCCTCGTATGCACTGGCCAGGATCGAGGCGAGATATTTGACCCACGGCCAGATCGTGTGCTCGCCGCTGTGCCAGCCCTTTTGAGACCGAGCAAGGCGGTCGTAGTAGGTGTGCTTTGAGTCGTAGATCCGCTGTTCGAGGCTGACGTAGCGCGCGACCCCGTATCCCTGTGAAGCGAGCTGATGGGTGGTGATCAGCCGGGCAAGCCGACCGTTTGCGTCGGCGACCGGGTGGATCGCGAGGATATCGACGATCAAGGCGCCGATTAGGACCAGCGGGTGTCCGGCCTGGTCGCGCTGGGCAGCGTTGTAGCGGTCGATTGTCTCGCCGAGGAGGAACTCGGTTTCGTGCGGCGGTGGCGGCGCAAAGACGACCTCGCGGCGACCGTGTTCGTAGGAGACGATGAAGTTTTGGTCGGTCTTGAGGTATCCGCCCCGGCCGCCGACGTGCTGGAAGAGGGTGCGGTGCAGATCCAGGACGAACGGGATGCTCAATGGTTCGAGTTCGTGATCTCCGATCACCCGGTCGATCGCGTCGCGATAGCCCGCGAACTCCCGCTCGTTGCGGTTCCGAAACCGGGGAGCCCCTTCCCCGATCTGAAGCGCACGGGCGCCGTCGACGATGATCCCTTCAATCGCGTTTGAAGCCGTGATTGAGTCGATCCGCGCATCCTGGCGGAGCTGTTTGAGCACCGCCGGTGCTTGGTCGGAAAATTTGTCCTCCCGACCGCGGCCGGTATCGATGCGCGCGAGGAGCGGACCGAGCTCGCGAGGCTGGTCGGCGAGGGTTGCATCCAGGTCCATAAAGCTACGCATGACATCAATCCGCGGGAATCGTGGCAATAAACGGGCAAATTAGCACGATTTCGGGCCCGGGTTATCACGATCGCCAGGATGGGCCTCGGCGCTGTTGTCGGCGCTCTTCCCAGCGTCCGAGTACCTCCCGGCAGGACGATGCGTTGTAGGAGCGTGGCGTAAGCGTCGTGATCCGTCGTGGATTCGTGTAGGGTGTCAAAATGGCCAAAATTTTCATCAGCTACGCCGGGCTCGATCGTGACGAGGTGGATTGCCTGCTCCCTCGGGTTGAGCGGATTCTCCCGACCGTTCGCGAGTGCCTGCTTGAGCTGTGGGAGTTCCGGACCGGCCTGGTCGCAGGTCAGCCGGTCGATCGCGAGATCCAGCGGCAGCTTCGCAGCTCGGATCTGGTTGTCGTGATGGTCAGCTACGACTGGCTCAAGAGCCGCTACTCGATCGAAGGCGAGCTGCATCGCGCAATCGGCCTGGGGATTCCGGTCCTGCCGGTGCAGCTGAAGCGAGTCGGACGCAACCGCGATCGCGGCGCGGTGGGCGAGCTTTGGATGTTCGGAGAGGACCGCGCCTACGAAGAAATCGTCGATAAGCCCGGACGCAACGCCTTCGCTGACGGGCTCGTCAGCGAGGTCGTTCGGCTACTCGAGAACGGGGCGGCGGCAGCATGACCGAACTTTCGCGGGTAACGCTGCGGGCGGCCGCCCCGTTTCTGGGGGCGATCCAGGGTGAGTCCTCCGGCGTGCTTGAGGAACGGATCGGTCAGCTGTGCGCGCTCGCCCTGGTGGCAGAGCCGGACGAGCGCCACCTCAACCTGGAGGGGGTTCTCGTCGCGCTGTTCGCCGACAACCCGAAGCCGCTTGATCGATTCCGCGAGATGCGCTCCAAGGTCAACCGGATCGCGGATACCCAGTCGCTTCCGTTTGAGATCGTGGTCGACACCCTCAAGCTCTCGCCCGACCGTCGTACCTGTTGGTTCAACGCGTCGGTTGACGCCAACACCGCCCCGGTCGGCGCCGAGCAGAGCTACCTCCGAGACGGCGAGGCGGCGGTTGACGGGCTTGCCTACTGGGGCGAGGAGAAGCCGGACCAGACGAGCGCCGACGGTCCCGAGGCTGATCGCGAGGTGGCGTCTGGTCGGACCGAGTTTGACGCAAGTACCGGCCCGGACCTGGATGTCGACCGAGTCGAGAACGAGATTCGGCTCAAGAATGAGTTGCTTGAGAAAGATTCGGTTCGAGGCTCGACTCCGAGGCAAGGAGCCGTCGCCACAAGCTGCGACCCGGAACCGAGGCCCGTCGCTCGGCGGCAAGCTCTGCACTCTGCCGTCGATGGCGGCGCGAGGGAAAAGGACAAATCCGGGCGGGTCCAGGAGATGTTCGCGGAATGGTTGGGTAATCCCACCAAGCCGCCTTACCTCGTCTTGTTCGGGGAGTACGGCACCGGGAAGACGACCGCGGTCGCGGAGCTCCGCAGGCGCCAGGAGCTGAGCCGCGTAAACGGCGACACGGCGGCGCGCCCAGTCATGCTGTTTTATCTCACGGAGGTCGGGGATATTAAGCTGCATACGCCCACGCTTGACCAAATCCTGACCGATCTGCTCGGGCGCGACGGTCCCGATGGTGCCGCGATCGAGCCCGCCGATGTCGTCCAGATGGTTCGGGCCGAGCGGGCATTGGTGATCTTCGACGGGCTCGACGAGGTGCTAGTGCACCTGGCGGCGGACGCTGGCCAGCAGTTCGTCCGCGAACTCTGGAAGCTGTTGCCGCCGAGCGTGTTTGAGCGCGGCCGACTCGATCCGAGCGTTGGCAGGGTGATCTTCACCTGTCGCGATCACTTCTTCGAGACGATCGAGGTCCAGAAGGGCTATTTCACTGAGGGGGGGCGAGCGGGAGTCAAGCACCACGACTACGTCGCGCTCAACCTACTGCCGTGGGAGGAGCGGGAGTGGCTCGATTACCTGCGGAGGTGCCACGACCAAAGCGACGACGATGTCGAGGCGACCCTTGAGCGGATTGCCGGGATCCACAACCTGACCGAGTTGATTGCGCGACCGGTGTTGTTCGACATGATCGTTTCGTTGCTGGATGATCTGGCCGAGCCCGGTGTTGATGGGATCCGCGCCGCGGGGGTCTACGAAACGGTCACAAAGCTGTGGCTGGTGCGCGATCAGACCAAGCACCGGATTGACCCCGACATCAAGTTGCGATTGATGGAGGACCTGGCGACCGAGCTGTGGCGAGAGGGGCGCCGCTCGATTCCGGCGGCGGATCTAAAGGACTGGCTGAGGCGGCGGCTTCGCGGCAACGACGAGGTTGGCTATTGGTATGACCCCCAGATGCATCAGCAACAGCAGCTCGAGGAGGATCTGAGGACCGCGACGTTCATCGTCCGCCCGGGCTCCGATTCGTTCGAGTTCGCCCACGCCTCGATGCAAGAGTACTTCCTAGCTCGAGCGCTCAAGCGGGCGCTGATCGCGGGCGATCTCGCGCTCTGGGCGATCCCCAATCCGAGTCGCGAGACACTTGATTTCCTCGTCGAAATGGTCCGCGGCTCCGGCCAGGGCGAGCGGCAGGGCTGCGTCGAGGGACTGCGGCGGTTGCGTGATGCCTATCTCGAAGATGCCTCGGAATTGGCGTTTCGGTTCTGCGCGCGAGCGGCGGATTCGGGTCCGCTGGTGATCGCGCTCGACGGATTCGACCTGCGCGGTGCGAAGCTGCGCGGCCTCGAACTGAATCACTCAGGTGATGCTCCGCTCCGGCTTGGGCGCTGTGACCTCTCCGGAGCGGACCTGCGCGATGCGCGGTTTCGCGGGCTCTGGGTCGACGGCGGGTCGATGGATCGGGCGCGGCTTACCCTAGCCGAGTTCCACGACTGCCGAATCGACCGCCTAACCCTGTCCGGAGCCGATTTGAGCGGGACCGTGTTTCGAGGAGTCCGCGCGAGCGGCGTGGATTTGACGAATGCTCACGGCTACCGCACCCAGTGGCTGCGGGCCGACCTCTCCGACCACACCTGGCCGGCCGAGCGCGGCGGACACATCGGAGACTATTCAGTGATCGGCGATCTCGGTGGCCCGCCTTCGCGGGGCGATGCCAAGAAGCAGGTTTTCGATGGCCACACCGACTCCGTCAACGCCCTCGCCTACTCCCCCGACTCCCGCCGCCTCGCCACCGCCTCCTACGACAACACCACCCGGATCTGGGACCCCACCACCGCCGAGCACCTCCTCACCCTGCGCGGCCACACCCGCCCCGTCTACGCCCTCGCCTACTCCCC
>JAHEXU010000128.1 GCA_023251975.1 bacterium | reverse complement strand
GGTGGCATCCGCCCCTGGTGGTGGTTCTTGTTGGTGCGGATTCCGCGCGCGCTCAGAGCCGCCGCGGCCTCGATCCTGCTGGCTTTCGCGATCGGCTCCGCCGTCGCTGGAACCAGTGGCCCCGGAGCCTGGGGTGCAATCGTCGTGATCGCCGCGATCACCGTCTACCTGACCTGGTCGGCGTGGCGCGCTCACCGGCTGGCGCGCCAGTTCTCGCCGCTCTACCCAGTGGTCGACTGACCGCGCTCAATCCCCGCCGTGGACCCGAGCGCGGCAAGCCCGCTCAGCCCGTCGTCGAAAGTTCCTGACAACCCAACCAAGCAAACTCGGTGGCGCCCCCGCGGCGCCGCAGAGCATGAGCGGCCCGAGAAATCTCGATCTGTTGTGGGTAGGTCGAGACGAAATGCGAGAGCTCGCGCGCATTGTCGCGGCGCTCTTCATGTCCGGCGACCGGCGACTCCTCGGCGCTCAGGTCGTCGCGGTGCGCTGCTCGTAGGAGAGCCCGTAGGCGCCGGGGCGGTAGTGGAGAATCGGATCGTCGGAGGGCTCGATCCCCTCGCAGAGGCGCATCGGGTCGAAGATCACGGGGCCGTCGGGGTCGGAAGGTGCGGTCAGCTCGAGCGTTCCGGCGTCGATCGTCTCTCGATCCTCGGGCCAGTGCGCGTTGGCGCGGTGGGGGTCGTCAGCGGCTGCAGCAATCTGGAGGCGTAACGTCCAGCGAGCTGGCCCGGCGGCGAGTCGGCGCGCCATCTCCTCGAACAGGTAATCGCGACCTGCCGCCTTCGCCTCTGCCGATCTCGGATCCGGCGTGTGGTCCTCGGGGACGAGCGTGTAGCGGACCCAGCGGGTCGTCTCGTCGGGGGCGTGCCAACTGAACGCGTGGACCCCGTAGAAGGCGCGGGTCGCGAAGCTGGCCGGCGGCTTCATCGTCGCCAGGTTGGTCCGCGCCGTGCTCACCAGCATCGGGTTTCGAGCCAGGAACGCGGGCAGCGAGGCGAGCGTGCCCAGACTCGGCTTGGCGAGCTTGAGGATCTGCGCGAACGCATCCGGGGTGGCGATCGGGATTCGCGGCGTCGTCTGCGCGACGATGTCGGTCCGAGAACCGTCGGAAAGCTCGATGCCGACCGCGAGGCCGCGCACGTCCGGGGCGTAGTCGGGGTCGCCGGGGTCGCCGGCGCCGTTCGAGAGCCGAGCGATCACCTCGGCATCCCCACCCTGCATGTGTGGTGCGACCGAGATCGCCCTCGCGGCATCGGTCGCCCTGAACGTCCCCGAGAAGTAGGCGCCCTTGGCGTGCAGCGCGTGGTAGCCGCGATGAACGCCAAAGCGCCGCGTGATCACGGCGATCATCTCCTCTGGCGAGATCGGGGCCATCGTCGGCCGAGCCTATAGGACCGCGGCCGAATCACGGTCAGAGCGCGTTGCGATCGCCCACCCCGACCGCGAGTCCGAGCCCGCGAGTTCCCGGCCACGACCCGCTCAAAATCGACACTATTCGTCGATGGGCGGATACGTGACGCGCCTGGTCGACCGCTATCTCGAGGAGCTGATCGATCAAATTCCCGCCTTCATAGTCGTCGGCCCGCGCGCGAGCGGGAAAGACGACAACCGCCTCGCGCCGCTCCGCGACATCGCTGCATCTGGATACCCCGTCGAGTGCCGCCGCCGTTGCGATTGATGCGGGCGCCGCGCTGGCCACGGCAACGGCCCCGGTGCTGATCAACGAGTGGCAGCTCGACGGGCCCCGGCTTCGCAGAGATCCTCGCGGCAGGGAGTCCGCCGCCCGCTCCCGACGAACCGATCGGCCTGCCCGAGCACCTCGACGAAGCCCGGCGCAGCGGCTTTCGGACCGCCGCGCTGGGTCTCGGCACCCGCGCCCGGACCGCCTGGCTCGAAGCCTACCTGGGACAGCTTTTGTCTCGCGACATCGAACCGATCAAACCGGGTGCCGGTCGTCCCCGAGACGCTCGGCGGCTTGGGCGCTACGTCGCGGCGATCGCGATTAGCTCCGCGACCTGCGTCGCGCACCAAACCCTCTCCGAAGCCGCCGGGATCAACCGCGGCACCGCGCTCGCATATGACGATCTGCCGGCCGATCTGTCTCTACTCACCGATTTGCCGGCGTGGTCGACCAACCGAAGCAAGCGCCTTGCGAAAGGGCCGAAGCGAATTGCTTGCCGACCCGGGACGACTCGCCGCAACGCTCGCGATTGACAAGCGCGGAGCAACGCGTGACGGGCCGCCCCTCGGACGGCTGCTCGAGACCTTCGTCGCCGCCCAAATGTGCCCCGAACTCGAGGTCGGCAACTCCCGGGCGCGGATGCTGCACCTGCGCGCCCTCGACGGCCGCCGCGAGATCGATCTCATCCTCGAGCTCGCGACCGGCTCGGTGGTCGCGATCGAAATCAAGGCCGGAGCGACGCCCCACCCTCCGACGCCCGCCACCTCAGATGGTTGCGCGACTCGATCGAGGAGCGGTTTGTCGCCGTCGTACTCCACACCGGCCAGGCGATCGGGATGCTTGGCCACCGAATCCACGTCGCGCCGATCTCCTCGATCTAGGCGCCGCGGTAGCGCCCGCGCCTGGGTCGCCGCGTCGCGCCCGCCCCTCAACGCCCCCGGATTGCCGATCACCACCCTGGCGTTGACGTAGCCCGGCGCCCCGGTAACGCCGCCGCCAGGGTGGGTGCCGGCACCGCTCAGGTAGAGGCCGTCGACCGGCGTGCGGTAGCCGCCAAGGCCGCGGGCGGGGCGCATCGGTCCGGCACGGCCCATCGCCATGTCGACGTGGGTGATGTTGCCGCCGCTCGCGCCGAGGCGCTCAGCGAAGTCGTCGTTCGAGAGGAACTGACGGCCCATCTCGAGCTGCTCGAGCCCGGCTCGGCGACCGGATTTAAGTAGCGCCGATCGGCTCGGTCTGGGCCTCCCGGTAGCTCCACGGCACACCGACATCGAACTCGAGGCGACCGCGCTCGGGGTGGCAGGCCTAGCCGGGGCGCCCGCATCGATATTATTCATCCACTAGTTCAGGTCCGATACGAATATTTGGTGTTATGTTGTCACGCGCGGCTGGAATTTCGAAGGCTGGCCGGGCCGATCTGGCGTCGGTAACCGCCGGTCGCCGTCTCGTCACCGTCACCGACGTCGCGACGGCGCTCGGCCTTGATCGTGGATCAGCCGCGAAAAAGTTGGCGCGATGGAGCGACGAGGGCTGGATGCGCCGCGTGCGCCGCGGGCTCTACATCCCTGTTCCGCTCGACGCGACGAATCCGTCAACCTGGTCTGAGGATCCTCTCGTCCTGGCCGACGCGGTCTGGGCTCCCTGCTACTTCTCCGGCTGGACCGCCGCGAACCACTGGGGGATGACCGAGCAAATCTTCCGGACTACGGCTTTGAAATCGTCCGGCCGGGTGCGATCGACTCACCAACGCCTCCTCGACTACCACTACCTGCTTGCGTCCGTCCCGGACCATGTCATGGGGTGGGGAGTGAACCACGTGTGGCGAGACGAGAGAAAAGTGCGCATGGCAGATCCCACGCGGACCGTAATCGACATCCTCGACAACCCCGCGTTCGGCGCCGGGATTCGACACGGCGCCGAGATAGTCGAGGAGTATCTGCAGCGGCACGACTCGGACCTACTGGTCGAGTACGGAGACCGGCTGGGTAACCGCACCGTCTTCAAGCGCCTCGGCTATCTGCTCGAAGCCACCGGGAGCGGGTTCGAAGCGCTGGTGCATGAGTGCGAGGTCCGGGTTTCGGCAGGGATCTCGCTGCTCGATCCGGGCGCGCCCGGCGGAGGAAAAAGAATCGGCCGTTGGGGCCTGCGTGCGAACGCCGAGGTCGCCACCCGAGACGCCTCATGATTCCGGTAGCCGAGGTGCGGGCACTTCGTGCGGAGTGGCAACTGCGAGACGACATCATCGAGAAGGACTACGCGCTCGGCTGGATCCTTGCCGCGATAGCCACCGACGAGGACCTCGGGGCCACCTGGGCGTTCAAGGGCGGCACCTGCCTCCGCAAGTGCTACTACGAGACCTACCGCTTTTCCGAGGACCTGGACTTCACGGTCGTCGGCGGCGGACACGAGGAACCCGAGGCGCTGGTCTCGATCTTTGAGCGGATCGGCGACTGGCTCACCGACGAGTCTGGAGTCGAACTGGAGGTTCGCGAGGACTCGTTTAGGCGCCGTAGGAACCGTCGTGGAAATCCCACGACAGTTGGCCGGATCGCGTTTCGGGGCCCGCGCAGCCCTCCGCAGCTTCCGAAGCTCAGAATCGATCTGACGAGCGACGAGGCGGTGGTCTCGCCGCCGGTCCGTAGAGGGATCTCCCATGGATACAGCGATCAGCCACTGCCCGCTGACAGCGCCCTCTGCTATCCGATCACCGAGTTGCTGGCGGAGAAGCTGCGCGCGTTGGCAGAGCGCTGCCGACCGCGGGACCTCTATGACGTTGTGCATCTTTACCGCCACCCAGACGTGGCCGCGGGAGCTCCAGCGGTGGTGTCCGCGCTGGCTCAGAAATGCGCGCACGCGGGGATCGAAGTGCCGACCTTAGAGAGCTCAGCTCGTCGCCCTTCAGGCAGGAGATCGAGCAGGAATGGGGGAACATGCTCGGCCACCAGATCCCCCATCTGCCGCCATTCGCCGAGTTCTGGCACGAGCTTGGCGCGATCTTCGGATGGCTGCACGGGGAACATCGGACTCCCACTCTTCTCCGAGCGGATGGCGACAACCTGGATCCGGAGTGGGCCCCTCCGAGAGCGATGGCCTCCTGGCGAGGCGGCGCCCCGATCGAGCTGATCCGTTTCGCGGGCGCGAATCGCCTCAAGGTCGAGATCGATTTCAGCGCCGAGAGCGGTCATCACGGTCCCAGCGTGATCGAGCCGTATGCGCTGCGCCGAACGAATGACGGTGATTTCGTCCTACTCGCTGTCGCCGATCGCACCGACTCGCACAGCTACCCCGTCGACCGGATCACTGGCGTTCGCGTCATCGACACCTCGTTCGTCCCCCGGTTTCTCATCGAGTTCTGAGGCCGCGCCGGCCAGTCGAATCTGAACGCGGCGGACGCCGACGGGCTCGCCCCCCGCATCACCGGTTACGCGGTGATCGCCGAGCCTGCAGACGCAACCCGGCTCCGGCGGTCCGCCCCGCCCACCCCTCAACTCCCCAGATCGCCGAGCACCACCTTGGCGCTGACGTAACCCGGCGCCCCGGTGATGCCGCCGCCGGGGTGGGTGCCGGCGCCGCTCAGGTAGAGGCCGTCGACCGGGGTGCGGTAGCCGCCGAGGCCGCGGGCGGGGCGCATCGGTCCGGCGCGGCCCATCGCCATGTCGACGTGGGTGATGTTGCCGCCGCTCGCTCCGAGGCGCGCGGCGAAGTCGTCGTTCGAGAGGAACTGACGGCCGATCTCGAGCTGCTCGAGCCCGTCGTAGTAGGTGGCGGCGCGCTTCACCACGGTGTCGGCGACCGCGTCGGCGTGCTTGGCCCAGCCACCCTGCGGACGCAGCGGCGCCGCCGCGACGTAGAGGTAGACCGTGTCCTGCCCATCCGGCGCCTGGGTCGGGTCGAGCGCCGTCGGAATCACCGGCCAGATCGACAGCTCGTCCTCTGCGAGTGGCGGCAGGCCGGCCCCGGCGCGGGCGAAGGTCCGGGCGATTCCGGCCTCGGTCCCGATCATGTGCGACGGCTTTCGAACATCGATGTCGTCGCGGCGCCCGCGCTGGTGGCGGCTCATCTCGACCCTTCCGGATAGGGCCAGATCGACCTTGAGCTGCCCGTAGCCCTGGTTGTCGACCGGGATCGACCCGGCGCGGCGTCGCAGGTCCTCGGGCAGGGCCTCGGCGGGGACCAGCGCGGTCAACGTCTGTCGCGGATCGCAGGCCGCGACGACCGCCCGAGCAGCTCTGATCTCCCCCCTCCCGGCAAGGCGCACCCCGACCGCCCGGCCCTGCGTGATCAGGATCTCCTCGACCGGCGAGCCGCAGCGGATCGTGCCGCCGCGACCGGCGAGCCGCCGCGCCAGCGCGTCCGGGATCGCACGGACCCCGCCGACTGGGCGGCGACAGACGTGGCGGTGGCAGGTCGACATCCACAAAAAGGCGGGGCCGGTCCCGTTGTGGGAGTTCGGGACCGTCGACCCGGCAGCGGCGTGCAGCGCGTCGCGGACGACCGGATGGCTGAAGCGATCGGCAATCAGCTCGCTCGCCGAGGAAAAGACGAGCTGGACGATCGCTCCGAGCTCGCGGCGCGAGCCAAAACCGATCCGCGCCAGTCGCCGCAGCGCGCGAGCGTCGGGCCGGACCGGATTCGTGGCCGCGAGCGTGAACGCGAGCGCCGAGAACGCTCGCAGCGTCGTGGTGAACTCGGCGTAGGCGCGGGCGTCGGCCGCCGAGAAGTGGCGGATCTCCTCGACCGTCTTCTGCACATCGGCCCAAAAGCCGATCGATGCCCCTGAGGGGTGCAGGTAGAGATGGCCGGGGTCGGCCGCGGTTCGCCGCAACCCCCAACGTTCGAGCTCGAGGTCCCGCGAGGGCGGGAACGCGTCCCAAAAGAAGGCGTCGACCGAGTAGTGGTTGAGCAGGTGACCGGGCGCGCCGGGGATCGTCGCCGTCGTCTGGGTCATCCCGCCGATCTCTGCACCCGCCTCAACCACCACGACCCTGAACCCGGCGTCGGCGATGTAGTTGGCGGCGACCAGGCCGTTGTGACCGGCGCCAATGATTACGACATCGGCGACATCGGCCTGACTGGCGGCGCTCACGGCTCGGTCGAGATCGGGGGAGCGATCGGCAGCTCGGTCCCCTCCGGCACGATCAACTCCCCCTCGGGCGAGATCCGCAGCGACGAATCGCCGCGCGGGAAGGGGATCGCCGGATCCGGACAGGCGATGCCGGTGCCGACGCCGCACACCCCGGAGGTCATGTAGGAACGCTTTTCGACATCGGTCGGCCAAGCGCTACCGCGCTCGGCGATCAGCGCGTTCGGGAGGTGGTACATGACGAAGAAGATCGCGGTGATCGCGCCGGAGACGGCGAAGAAGCGCATCCACCCCTTCAGCCGGGGCGAGACGCCGAGCCGCTCGATCCCCGCCTCGGCGAAGCTGTGACCGCGGTCGTCGCGGAAATAGCGCATCGCCCCCCAGGTGCAGTAGAGCAGGCTCGCGGTGATCCCCTGGTAGACCGGAAAGCCGTAGTAGTGGCCGAAGTTGAGGGTCACCCCCTCGATCGACGACCCGTAGTGATGCGATCCCATCACCATGAAGGCCGCCTCCCACATCGTCCCGACGACCATCATCGGGACGAACGCGACGAACCACATGCTGATGCCGCTGAGCGTCGGATAGCGCTCGCGGATCTTGCGAAAGCCCCAGTTGACGATCAGCACCATCGAGAAGAAGGCGCAGGTGTAGACGCCGGGCAGCCACAGCAGCGGCTGCGGGATCTGGGTCGAGTTCGGCGACATCCAGCCGGGTACGTGCCCGACCCACGACCCAAGGTTGACGAACCAGGCGTTGTAGTTGAAGCCCGGCGTGAAGTAGTTGTAGAGCGGATCCGACCACCACATCAGCGCGAACGAGAGCACCATCAGCCCGTCGAAGCTGAACTCGCCGGTGCGGAGCCGAGGGCGCAAGGCCTTGAACCAGATCAGCGCGAGCATCCCCGCAAACAACCCCCACTGCTGAATCGCGAGCGCAACCTTCATCGCGCCCGGCAGCGGCGTCTCGCCCGAGCTAACCCGGGCGGGCTCGCCGGACGCGATCCAGGCGATGATCAGGTAGGCGGCGAACGCCAGGAACGCGGCCCCGAGCGCCGCCCACCATGAGATCGGGCGCGTCGTCTTCGGCACGGCGGCGGGCGGCGCAGATCGGCCCGGCCCGCCGGGGGCACCCGGACCGTGGGTTGTGTCGATGGCGGCCATCAATCCTCCTCGGCGCGGATGCGCAGCTGGTTCAGGTATTCGGACGGACAGTCGGGCTTGCCCTCGTCGCCGCAGAACGCAGCGCTCGACAGGTACGAGGGCAGATCGGTGTAGGTGTCCGCCCCCATCGACGCGTAGCTGAAGGGCAGGAAGTAGCCGAGGAAGGCCGCGACCGTCGCGTAGCCGGTGATCGCAAGGAACGAGATCGCGGTCCGAGCGCGGCCCGTGATCGCCTCGGCGCCGCGCTCGATCGAGGAGCGCCCGCTGCCGTCTCGCGAGTCGCGCAGCCAGGTGATCGCGATCGCGAACCACCCGGCGAAGATCGAGTGGTAGATCGGGAACTGGTGCAGCTCGCCCGCGAACAGGCTCAGGTCCCCCTTGACGCCGGGGAAGACGTAGAGCTGCGGCAACACGAAGAGCGTGAACTCGAAGATGAAATCGCCGACGACGAAGCCGAGATAGAGGGCCGCGTAGAGGGCGACGGTGCTGGCCGCCGGGAAGCGCTGGCGCATCCGGTTCAGAGCGCTGCATCCGAGCATCGCGGCCGCGATCCCACAATAGACGTAGAGCGGCATCGCCCACAGCAGCGCCTCGGCGAGCTGGCCCTGCCCAGGCGCGGGGAAGAACGGGATCTGATCCCCCCAGGACCCGAGATTGACCGAGTAGGCGTTCATCGCGAAGCTGTGGTTGAAGCTGTTGAAGGTCGGGTCGACCACGTAGGCCAAGATCAGCCCGAGCAGCAGCTTTCCGTCGAATGTGAGCTCGCGGTCGCGGATCAGCGGTCGCAGCAGGCAGAACCACAGGAACCCGAGCACGAACGCGACGCTGATCACCTCGACCGCGCGGAGCGCCCACAGGTACTCGTAATTGTCGGGTCCGGTCGGCGGCGCCGAGAAGTCCTCGGAGAAGGTCCAGCGCCCATAGGAGCTGACCGCGAGCACGACCGCACCGATCCCGAGCGCCGCCCAGAAGCGAATCGCACCGGACTCGCGCGGCGGTTCGGCGTCTTGGGGTCGGTTTGCGGATATCGACAGTGAGGTGGTCATGATGGGCTCCGAGCGAAACTAGGTAGACCCTACGTCTATTTACTTTCGGTGTCAAGCTCGGACCGAATACCGTTGTCGGAGATGGCAGGCGCGGATCCCAGCACCGACCGGCGGCGAACCAGCGGCGCGACCCGCGAAGCGCTGCTCGAGGCGACCCGCCACCTGCTCGCCAGCGGCGAGAGCGTCGCCAAGCTGAGCGCCGAACGGATTGCCGAGGAGGCCGGGATGTCGCGCGCGACCTTCTACCTGCACTTCTCCGCCAAGTCCGAGTTGATCGCGGCGCTCGCCGACGAGCTGTTCAGTTGGCGCGACGAGGCCTGGGTCTTCGACCTCGGAGCCTCGCGGGTGACCTACGAGACGGTCGTGGAGATGATGCGCGAGATCACGACGAGTTGGTCCGACAACCGGGCGACGCTCTCGGCGATCATCGAGCTCGCCGAGTACGACGAATCGATCCGCGCGGCCTGGCTCGGGGCGATGACCCAGATTGCCGATCGCGCCTCGACCCAGTTCGAGCGCCACTGGGAGGGCTCGCGGTCCCGGCCGCCCGACCCGGCCCTGGTCGCCGAAACGTTCACCTGGATGTTCGAGCGAAGTTGCCACCAGGTGCTGCGCGATCCCGGCAAGGCCGACGCGCTCGCCGAGGCCCTGGCCGAGATCGTCTGGCGCACGCTCGATCACCCGGGCCGAGAGCCGGGGTGATGCTCGGCCGTTCGAGAGCCGGGCGATCAGATCGACCTCCCCACCCTGCATATGCGGCGCGACCGAGATCGCGCCCCCGGCATCGGTCGCATTGAACCTGGATCCACCCCCGCCGACCGGCGAATCCGCCCCCCATCCCGGCGCCGGGAGCCGATTCGCGCCCACCCCCGGGGCACCACCCCGCGGGTGTTCACCAATCGACCCCCGACTTGGCCTGGAAAGCGGATTCACTCGGCCGGTTCGGTGGATCCAGGTTGAAGCTCCCTGAAAAGTAGGCGCCCTTGGCGTGCAGGGCGTGGTAGCCCCGATGGATTCCAAAAGCGGCGCGTAATCACCGCGATCATCTCCTCGGGCGAGATCGTTGCCATCGCTGGCCGAGCCCGTAGGACCGCGGCGCACTCGGCTGATCGCGCCCCGACATCGTGATCGCGCTGTTCGACGGCCGCGGAGCCGCCATCTGTCCTCATATTGCTATCCAGGCGCACAAGCGCGATCCCAACCCGACGACCCGTCCGGGGCTACGCTCGGCCGCCGTGGGAGCACAGAGATCGATCCGACGCTCCGTCTACCGTGAATGAGATGAAACAAGGCTCGTCTGCCCGCAGCTCCCGCCACTCATCGAACCGTCGGCGCCGATCGCGCGACAGGGGTCGCCGCCCGCCCGATGCGGCCACGGAACCGATCGAGGCCTCCGGCCCGCTCGACTCGGACTGGGTTGAGTGGGGCGGCGAGCTGATCTGGGCGGCCGGGTTCACGTCGGGCGGCGCGCCCTACGGCCTGCTCCCATCCGATTTCGACGCGGCCTCGCTCGAGGCGATGGGGTTTGACCCCGAGTCTGCGAGGGAACTTTCGAGGAGCGGGGATAGCGACTCCTGGTTCGGGGATGACTACCCCGAACCCGACGATCCGGAGCGGTCTTGAGCAGCGCCGCCCTCGCGCGGCGCCACCGCTGGGAGCGCCGAATCGAGGCCGCGCTCGACCCTGGCCGCTTCATCGAGGACGGCGCCACATTCGAGTTCGTCGACGGCCTCGAGATCGTGGAGGCCGAGATCGCAGAGCTGATCGAGACAGAGCCGAAGATGGCCGCGTCCTTGTACGAATCGTTCCTCGCGGGCTGCGATGAGAAGGGGAACGAGATGGGCGGCTCGGGCCACGACTTCGCCAGATTGATCGGTTCGCTGCTCTGCGGCTGGACCGCCGCTCGTCGCGCGGCCGGGGCAGCCCATGATCAGACCGCAACCCAGCTGCTCGCCTGGATCGATG
>JAHEXU010000127.1 GCA_023251975.1 bacterium | reverse complement strand
TGCCAGGAAGTGGTCGCGTGCCTCCGGGTCATCTTTCGCCCCCGCCCGCAGCACCTCGATCGCACCGGAGATCCCGGCGATCGGGTTGCGCAGTTCGTGGGCGGCGTTGGAGACGAACTCACGCTCGGCTATCTCTCGCCGCAGCTCCTCGGTGCGGTCCCGAACCGCGATCAGGACCGCCTCCTCGGCCGGCAGGTTGCGCGCCTGGAGCGAGTAGACCCGGCCCTGCATGTCAATCTGAGAGGACTCGGCGGAGCCATCGCGGGTGGCGCGTCGCGCCCACGGCATCAGCGGCGCGATCGGGCGGGCATCAACAATCAGCGACTCGGCGGCGGGGTTGGAGAACCGCACATCACCGTCATGACCGATCACCATCACCGCCTCGACCAGCGAGGCGAGGATCTTCGAGAGGCGATCTCGCTCCGAGGAGAGCTGGGTAAACGTCTCGCGCAGCGACAACCGCATCGAGTCGAAGGAGCGGGCGAGATCGCCGATCTCGTCGCGCCCACCGGTTGAGACCGGCGTGTCGAGATGCCCGACCGAGATCTCCGCCGCCGCCGCCGCCAACTTCTTGACCCGCGAGGTGATCAGGCTGGCGACCGTGAAGCCGAAAACCGCCGCGACGATCATCGCGATCCCGATCGCGGTCAGGCGCTCGCGGCGCAACGCCGCCAACGCCTCGGCGACCTCTTGGGGGCGATCGACCAAGGCGACCACCGCCCCTTCGTTACGGGTCGTCCCGATCGGCGAGATCGGCAGCGCGATCAGGTTTCGGTTGTCAGCAAGCTCGCGGCTGACCTGCTCGCCGTCAAGCGCAGCGCGAACAGCCGCGTCGGCCTGCGGAATGTCGGCGATGTCGACCCCGGCAACGCGAGCAGCGCTGAACAGAACCCGGTCGTTGTCAAAAACCCAGGCTCGATAGGCGTCGGTCAGGGTCCGGGCCAGCGGCTGCTTGGCGCGCTTGCGAAACCGGGCTGCGTTGAACGCCCGGCCGGCGGTGGCACGTTCGATGTCGGTGCGAAGCTGCACCGTCCGAGCCTGGGCCTGGGCCAGCGCCTGCCCGTCAGCGGCGCCCTCGCTGGAGCCCTGGACAAAGAAGTAGACGGTCAGCCCGGTCAGCGAGCCGATCGCGGCAAACATCAAAGCAAGCCAGAGCCGCACCCCGAACGGCCGCGCGGTCGCCTCGCGAGCCCTCGCCTCGGACTCGGCGCTCGCCGGAATCTCAAAGCGCCGACGCAATCTCGGGTTAGGCTTCGCCATCGAGCCGTACTTTTAGCTCACCGGCGCGATTTTGTTTGCAAACTGCCGCTACCGCGACTTGGCTGGCGGCGAAATGTCGCCGAGCGGTGAAATCCTGACGCATCACCCGCGCCGTCCCACCGAGTCGTGGAGCACGCTGCCGCAGCGCCGAATCCCAGGTTGCTCGTGGATAGCACGATCAACTGCGTCGTTTGAAGGCCGCTATCGACGAGTCCGCCGTTTTTTTCCACGCCATCGCGGCCGGGCGGCGGCGAGCCCGCCTGGAAGCTCTGCTGAGGCGGACCCGATCGAGGGCGATCGGCGTTCGCAGGCCAGGCGGGCACGTGATCGACGGACGCTGGGCCGGCGCGCCGAGGTAAGGGCCCGCGGAAGAATAAGTGCGGCTTTACGCGGCCGATTACCGTCGCGGATGCAGCGCCGTCGCGAGCCCGCAATAGCGCTGCTATTCCGGCCCCACGCCGCCGCCGCCCCGCTCGGTCCTCGACCGCCTAAATCGAGCACTTATTCTTCCGCGGGCCCTAAGCGGCTGCGCCAGCCGCGGGTCGGGGTCGATCGGCGATCGCCGGGCCGGGGGGATCGGGTGATTGGTCGACGCCAGCCGTGGAAATCGGGCGAGTGTTCAGCGCGCGGGGACGCGAGGGGGGCGTGCTAGCGAACCGTCGCGAGGCCGCGCGCCAAGCGCAGGCAGAGCGCTTCGAGCGCCAGTTCCTCGCCGACGTTGACCCGGAGCGCCCGGCGAGTCCGCTCGACCAACCCAATCGCCGCGGTGCCGCGTGGCAGCGGGAACCGGGCCACCCCGGCCGCGAGTTCGACGGAGCGGTCGCTGTTCAGCGCGAGATGCGGCGCCCCCTCTGCGTGCGCGATCGTGTCGCGAAGCCAGCTCGTAATCAGGGCGAGGCCGAGGTCAAGCAGCTCGGTCCGCCGCTTGCGGGTTGTCCGCTTGGCAAAATCGAGCGCGTCGCGCTCGATCCGAGCCGCCAACCTCGGATCGCCGGATTCCTCGGCCCGCGCCCGGATCGCATCCTCGGCCTGACGCCCCGCCGTCTCACCAGCCGACTTCGCGATCTCAAGCAGCCCCAGCCAGGGCGAGTCGCCAAGCTCGCCGCTGCAACTCGCGCGGGCGCAGGCCTCGGCGGCGGCACGCAGCTCGCGACCCGGCGCGGTCGCCAAGAAACGCGCCCGCTCGAGGTCGCCGCCGCATAGCCGCGCCAAGGCGGTCAGCTCCCCAAACCCAAGCTCGAACCCCTCCGAGCGCAGTCGGGCCTCGATCTCGACGGCACCGAGCGCGGCGAACCGGACCGGCTGACAGCGTGATCGCACCGTTTCCAAAAGTAGCTGCGGCTCGGCTGCCAGGAGGAGGAAATGAGCGAACCGCTTCGGCTCCTCGAGGGTCTTGAGGAGCGCGTTTTGCGATTCCTCCGCCATCGCCTCGGCCGCCTCGATCACGAAGATTCGGCAGCCCGCCTCGAAGGGGCGATAGTCGGCGGCTGAGATCACCCGTTCGCGAATCTCCTCGACCAGGTGCTGGTTGCCGGGCGGGGTCAGCCAGGTGAGATCGGGGTGCGGCGATGGAACGGCGAGCGCCCGGCGGCGCGAATCGACCGGATCGGCCGCGCCAACCGCCAACAGTTCGGCGGCAAACGCTCGGGCCGTCGCCGCCTTGCCGGTTCCGCGCGGCCCGGCGAACAGGTAGGCGTGCCCGGGCCCGGCGCGAAGCGCGGCCCGCAGCGCCGCCTCGGCGGCGGGCTGAGCCGCCGTCGCCGCTTCGATCGCCGTCGTATCCATCGCTCAAACCTCAAGCAGCCGCTGCTCGACAACCGCCCGAAGCCGGGCCTGCACCTGATCGGGTGAGCGGGCCGCGTCGATCCGGACGATCCGCCGCGGCTCGGCTGCGGCCAGCTCGGAATAGGCGGCAGCGACCACGACCTGTAACGGCTCCCCTGCCGCCTCAAAGCGATCTCCGAGGTCGGCCCGCCGACGCTCGGCCGCAAGTTCTGGCTCGACCCACAGCAGCAGGGTCAGGTCGGGCATGCAACCGTCGATCGCGATCTCGCAGGCCCGTCGGGCCAGCTCGGCGCCGACCCCGCGCCCGACCCCTTGGTAGGCGATCGTTGAGTCGACGAAACGATCGCAAACCACAATCCGGCCAGCCGCCAGCGCTGGCTTGATCTGGCTTGCCACCAGCTCGGCCCGAGCGGCGCAGAACAGGAGCAGTTCGCTGAGCGGGGCCAATTGCAGCGCCGGATCGATCAGAAGCCGGCGGACTCGCTCGCCCGCCTCGCTGCCGCCCGGCTCGCGCAACAGCAGCGCCCGCTCTCCGAGCGAGGCGACCAGCCGGGCCGCCTGGGTCGACTTACCGGCGCGGTCGATACCTTCGAGGGTGATGAACACCGCGGGCCGCTCAGCCGGATGAGCGCTTGCGCGAACCCGCCTTGACGGTCCGGGTTGTGGTCGCGGCCGGCTTTCTACGCGCGCCCGCGCCGCCACGGGGGCGTGTCGCTGGCTTCTTCGCCGTGGCGGCAGCGGCCCCCCCGGCTGGCTTGGCGGCGTCGCGGGCAGCCTGCGCTGCCTCCCGCTCGGCCCGCTTCTCGCGCATCTCAACCATTGTCGGACAGTCGTCGTTGAGGCACAGCTTCCAGGGTCGCCCCGGGCCTTTTCGCTTCACCGTCAGGCGCGGCGACTGACCACAGACCGAGCAGACCTCCTCGAGTCGCCACATCTCAAAGAAACGACTCCCCGGCAGCGGGCTCGAGTTGGTGCACGAATCGGGATCCTCGGGGTCCTCACGGTTGTAGCCCTCGCAGCCGGCAAACCGCTTACCGCCCTTGACATCGATGATCCGAAGCCGGTTCGGCTCGCCACTATCGCGCGTACGCCCGGCCGTCTCGCAGACGCTGCAGGGACCGATGAACTTGTCCTGGTCCATCCCCTTCCAGATCTCCTCGCGCAGCCCCTCCTGATTTTTGTCAAGGTCGTCGTAGGTCGAGTGCAGCATCTGGCGCGAGATCCGCAGCACCTCGTCCTTGCTGATCTCGCCGGCGGCGATCAGGTCCATATCGCCCTCGAGCTCGGCGGTCATGTCGGGCGTCGCCATCCGTGGGACGTGGTGGCTGAAGGCGCTGAACATCGCGATCCCGGTCTCACTCGGGATCGGCGGGTTGCCGTAGACGTAGCCGCGGTCGAAGAGCTTCTGGATGATGTCGGCGCGGGTCGCCTTGGTGCCGAGTCCGCGCTCCTCCATCAGCTCGATCAGTTTGCCCTGGCTAATCCGCGACGGCGGCTGGGTCTCCTTGTCGAGCAGCCAGGGAAGGCCGTCGAGCGGCAACTCGTCGCCCTCTGCGATCGCCGGGATCTCTTCGTCGGCGGAGCGCGCGTAGGTGTAGATGCGGGCGAAGCCGGGGTCGACCACGACCGAGCCGCGAACGAAGTAGGTCTGCGACCCGGCGAGGATGTCGGCCCGGGTCGATTCGGAGATCATCGGCGACTCGAAGGTGGCGAGAAAGCGCCGCACCACCAGCTCGTAAACCCGCCGCTTCGGTCCCTCCAACGCGTTCGGGTAAACCGCCTGGGTCGGGTAGATCGGCGGATGGTCGGTCGTCTCTTTTTTGCCTCGGTTCGCGACCAGCGGCCGTTCCAGCAGGTCTTTCGAAGCCGAGAACTCCGGTATCCGGACCAACGAGGCAACCAGCTCGTGGGAGTTGAGCGAGGTCGGATAGACGGTGTTGTCGGTTCGCGGATAGGAGATGAACCCGTCCATATACAGGTCCTCGGCGATCCGCATCGCCTGCGACGGGGTGATCCCGAGGCGTGAGGAGGCGTCGGTTGTAAAGGCCGTGGTATTCAGCGGAGTCGGTGGCTTGCGGGTGTTGCGGCGGCTCGACACCTCGATCACCTTGCCGGGCGAAGCGGTGCCAGCGATCGCGGCGTCGGCCTCGGTCTTGTCCCAGAACTTATCGACCTTGTGATGCGCCTCGAACGCGCCGTCGCTGTGGGCAAAACGGGCGAACGCCTCCCAGTACGACTTCGCGACGTGGGCTCGGCGCTCCAGTTCGCGCTCGACGATGATCCCGAGGGTCGGGCTCTGGACTCGCCCGACCGAGAGGAAATTGGTGCCGAAGCGACGGGTCGCCAACGAGACCGCTCGGGTCAGGGTGGCGCCCCAGATCAAATCGATGTCCTGTCGCGCCCCGGCGGCCGAGGCGAGGTCGTAGGAGAGAGCGTCGAGTTCGCCGAACGCCCGCTCGATCTCTTCCTTGGTCAGCGCCGAGTAGCGGGCGCGCTTGATCGGCGGCCGCTCGGTCAGCGCCGCCGTGGTGATCTTTGGATTGGCGTCGACCACCTGGTGCAGCGCCTCGAGTCCAATCAGCTCGCCCTCGCGGTCAAAGTCGGTCGCGATCACGATGTCGGCGGCTTCCTTGGCGAGCTTGCGGATCGCCTTGACGACGTTTTTATCGGTTGGCTCGGGGACCAATTCGGCGTCGATCAGCTCGTGCAGATCGGTCTCCTGCCAGTTCGAAAAGCCCTCCGGGAAGGCAACCCCCATGACGTGGCCCTTCAGGCCAACGGTCCGATGTTGAATGCCGTCAGCGCCGCTCCAGGTATAAAACGGGACCCGGTAGGCCGCGTCCGCGCCAGCTGATCCGCCGCTCAAAATGTCGGCGATCTTCTTCGCAGAGTTGTTTTTCTCGGTGATAATCAGGCGCATCGCTTCTCTTTTTCGGTTCGCTTCCGCCGCGGCAGGCTAGCACCCCGCGATGCCCCGGCAAGCGAGATTCGCCACTGCTGCGGGCACCATAACCGGTGGCGCCGACGGCTTGCGCGGACCGCGTAGTCTTGGTCAATGCCCGCGCAGCAGTTCGCCGGAAAGGAATGTGTTTGTCAGTTCCGCAGGGGGATCTGCGATCAGTCCTGCGTCGAGGGGATGCTTGAAACCAACTTCTACATCGCCTGTCTGCGGCTGACCGGGCGGCGCTGCCTGGTCGTCGGCGGGGGCGATATCGGCCTCGAAAAGGTCGAGGGCCTACTCGCCTGTGACGCCGAGGTGGTGGTGATCGCGCCGCGGGCAACCAACTCCGAGATCGAGCGGCTAGCCGCCGAGGGGTCGATCGTCTGGGAGCGTCGCGCGTTCATCGAATCGGACCTCGACCGCACCTTCATCGCGATCGCCGCAACCGACGACACCGACGTTAACATCGCGGTGTTCGACGCCGCCGAGCGCCGAGCGATGCTGGTCAACATCGTCGATGTCCCCTCGCTTTGCAACTTCATCCTGCCGGCGATCGTCCGAACCGGCCCGCTCGCGATTGCGATCTCGACCGCTGGCGCCTCGCCCGCCCTGGCGAAGCGAATCAAGCGCCAGATCGCCGCCGACTACGGCGAGCCCTACGCCCGGCTTGCCGGACTTCTCAACGAGGCCCGAGGCTGGGCCAAGGCAACTTTGACGACCTACCAAGATCGCAAGGAATTCTTTGAATCGATCGTAAACGGCAGCCCCGACCCGATCGAGCTGCTGCGAAACCAAGACGAGGACGCGGTCCGGGCGCTGATCCAAAGCGCTCAACGCAACCACCAAGCACCGACCCCAGCCTGAGAGTGGATGCTCGCCAGCCCGCGAGCCCTCGCGGCGCGGGCGGGTACGGATCGGCAGGCAAGGAGTCGTCAGGCACCTGTGGATCAGAGTCGTGCGTTGCGGGTCGGGGGTTCGGGATCGAGCCGTTCCGAGGCGAGCGTTCTGGGCCCGGGGGTTCTGGGCCGGGGAGTTTCGCCGGGGAGTTCCGGGCCGGGAGTTCCAATTCCGGGGGCTGCGGCCGTTGCGACCTCGGCGTTGCTGCGCTCAGGCCGGGCCGAGTTCGATCACGATCGGCTGCTCGGTCAGCGGTTCGGCAGCGGGCAGCGGGCCGTCGCGGGGGATGAACCAGGGCTCGCTCGAAATGGCGGATGCCGCCGGGTTTTGAACCCATTCGTCCTCGCCGGGGGGCGAGCGGTAGCCGAGCGGGTAGACAACCAAGCGGTCTCTGGTCAACTTGATCCGCAGAAAACCTTTGAAGCCGCGACCCACTCCGCTGGCCAGGACGGCAAAAATCTCGGTTGAGAAGCGGTTGCGGTCCTTCAGGTGATGGGCCACCATGTAGCTGCCGAGGAGCAGCGGCGCGAGCAGAACCCCGGCGATCGCGCCCCCTGCGAAGGTGGCGATCACCTCGGGGGTCGGCTCGTAGATCGCCTCGAGACCGGCGTTCAGGGCAGCCCCGGCGCCGACCGCCGCGACGAGATGAGCGAGGGCGTGCAGGCTGCCGTCGAGCCAACGGCGTAGCTCGCTGCAGGGACCGCTCAACTTTGGCGAGAAGTGTCGACTTAGCAGTGTCGCGAAGATCGCGAAGACGATGATCGGCCGCAGCAGGTGATCCAAACAGGCCCCGAAGGAGCGGTCCTCGCCGAGCTCGAAGTCGCCGAGCAGGGCCAAGACGCCGTACAGGACGGCGGCAATCGGGGCGAACTCCTTGACCCACCCAAAGTAGGTCGTGGGGTGGAAAATCGTGGTTGCGAGCCGCTTTGATTCGTCGCGGCTCGGCCACGGCGATCGGACCTGGTACTCGCTGATCGTGCCGCCCTGATCGCCTCGGATCTCGGCGTGGTCGGGGAGCCGGAGCGGCTCGTCGGGCAGCCCGGCGGTACCGCTCAGCGCCGCCCCGCCACCACCGAAAATCACCTTGTGCTCGCGGTTTTTGGCCCGATCGAGCGGGGCGCAGTGGGCGAAGTAATGGTCATCGCCGGTCAGGGTCAGAACCAGCTCGGCGCCCGCGGCACGGATGAATCGCTGCTCGAACATCGCCAGGGCACGCCAGCCGTCGCCGGGATCGGCCGAGTTGGTGACGTTGAGCCAGTACGGCTTGGCAACCATCAGGATCACCCGACCTCCCGCGATCCGGCTGCGAACCGCCTCGAAGTAGGCGAGCTGAGGCCCGTCGAGGTAGGGGTTGAGCTGGGTGTCGACGGCCAAGACCCAGTAGTCGTGGGGCAGCTTGACGGCAAAGTAGCTGCGCTCCTGCTCGGTCCTGTAGCCGCCGATCCAAGCGCTGCGACAGAACAGCCGGGTGAAGCTGGTCAGGCCGTCGTACCAGTCGTGATTGCCGGGCAGCGCGAACATGAAGCGCGGCGTGCCGCGCCACTGATTCTCGCCGGGAGTGTCGAGCTGTGGCGGGTGGGCGGCCGCGTAGGGGCCGCTGAAGCGGTCGCGGTAGGAGTCCCAATCTGCTGCCGGGTAGACCTGATCGCCACCGAGCAGGAGGACAGCTCCCGGCGGTAACTCGCCATCGTCGCCGGGCTGCGGGCGCGCCAGCGCGGTCGCGACCGCCTCGGTGGCGCCGAATCCATCGCCGGTGTCGGCGCAGTAATCGATCCAAAAAGGCTCACCGCTACCGGGGTCGGCGAGCCCGGAACCGTCGAAGAAGCGGTTTGGCAGTCCGCCAAACAGCTCGCGCTTGTCGGCGAAGCGGGTGAACAGGCCGCTCAAAACAACCGCGCCGAGGGCGGACCCGAGTACCCCCGGGGAGAACCAGCGGGTCGGCGGGCGCGGCGTGAAGTGGACCTCGGTTCCCCGCAGGGCACCTCCGGGTACCCCTGACCCGCGCTCCCGGGTGCGCTCGCCGAGGAGTACCGACTCAGCATCGCTCATCAACCTATTCATATCGAGATCGTCGCCGGACCGGGATCTATCTCGGCAGATTCGCTTGACGGCCCGGCGGCTGGAATCTAGGCTGAAGCAATGATTGGGGAGGCGGAGCGACCCCTTCCGATTGCCGATCTGCACTGCCATTACCCGATGCACTTGCTGATCGGCGATCCGGGTGATCGCTCGGTCGCGGCGCAAATGCCGTTGAAGGGCCGATCGCTGCTCGGCAAATTCCAGACCCTGATCTTGCGAATCGCGGCTGCCCTGGCCAACTTTCGCGGCCGCCGTGGCGAGCTTGCATGGCGGGTCAGCCTCGACGGGATCGTGAGCGGACGAGTCCAACTCGTCTGCTCGGTTGCCTACTGCCCCGACGAGGAGTTTGGAATCCACGCCTGGGGCGGGGACCCGATCAGTGACGGCGCCTTTGACCGGCTGACCGAGCAGCTCGACCTGGTTGATGCGGCGCTTGCCTTGGACCCGCGGGTCGGCTTGGTGCGAACCCGGGCCGAGCTGGCAGTGGCTACCTCGGCCGGGCGCAGCTCGTTTGTTCATACCATCGAAGGCGGCTTTCACATCGGCGACGAAGCGGCGCTGATCGACCAACGGGTCGGCTTGCTAAAACAGCGCGGCGTCGCCTGCATCACGATCGCGCACCTGTTCTGGCGCGGCATCGCGACCGACGCGCCGGCGCTGCCGAACCTCCCCGAGTGGCTGGTCAATCTGCTGTGGCCCCAGCCGAAGCGCATCGACGGACTGAGCCCGCTCGGGGTGGCCTTGATCGAGGCGATGTATCGGCACCGGATTCTGGTCGACCTCAGCCACATGAACGCGGCCGCGATCGCCCGCACCCTGGCGCTACTTGACGGACTCGATCAGGGCGCCAGCGGCGAGGGACCGACACCGTTCCCGGTGACCGCGACCCACTGCGGCTACCGATTCGGTGATCGCAGCTACATGCTGCCGCGCCCGACGATCGAGGCGATTGCCCGCCGCGGCGGCGTGGTCGGTCTGATCATGGGCGAGGATCTACTTTGCGACTCGATCCCAGAGCGGGGATTTGACGCGATCGCCCGCCACGTCGACGTGATCCACGCGATCACCGGTGGCTTTGACAACATCGGGATCGGCTCCGACCTCGATGGTTTCGTCGATCCGACGATCGAGCCGGTTCAGCGGGTCGAGGACCTGGCCCGGCTCGGCGACTGGCTGGTCCATCGCTACGGCTACGAGGCCGCCGAGGCAATCTGCTTCAACAATGCCCGCCGCGTGATCGAAGCGATGCTCGACCCGTAGCCAGCTCGCATCGGCTCTCCCAGTGATCGCGAACCGTTCGCAACCCGGCGGCGCGGCGCGCTACCGTGGCTCGGTGGAGATCGCCGGAAAGCTTGCTCTAATCAGCGGGGCGTCGTCGGGAATCGGCCGAGAGATTGCGCTGGCGCTGGCCGGGCGCGGGGCGCGGGTACTGCTGGTTGCCCGTTCGACCGGGAAGCTTTTGGAGCTGTCGGAGGAGATCGCGCGAACCGGCGGGTTGAGCGGGGTATACCCGGCCGACCTGTCCGACCCGGCGGAACTGAAGCGGCTCGCCACCGAGGTGGCTGGCGGGCCGGGGCTCCCCGACATCATCGTCAACAACGCCGGAGCAGGGCGGTGGCGGGCGATCGACGAACTCGAGGACGGGGAAATCGAGTCGGCGACCGCGCTCCCCTACCTGGCGGCGTTCGGGCTCAGCAGGGCCTTTGTGGCGCCGATGATCGAGCGCGGCAGCGGCCATATCCTCAACCTGACCTCGCTGGCGGGCTACGTGCGAATACCCGGAGCAAGTGCTTACGGAACCGCCCGCTGGGCGATGCGAGCCTTCAGCTATCACCTCGCCGAGGACCTGCGCGGGACCGGCGTCGGGGTCAGCCTGCTCGCCCCATCCGAGGTCGATTCCCCCTACTTCGACCACAACCCGGGCTCGCGTGATCGGATCCCGAGCGCCGCGAGCAAGCTGATTGGCAGCATGACTCCGGCCGCGGTC
>JAHEXU010000126.1 GCA_023251975.1 bacterium | reverse complement strand
TGCTGGCGTTCGTCGAGACCTACAACCAGACCGCGACGCCGTTCAAATGGACGTACACGGGGAAGGTGCTGGCAGCTTGAGCTGGTGAGTAAACGGATTTGCAGGAGGGACCACTAGGAGCCGGAGCGCTTGGGCAGGATCGGAAACAGATGGTGAAGCCGTTTGTCGGCTACATCCAAGAAGCGCTGATCGGACGGGATTCCCATCAGCGCCTGGGCGACGCAGATGGTCACCATCTCCGCGTCGCTCGAATGGCGTCTTGCATTGCTGACCTTCTTGCGAGCAAATCGTCGGCGACGCAGAAGACAGAGATCAGCAACAGGTCGAGGTCGCCGGCATCGGGACTCCCTTGAGTCGTGGTGGTTGATGCACCAGCCGACTTCGACCCGTTGCGTTGGTTTTCCCGCCGGAGAGCCGAATTATCGGGACGACCGCCGTGGAACTTAGTCATCTAGGCGATCCCGGCCCACGCTCGACGGAGAGGGGGGCCGCGGGGCGCCGCGCGTCTCCAGCGCCTCATACAGCGCCCGTTCCAATCGCAACTCGGTTCCGGCCACATCGAAGCGGGCGCTGATGATCAGGCGCGAGTCGGTCGTTCGACCGCAACGCAGATCGCCTTGTGCTTCGCCGCGGCGCTGTCGCGGAGCGCAACCTTTGGTTGATGCAGGCAATCGGCCATCGACAGATGGTTGGGCGCTTTGGCCTCAAAGCGCCCGATCGCCGCTCCAGGCCCCACGTCCGAGCGGCGAACACCTCGGGCCGCGAGGTGGCGTTGGACGGTCCCCTCCGAGGCCGCCGCTCGGCGGTGAGGATCGCCGGGTCGGTCAGGGGACCGCGCATTCATTGCGCCGGCTTCAGGGCAACGAGCTGCCTGCGTTGACGCCCGCCCGGAGGGATAACCAATCTCCAAGGCCATTGCCGGATCTCGGTCGGCGCGGGCTCAAGACCGGATGCCTTCGGAAACCCAACCTGCGTTTGCGTAGACCTTTACATCGGACAATCCCGCGTCTCGCATCATCTGGCGAACCTCGTCGCTCGTGTAGCGGTTTTCGATTGGAGCCGACAAGCGATCGAACTGGTCATTGACAAGAACGCCGAACGGATAGTCAGCATAGATTTTTAGCGGAAGGCCCATGGCTAATCCCCGCGTCGCGGTGAACCGGCGAAGTAGTCGGAACGGCAGAACGAATAGAAGCATGAGCGCGACTGCGAGTGGGTAGCAAAGCGCGAGTAAGAAGCGATGGGGTATGCGCGTGGTTATCCGCCGTGCCGCAGAAACGCCGCGCAAAATCGCTCGGTGCCATGCACGCTCGGGCTTCCAATAGAGGTAGATCCGAACGATCCCGCCTCTCCGAGTCAGCGGCACCAGCGCGTTGAGGGCGCGGGCGGGGTCCGGCAGATGATGCAATACGCCGATGGACATCACCATGTCGAAGCTGTCGGGTTTAAGCGGGATGCTTTCCAGGTCGGCCCGGATTGTCAATACGGAGTTGGGCGTGTTGGCTCTTGCGATTTCAATCGAACTTCCGATATCCACGGCGACAACCGAAGCCCCAAACTTTGCGGCTTGGGCCGAGTGCCGACCGGAACCTGAACCCGCGTCAAGCAAGCGCAGACCGTCAAAGAACTCTGCACCATGCGGTTGCATGTAGTCGATAAAGTTCTTCGCCCACTCTTTGCGAAAACTGCCAAATCGCTGCCATTCGAAAGCAAAGCTCTCGCCAGTACGCTGCTTTAAGGCGACTTCGTCGCTCGGGCTGTCGGGGTACCTGGGCGTCGCACTCACCGTCCCATTCTCGATGGGAAGAATGGACCCGCAGCGCTCGCATTCCAACCCATCGTCCCCGAGCCGTTGGCGATCGTTCGACCCGCAGGACAGGCAGAAGAAGCGGTCAAGCCATGTTGTTAGACCACCCGTTTGCTCGTTCGGGCGGGTCACGCTACCAATATCCTGGCTGACGAATCAGGCAAGATATGCCTCGCCCGACTTGGTTGAATTATCGGCGTGTCGGCCTTTGCGGACGAGTGGATCGTCGGATCGACGATCTCGGCACTTATTCGCGACGCGGTCTGAATTCGCACGGAGCCGAGATGCCAGCGGCCCCGCGCGGGTGGTATGGCTGTTGGACCTCGGCGGCGGTCGCGAGCCCCGTTCGATGTGTCGGCGTGGCACGTATTCATGTCCCAATCATCGCTGACCGAACAAGGGGTGGTTGATTGAGCGGCGTCGTGGGCGCCTGACCGTGGGGACCGACTACCCGCGCCCGCTGCCGTCCACCCATCTAGGATCGGTGGCGGATGAGCGCCGAGCGGGACTTCCTCGACGCCTATGACGAGCAGGTCTGGGCCGTTTACGGTTTCCTCGCCCATCGGGCGCGGTCGATTCCTGACGCCGAGGATTTGACCCAGCGGACGTTTGAGCTGGCGCTGCGATCGTGGTCGAAGTTCGATCCGGCAAAGGGGGAGGTTCGGACCTGGCTGTTGGCGATTGCGCGGAACGTCTACCTCGATTGGCGCCGCGCCGGGTCACGACGGCCCGAGGAGCCGCGTGAGCCGACTGAGTTGGCTGACCGGATGGGCGGCGACGGGGGAGTTGGCGATCCGGCCCGCCATCTGCCTTCCCCGGAGATCCAGGCCGCGGTCGCTCGGCTCGGGACCCGCGAGCGGGAGGCGGTGGCGCTGCGTTTCGGGGCGGATCTTCCGATCGCTGAGATCGCGGAAATCACCGGAGTCAGCGTCGCCAATGCCCAGCAGATCATCTCGCGGGCACTGCGAAAGATGCGCCGGGAGCTCGATGCCCGAGCCGACCCGCTGCGGATCGAGATCGGTGGCCTCGAATAGGCCAGCGCAACTGCCCGCCGGGTCCGGAAGCGACTCGGCGTGCCGGGTGGCCAACCGCACGCCGCTGGGTTCGGTTCAGTAGGCGAGCGGGCCCGAGCCGGCGATGCCGAGCGCTGCCACCGCGAGCATCAAGATTCCGGCCGCGCCGTAAGCGCCGACCATCACCTTGAATCGAGCCGGGCGAATCGGTGCGGAGTCACGAAGTTCGATCAGTCGCGCTCGCAGTTGAGCGCGAAACCCGGCGCGTGGGATCGGCTTGTCGGCCTCGAGGTGATCGCCCAATGCATCGATCTCCGCCATCTCGCCGCGGTCGACATAGGGGCGGAGCTCGGCCCAGATTCCGAATCGAGCTGCGGTTGGGTCGCTTGAATCGTTCATTGCGCTTCAGTCACTGCGGCGGTTGCGGCTTCAATCGGGGGTTTCGCTGCGATGCCTCGCGGTAGGCTTTGACCGCCGCCGCGATGTTGGAGTTGCGCGCTTCGATCCGCGACAGGAGCAACCAGTACCGGTAGTCGGCAGGTTCGTTGGTGGTTGCCTCGCGAGCGGCTTCAAGCGCCTCGGGAAACCTGCCCTGGACCTCCAGCAGCATCGCCTGTTGGGCTGGCGCCTCGGCGCCGTAGGGCTGTTCGGATTCGGCGCTTCGTGCCAGCTCGAGCGCGATTTTGGTGTTACCGGCGTTGTAGGCGACCTGCGACTCGCGCAGATCGGTCGCCGAGGCAAGCGGCAGGCCAATCGCAAAGGCGGCCGCAACCGATAGTCCGACCATTGCGAATCTTGACGCTCGGTCGATCCGGATCCGCTTCGTTCGAACCCCGGGCGGCTCGCCTCCCGGCAATCGGATTGGGTCGGGTTCGGGGTCGCGGCCGTCGAGTGAGATCACGACCGCCAGCAGCATCGCAATCGCCGGGAGGGCCGCGATCTCCCACAGCCAATCGAGTGCAGCCCCGACCGCGAAGCCCGCCATCGCCGCCGTCGCGGCCGCGATTCGAAGTCGGCTCTCGGCGTCGCGGGCAGCGGCCGAACGCGCGATTCCGACCCCGATCGAGCCACCGACAAAACCGCCGATCAAGAGCAGCCCGACCCAGCCAAGCTCACCGAACGCCTCGGCGTAGAGCGAGTGTCCATCGCGGACAAAGCCGAAGTAGGCGGGATCCTTGGTCCACCACAGCTCGAAGGTCCCGGGGCCGATCCCATGCAGCGGCTCGCTGTCACCGGCACTGACTGCCGACTCCCAGAATTGGTAGCGGCCGCTCGAGCTGGCGTCGAGGATCGCGGCGTTGCGGTCCGTCTGGTCGATCTCGGACGTTCCGCGACCCTTGAACGTTTCCCAGCGGTCGGCAGCGGCGCCGGGGAGGCCGGCCGCGATTGAGATCGGGAGCGCGATCAGCAGGGTTGCGGCGGTCGCGATTGTTACCTGGCGGCGGTTCGGGGTCAGCAGCGCTGGTCGCTCGGCATAGCGGGCGAGCAGGCTGATCGCTACCTGGAGGAGTGCCACCCCGGCGCAGACAACCAGGGCGATCACCAGCAACTGGTCGCCCTGCTGCTCCAGCGCGGCGGTCGGCAGGCCGCGGTCGAGGGCGTCACGGTCGGCAAGCCCGCCGATCAAGATCGCGGTCCCGGATGCGGCGAGGAGGAGGGTCGCGACCCTCGCGATTCGGTCCGGTGTCAGGGCGATGAACACCAAAGTTGCCGCGAGGACGGCCGCGAGACCGGTTCCCGAGGTCGCGAGGTAGAGGGCAAACCCGGCGAGTGGCAGCGCCGCCGCCGCAAAGGCATGGACCGCGATCGAACGGGGCCAGGCGGTGGCGGCCCAGATCAGCGGGATCGAAAGCCCCGCAAACGCCCCGACCGCGCTCGAGTAATTGAGTGGGTAGGACAGCCGCCGCTCGATCTCGATCCCAGGCAAGAAGGTTCCGATTACGTTGGGGGGGAAAAGCGAGGGCTCGAGCCGGCTCAACACCCCGAGACCACAGATCAGCGCCACCGCGGCGGTAACGCCGCCGAGGATCGCGGCGGAGTTACCACGCGCGGCGATTGAGAAGCCGAGCAGGAGGAGGCCGAGGTAGCCGGCGACGCGGGCCAACTCGGCGGCACTGCGTTCGTTTGATTGCGTCCAGCCCAGAGCTAGGGCGTGCCAAACTACGAAGCCGAGCATCAGTCCCGCCAGCGCCAGCGCGACCGGAGAACGAAGCGGCAGTCGCAGTGCTCCGCTGCCGACCCCGAACGCCGCCGCGATCCAGACCAGGAGGCCGACCTCGCCGCGCACGATCGGGTCGTAGCCACCCCCTTCGAGCGACAGATAGGCGACCAGAAACAGCCCGAACCCAAACGCAGATAAAAACGCCGGTCCGGGGAGGTTGACGCGCTTCCCGCTGAGACCGCTGAGTAGCTCGGTTTGCTCCACTGTCGTTAGATACGTCGCCGGTCGCGATTTTCTGACAATCCCGGTTGGATCTCGGGATTGGATGTCAGGTTTGGTTGCGCCTCGGCGTATCTATCGGTAATGGGGGCTTTGAGAAAGACCGCTGCGGCGCTGTTGACCGCAGCGCTTTGCCTCGTCGGCTGGGCCGCATCGGCGGGCGCCCAGGGCGTCCACGTCCCACCCGGAAACGGCGAGGCCGACCAGTACTTCGAGGCACAGCCAGGACCGGGCGGTCCGCGCTCCCAAGATCCCGGGCGGGACCCGACCGAGATCCTCACCCAAGCCGAAATAAACCAACTCGACAGCTTCGGCCCCAACGGCGAAGCTGTGGTGAAGGCCGCGGCCGCGACGGCTCCCGACCCGGCGAAGCGTGGTCGGGCCGGCGATCCGAACGGCCAGGCGGGCGGTGCCGGGGGCGGCGGTCAGGTTGGCGGCGGGAGTACCGCCGCCCGCGCCGACCCCTACCTGCCGAGCCGCGACGGCTTCGGCGGCTTGTTTGGTTGGCTCATCGCGGCGATCGCGATCGGGTTCATGGCCTACGCGGCGACCCGCTGGCGCGGTCGCGGAACCGCGTGAGGCGAGGTGCCGTGCTTCTCGCCGTCCTCGCCGTCTCGGGCGCGACGGCGTTGACCCCTGCTCAGGCCAGCGCGGTTCGAGGCATCACCCCCGCGATGATCGATGACAGCTTTGCAAGCGCCGACGGCGCGGTTCGCAATCTCTGGCTCGGCAAGGCCCGGGCGATCGGCGCGAGGTATGCGCAATATGGGGCGTCCTGGGCCGGGATCGCACCGGCCGCAGCGCACCGGCCGACCGGCTTCAATGCGGCCAATCCGGCCGATCCCCATTACGACTGGGGCACGCTTGACGCCCAGATTCGCAGCGCCCGCTCAAACGGGATCGCACCGGTGATCTTGGTCACCGGCGGGGCTCCTGCCTGGGCCGAGGGGGCGCATCGGCCCTCGACCTCGATCGCCCTGGCCGGAACTTGGAAGCCGAATCCGAAGGCGCTGGGGGAGTTCGGCAAGGCGATCGCAAAGCGCTATTCGGGCAGCTACGACGCTCCTGGCGACGGGATCGGGACGCTACCTCGGGTCCGTTACTTCCAGCTTTGGGCTGAGGCAAACCTGTCGGTCTACCTGACCCCGCAGTTCAAACGCGGCAAGCTGATCGCGGCGGGCCACTACCGCAAGATGCTGAACAGCTTTTACCGGGGGGTCCACCTTCGCTCGCCGAAGGCAAAGGTTCTAACCAGCGGGCTCGCCCCGTACGGTGATCTGATCCCGAACGGGCAGCGCTCCCAACCGGTCAACTTCTGGCGGACGATGTTGTGCCTCCGCGGCAAGGACCTCGCGACCACCAGATGCCCCGACCCGGCCCGCTTCGATATCGCCGCCCATAACCCGATCAACGTTGGTTCGCCGTTTCGCCACGCCAGAAACGGCGGCGACGTTTCAACCCCGGATTTCGGACGGCTCCGCAAGATCATCCGCCGCGCCAAGCAGACCCGGCGCCTGTATCCGCTCCGCAACAAGCCGTTTTGGTCGACTGAGATCTGGTGGGACTCGCGCCCGCCCGACCCGAAGGGGTTACCGCTTCGCACCCAGGCCCGCTACGTCGCCGAGCAGTTTTACGTGCTGTGGCGCCAGCGGGTTGCGGTCTCGTTTTGGTTTCACCTTCGCGATCCCGACACGACCGACTACGGCGGTACCCAGCAGAGCGGCCTTTATCGGTTGGGCGGCCAGCCCAAGCCCGCCCTGAGCGCTTATCGATTTCCCTTTGTTGCCCACCGACTCGGCGGCTCTCGGGTCCAGCTGTGGGGCCTCGCCCCGCCCCGCGCCGCGGTAGTGATCGAGCGCAAACAGGGGTCGAGCTGGCGCCGACTGCGGACCCTGCGGGCGGGGTCGAACCGCGTTTTCAGGCGGACAATCTCGTTGCCGCGCTCCCCGAAATTGCGGGCGCGCGCGGCCGGTCAGACAAGCCTTACCTACAAAGTTCGATGACAAAACGACGGAAGGAACCCCCGAAATGACCAGTTCGAAGAAGCTCGGCGCGGTATTGCTCACGACTCTGGCGGCGGCGGTTACGCTCGTTGCGGTCGCGGCAGCAGCGATATCGCCGATATCGCCGCCGTACCCGGAATGCCCGCTTGGCGTACCGCAAAGCGGCGGCAATGCACTACAGGGCGACGGTGCCGACGATACGATCACTGGCACCGGCTTGCGCGACCTATTGCGAGGCGGCGGCGGCAGGGACACGCTGATTGGTCTCCGTCGCGGCGACTGCCTGTATGGGCAGAGCGAAAACGACACCCTGATCGGAGCTTCCGGCCGCGATTACATGGATGGCGGGCTCGGGAACGACGTCTTTGACGCCGGGCCCGGTAACGATCTGATCTTCGGCTACGCCAACAAGGACACGATCGATGGCGGCCACGGCGACGACTCGATCAAGGCAGGTGGACAGGCCGACGTGATCGCCGGTAAGGTCGGCAACGACTCGATCAACGCCCACAACGGCCGCGACACCGTGACCGGCGGAAGCGGCGACGACACGATCTCGGGCAACCTCGGCTCAGATGTGCTCCGGGGCGGCGAGGGAGATGATTCGCTCAACGGCGGCGATGGCGCTGATCTCTTGGCCTGCGGACCAGGCAACGATGTTGCGCTCGCCGATAAGCACGACATCGTCGCTGCGAGTTGCGAGACAGTCAAATAACCTGAGCGGTAGCGGACGCGCCGGGGTCAGTCGGCCCCGGCGCAGCTCGCCCACCAACTACACCGATCGATAACTCAGGGAGTGACCATGCGTTTGAGAATTTCAGGATCCGCAGTCGTGGCTGCGGTGCTGACGGCGACTCTCGGGGCTGCGCTCGCCCTCGCAACGATCACGCCGATTCAGCCGAGCAATTACCCGCCGGGATGTTCACCGCAGCCGGGCGCGAAGGCGGACCAGGGCAACGGCGCCAACGATTCGATGGTCGGAACCGCGCTCAACGATGTCCTCAAGGGCGGCGGTGGCAGGGACTCGATCAGCGGCTTGCAAGGCAACGATTGCCTGTATGGCGAAAAGGGCAGGGACCGGATTTTTGGTCGCTTCGGCTCCGACTACATCAGCGGCGGCGTCAGCCGTGACATCCTTCGTGGCAACAGCGGCGCCGATCGGATGCTCGGTGGCAAAGGGCTCGATTCGATCTACGGCAACCTCGGCAACGATCGCCTCAACGGCGGACCCGCGTCTGACGCGTTAAACGGCGGCGGCGGCAACGACCGGTTGATCGGTCGAACCGGTGACGACCGCCTGATCGCGCGGGGCGGCAACGACAGGTTGAAGGGCGGTGACGGCGTTGACGTTCTCAACGGTGGTGTCGGCAACGACTTGCTGGTCGGGGGTCGCGGCGCCGACATGATTCGCTGCGGCGACGGCAGCGATGTCGCCCGGGCGAAGGGCGGCGACACGGTTTCAGGCGACTGCGAGGCGGTCATCCTGGTCGACTGAGCCGACCCCGCGCGCGCTCTACCGCTTCGGTTCGGAGTCTCGGGCGCTCAGCAGCGACTGCAGCTTGCCGCCGGCGGAGGCGGCGAGGGCGGGCAGCGGAGTGCGGGCGGCCAGGGCCAGCGTTCGGGCGGTCATCTCGCCGATCGAGCCGGCGAAGAAAACGATCGCGGCCTCGAGGGCACGAGCGCGATCGGGGCTGTTGGGGTAGTAGTAGGGCTCACGGGAAGGCGCCGGATCGGCCTCGCCGATCAGTTGGGCGCGACAGTACTTTTGGATCCCTTCGGGGCCATTGCGCGATCCGATCCCCGATGACTTCCAGCCGCCGAACGGGGCCGCGAAGGCAACCGCGTTGATCATCACGTCGTTGACGAAGGCGCCGCCGACTTCGAGCCGGGCCGCGAGGGCTCGGCCGCGGCCGCGATCGCCGCTGAATACGCTCGCGCTGAGGCCGTAGTCGCTGTCGTTGGCGAGCCGAACCGCCTCGTCGGCATCCTCAACCGAGGCGATCGCCAACAGTGGCCCGAAGCTTTCCTCGCGCATCACCGCCATCGCGTTGTCGCAGTCGGCCAAAACGGTCGGGGCAAAGAAATTGCCGCCGCCCTGCTCGACCGCGTGGCCGCCGCAGAGCAGGCGGGCGCCGCGATCGAGCGCGTCACCGACCTGGTCGCGCAGCGTCTCCAGCTGCGCCGGATCGGTAATCGCCCCAACCTCGACGCTGCCAGCCTTCGCCGCCGGACCTTGGCGCAGTTTTGCGACCCGATCGCCAACCGCGGCGTTGAATTGCTCATAAAGCGGCGCCTCGACGTAGACCCGTTCGACCGATTGGCAGACCTGTCCGGAGTTCAGCATCGAAAAATGAACCGCGGCGTTGGCGGCGCGCTCCAGGTCGGCGTCGGCGAGCACGATCATCGCGTCGTTGCCGCCCATCTCCAGCGCCGTTGGGATTAGCCGTCGGGCCGCTCGCTCGGCAACCTTGCGGCCGGTCTCGGTCGATCCAGTGAACATCACGAAGTCGCTGTTGTCGACCACCGCGTTGCCGATTCCGGCGCCGGTCGCGACCGCGATCAGATCGGCCGGACCGCCGACCGCAGCGAACGCCGCGGCGATCCAAAGCGTCGACAGCGGGGTCGCGGTTGCCGGCTTCAGCAGCACCGCGTTGCCCGCCAACAGCGCCGGGATCGCGTCGCAAAAGCAGAGCGCCAGAGGGAAATTCCAAGGGCCGATCACAGCGACCAAGCCGCGCGGCTCAAACCGCCGACTCAGCTTGCGGCCAAACAGGAACGGCGAGTCGGTCGGGACCGCTTGCTCGCGCAGGTACTGCTCGCCGTGCTTGGCCCAGAAACCGAGCGCCTCGACGGTGTAGGCGAGGTCGGTCAGGATCGCGTCGTCGCGGGTCTTTCCGCCCTCGGCGATCAGGATCGCGATCAGTTCTTCGCGCCGCGACACGACCTCTGCCCGCAGCGCTCGCAGCAGCTCGGCCCGCTCTTTGATTGGCCGGGCCGCCCAGGCCGGCTGAGCCGCCCGGGCCGCCGCCGCCAGCTTGCCGATCGCGGCGGCGTTCAGCTTCGGGGCAACCCCGGCCGCTTCGCCACTGGCCGGGTTGGTGACCGTAAAGGACTTGGCCTGTGTCCGCGCCGCAGCCATCCTCAGGCGGCCATGCCGATCTTGGTCAGGCGGTCGAGCCCGGCGATTATCGCTTCGGCCTCGCCGATGATCCGCTCGACCAACTCGCCGCAGCTCGGGACATCGCGGACCAGTGCCTGCGACAGCCCGGCCGACCAGATTCCAAAGTCGGGGTCGCCGTTCTGATAGACCTGACGGCCGCGTTGTCCCGCGACCAGCTCGCTAATCGCGTCGAAGTCGCCGCCGTCGCGCTCGATCGCGATCACCTGCCGGCTGACCTCGTTCTTGGCGACCCGCGCGGTGTTGCGGAGGCTGCGGAAGATCAGGTCGGTCGCGCGCTCGTCGTTGGCGACGATTTGATCCTTGATGTTGCGATGGATCAACGACTCGGTGGTTGCCATAAAGCGGGTTCCCATGTTGGCGCCGTCGGCGCCGAGCGCCAGGACCGCAACCAGGCCACGGGCGTCGGCGATCCCGCCCGAGGCGATCACCGGGATCTCGACCGCATCGACGCAGGCCGGGACCAAGATCAGGTTCGGGATGTCGTCCTCGCCGGGGTGCCCGGCGCACTCGAAGCCGTCGATCGAGATCGCGTCGGCGCCGAGCGTCTGCGCCTTGATCGCGTGCCGGACCGAGGTGCACTTGTG
>JAHEXU010000125.1 GCA_023251975.1 bacterium | reverse complement strand
CGGCCAGCGGCTTGTCGTCGCTCAGTCCGCGAACTACACCGACAAGATCAAGAAGGCGGTCGCCCCGGCCGAGCCCAAGGTCCAGACCGAGGCGACCCCGAGCGAGCTGGTCGCCGGTCAAGAGTCGACTGACGAGATCAAGATCAACAGCGTCCCGACGGACTGGGGCGTCGAGGCCAATCTCCAGCTATTCGGGCCGTACCGGCGCCGCGACGCGATCGACTGCGCCGCCGCTCCGATTTCCTCAGCCCCACTTCAGGTCGGGCGGGGCCTCACGCTCAGCGCCCCGGTGGTACTGCCGACGCCGGGCTTCTACACCTACCAAATCGTCGTCCCGGCGACCCGGGACGTGAGGGGCCTGATCACCCCGTGTGGCGAGGAGTCAGAAATCCTGAAGGTTCTTGCCGCACCGCAGGTGACAACGCAGATCAGCGATCCATCTGGCGATCCGGGGCTTGTCGTCACCGACACCGTCGTCGTCTCCGGCCTCGCCGGTGAGAGCGCGAGTGTCGGAGCCGCGTTGTATGGTCCGTTTGGCTCGGTCGCCGAGGCTGCCTGCGAGGGCCCCCCGTTTTGGCAGGGCAGTTTTACCGCGGCGGCCGACGGAAGCTACCTAACCGAACCGGTGACGCTGACCGTGCCGGGCTACTACACCTACCACGAGACGATCAGCGGTGATGACTTCGTGCGCTCGGGGGAAACCGCCTGTGGCGAGGCAACCGAGACGACGGTCGTGCGCGGCGCTCCCGGAATTGAAACGCAGGTCTCCGATGCCACCACAAAGCCGGGAACGAAGCTCAGCGACACCGCTGTGATCACCGGTCTCGGCGCGTTCTCGGCACCGGTCGAGGTCGAGCTGTGGGGTCCCTATGCGCGCCAGGGCGAGATCGACTGCTCCGGCGAGCCATTTGCCACCGAGACCTTCACGGCCGACGGAAACGGCAGCTACCAGACCAGTCAGGTCAGCTTGGCGAAGGTCGGCTACTACACCTACCGCGAGGCGATCGTCGCGACTCCCGAGTACTCCGGGGTCCAGACCGACTGTGGCGAGGCTACGGAGACGACGCTGGCAAAGGCGGCCCCGAAGATCGTCACCAAGGTCAGCGACGATGTCATCTTCCCCGGCGCGAAGCTCGATGACGAGGTCAGGATCTCCGGCCTCGGCGCGAGTGCCACGAAGGTCTCGGTCGAGCTATTCGGCCCGTTTGCCAAGCGCGCTGGCATCCGCTGCTCCGGCGAGCCCTACGCGCGCCAGATGCTGGATGTCGACGGCGACGGCAGCTATCAAACCAACAAGGTCAAGCTCAAAGACGCCGGTTTCTACACCTACCGCGAAGCGATCGAGCACTCGGACCTGATCGGCGAAACCAAGACCGAATGTGGCGAGGCGGCCGAGACCGCGCTGGCGCGGCCGTTGATCCTGACGGGCCGCGGTGAGACCGCCAAGCCGGTCAGGGTCCGGGCCGGAGCGGGCACTCCCGACCGGGTCATAATCGACCAGCTCGGGATCAGCTCGCCGGTCTCAGCGGTCGGCATCGACATCGAAGGCGGCGTGCTGAGCGTCCCCAACGACATCGACCGGACGGGTTGGTGGGCCGACGGCGGCAAGCCACGCGGTGACGGGGTAACCCTGATCGGCGGCCACGTCGACAGCGCCGCCCGCGGTCCAGGTGCCTTCTTCAACCTGAAGAACGCCAGCCGCGGCGACCGGATCAAGCTCGAGCTGAAAGGCGGCGGATCGCGTACCTACACGGTCAGTTCGGTCGAGGCCGTTTTGAAGGCGAAGCTACCGATCAAGATCTACAGCAACCAGGGCAAGGAAACCCTCGTACTCGTGACCTGTGGCGGCCCCTTCGACCCCGCCGAGGGCCACTACCGCGACAACATCATCGTCACCGCGGTCCCGGATTAGGGCTCGACGGCGTCCGGAGGGCTCCTGGCGGGCCGCGCCACCCGTGGCGGTTGGGGGGTCATCGACGATCCACCGGCACCGCCCCGAGGGAGGAGGATCGACCTCCCATTTTTGGACAACGTCCAAGACCTCAAGACCCCAATATCTCGTAAGGGCCACCCAATTCTGGACGCGCAGCGAGGGCTGGGGATCTGGGGGGAGGCAGCGAGGGCGGCCGCAGGGGCCGGTGTCGATCGCCCTGGCGACCGGATTCGGATCGAAGCCCTCGGTCGGTTTGCGAGCGAATGCCCACCGAGCGCAGGCGTTGCCTGCCGACCGAGACCGAGCCGATCGCCGGAGCGCTCGAAAACGCCCGGGCCCGACTGGCCCCAAGCCACGTGACACCGAACTATCGGTCGAGCTGATCGTCGCCGGAGCCGAGGCGAGCGCCGCGAACGGCGAACGGGAGCCCGCAGCGACGGCGAAGCGAGAGGGGCTCTCGGGATGGGTGCGATGCCGGTCCCGCGCACGGCCGTCGGGACGCCGATGACGTTCCTCGGCTACGCGCGGAGCGATCTCGCATCAGCATTCGCCTCGCGTTCGATCCGCCCCGCATCGTCGTGACGCTCCAGTGCCCGCAACACGTCGGCGTAATCCCGAAGGGCCGCCTTCAACCGCGTCAGGAAGGCGGGATTCTCGGCGGAGATGGCGCGATACGCTGCCACAGCCTCCTCGATTGCGGTCAGGGCCTCGGGTTTGCGGCTGGCGTCGGAGAGCCGGAGCGAGAGGTTGTTGAGCGACGTTGCCAGGTCGGGCAGGTAGCGCTCGGGGAGGGCTTCCGCGAGGGTGCGGTAGTGGGTCACAGCCTCCTCGATTGCGGTCAGGGCCTCGGGGTTGCGGCCTGCGTCGGAGAGGCGGTTCGAGAGGTTGTTGAGCGAGCCTGCCAGGTCGGGCAGGTAGCGCTCGGGTAGGGCTTCGGCGAGGCTGCGATAGTGGGTCACCGCCTCCGCGATTGCGGTCAGGGCCTCGGGGTTGCGGCCTGCGTCGGAGAGGCGGTTCGAGAGGTTGTTGAGCGACATTGCCAGGTCGGGCAGGTAGTCCTGGTTTGAGGCGGTGAGCGTTCGGTACAGCGAGTTCGCTTCCGTCGCCGCATGTACCGCGTCCTTGGGCCTTCCAATCTCACCCTCCGCTCGGGCCAAATCGAGCAGCGCCGCCGCAAGATCGCCGCGACGGGCGGGGTCACGCGCCGCCGCGGCGCGCAGCGACTCGATCCTTTCAGCCAGAGTGAGGGCATCCCCGGAGCCGGATTCGAGGTCCGCGGATCGGCTCGGGCGCGGGATCGCCCGTAATTCGGCGGCGTCGTGGAAGACGGCGGCAACGGCGCGATCGCGGGGCTCGGTCGAGCGCAACAGCGGTGCCGTCGCCGCCGCTATCGCCGCCTCGCCAGCGACGATCCGTCGTGCCAGCCGGGCGTAGTCCCAGCTCAGGGCCGCTTCGGCGGCGCCGTCCTTGTCGAGCCGCAAGAGCAGGAGATCCTCCCCGGCGAGCAGGCGAGGCTCGTGATGTAGCACTAGCAGGTCGATCTCCTCGACCGTGAAGGTGAGCGGGGATGCGGGCTCACAGAGGAACTCGCGAACTCGCTCGAGCCGCTCGCGATCAGGCTCGGAGCGAACCCAGCCGGCGTCGCGGTGCTCGTGATCGGTTGGGACCCGGGAAAGCAGCGCCGTTCGGGTCAGTGGGCGCTCGGCGCTCGCGAGCGGGGTCAGCGATCTCAGCACCATCCTGGTGCCGTCGAGCTGCTCGGGAAGATCGAGCAGCAGCACATAAACCTCATCAGCAAGTTCGGAGAGGGCGAGCGTGTTGCTGTTCGTGATTCCGGTCCGGGCGTCGATCATCAGCAGATCGGGGCGGAGCTCCGCGCGGAGCTGCGCCGTCAGATCGCGGATCAATCCGAGCGCGCTGCCGTCCGCCGCCCGCGCGTCGAAGGCGAGTCGCCGCAACTCGGCAAAGTAGTTGGGCGAGGGAATGTTTCCGGCCGGTATCAGCCACAGCCCGCCGCCTCCGGCCCCGGTCCCCGATCCCGCCACGAGTTCGCGCACCGGTACTTCGAGCAGGTAATCGCCGATCGTGGCGGGCGATTCTCCGGCGTTGATCCGGTCGAGCAGCCAGCCGACGAGGCCACGGCAACGGATCGCAGCGCTCGGGTCCGGGAGCAGCTTGTAAGTTGCACCTGGAGCCTCGAAGTCCATGTCGAGCACGACGACGCGTTGGCCGATCCCGGCAGCAAACGCGGCGACGTTGGCAAGCGCAAGGGTCCGCCCGGTCCCGCCCTTGTAGCTGTAGAAGACGACGGTCTTCATCGCGCCCGCCTCGTCAGGCCGCCGCGAGGTCGCGCTCGTAGTATCGCCACACCCGGTCGGCCCGGCTCGCGCCGCTGCTCGAGACATCCTCCAGTGGTGCCTCGGTCAACGCCGCGGTGCGACTGCTGCGCGCCCGGCTCATGACCTCGACGAGTTGCCTAACCAGATCCGGGTTACCTCGCACCAGCTCCTCGTTCAGGAGTCTCAACGCGACATCCTCAACGAGGTCGTTGCGCTCTGGATCGCCTACCCAGCGGCTCAGGATCGCCGGGGCTCGGGCGGCCAGGTTCGGGCCGATCGGGAGGTCGGCAGCACTGACGGTGACCATCGGCATGCGGCCGCGGACATACTCGTCAAGTTGCCGCCAACCCGCGAACGAGCGGTCATGCGGCTCATAGCCATGATCTGCGACGGCGATCGCGGCAGCCTCGGGGCCGACGAGCAGCGGCGGACCCGGCCCGAACAGGGAATGACGGCGATGACGACCGGCCTCGTCGCGGGTGACGAACGTTCCCGCGACCGGTGCGAGCGCAAGCAGCGTCACGGTCATCGCCCCACGACCTCAAGCGGGATCGAGGGATCGGAATCGAGCCTGCCGACAAGCAGAACGCCCGCGGGAAGCTCTACCGCGATTGCCGGGTCGCTGACGAGAGCCTCGCAGTAGGCATCCGCCCTCGGCTTGAAGTAGGCGGCATCAACCCTGATCGCATCGATCTGATCGAGCGGCCGCTCGCCGTCGCGCACCAGGACCTCGACGAGGTCCCGGTCGCCGTCGCTCCGTGACACGATCGCGGGCCAAGACTCACGAGCGGACCCGCCGAGCCTGGGGCCGAGCCGCTCGGCGGCGACCTCACCGCGCTCATCCCAGCGAGCGACTTCGCCGCACAGCAGCGCCTCGTCAAGCTCCCCATCCGGCCCGCCGTACCACTTCGCGCTGTTGTGAGGTATTACCAGGGCGGGTCGGCGGCCCGATCCCTCAGGCTCAGCGGCCGGATCGAAGACGAGGCGATACGGCCCGTAATCGTCCTCGTCACCGCAGCACCCCGGCAGATCCAGCGTTCCGTAGACCACGCCACCACGATCAGCAACCCCGTCCTCGACCGCGGCCCGGCGGGCACCCCAGCGGGCGTCGCCATAGACATTGGCGGCGGCGACCTCGGCACCATCGATCTCGCAGTAATATCGGTAGGTGCTGACGAGCCTCGGAGGGTCGAGTTCGAGGAAGCGCAGCAGCTTGTCATCGGACACGTCCGATCCAACCCGGGGGGTCCGGCAGGACTCGCGGAACTCGGCAAGCTCCGGGTCAGCGGCCACAGCCGCGTCGCCGCGCTGCCGCCAGCTCGCGGCGTTGCCCGAGGCGCAAGCGTCGACATCGAAGCCCATCCCAGACAGCGTACTCGCGCGCTCATCCCATAGCACCTGCCCCACGTGATTCAGCCGTGTGCGGTTCCGCGGAGCCGCATATCTGCGCGGTAGGCACTTAGATGTTGCGTGGTGGAGCAGCCACAGCTACCCCAGCGGTTCAAAACAGGCCCTCCGAGTGGCTCGGCTCGGCTCGGCTCCTCCGGATCGTCCGGCACGTTCTTGAAGGTCCCGGATCGTCGCCTCCGAGGCAACTCCGGCGGCGATCCCGCGAAGGATCACGAACGGCTGGACCAGGGGATTGGTGAAGCGGTAGAAATAGCTTCGACTACTGCCCGTCTTCCGCAAAACCGGCCCTCGGCCGACTTGCGAAAACTGATTTAAGTGCCGCGCGTACGTTGGGATCTCTCGGGGTCGATCCATGATCGCCGAGAGCGGGGCTCGAACGGCACTCGCCGTGAAGAACCCCGACTCATCCTTCTCGGCCAGCGCACATGCGAGCAGCACCTGCTCGAATTGGTTCTCCGTTCTGGGGCTTTGCACAGCCCTTTGGTAGGCGACCTGGATCGTTTGCTGAGCCTTCCCTACTGCCTGGCCGACAGCCCAATCGACATCTGGTCCCTGCACCGTGTCTCGGTCATCCTGGACGGCCCGCTGGGTCGCGTGCAGCGCCAGCAGGTGGGCGTAGTACGGCAGCCCCTCCGAGAGTCGCGCAATTCGGCCGATCGCGTTCCGTTCGAATCCGACCTGTAGCCGTCTGCAACCCTGCTCGATAATTTCGTCGAGTTCAGCGATCGACATCCGGCGGATCGGAACCTGGGTCAGCGCCCGTTCGATTGATTCGTGTTCGCCGACAAGGTCGACGATGGAATCGGCCACCCCGACGAGCACCAAGGTGACAGTCGACGGCGTTGTCCGAGAGCGTCTTCAGCGTGTCGGCGAGCATCGAGAGGCCGTCGTCGTCTTCAAAGCGATCAAGCTCGTCAACAACAATCAACAACCGCTCGTCGAGCGCCTGAAGCAGGTACCGAATGTCCTCCGGACCCGGTGGAACCTCGGTCCACAGCGCGTCGAAATCCTGTTTGCGGCCGATCTCACGGAACACCCGGCCCCACAGCGCCGGGAACCCTTCCCCGGTACTGCAGTTGACCTTGACGCTTCGTAGCGGCTCGCCGTCGGTGCCCACGAAGGCGGACGGAAGGATGTTGGCGAGAGATGTCTTGCCAACGCCGCGCTCGCCGAAGAGGACGACGTGCTGGCCCTTCTGATTGATCGCGTTGGCGACATCCATCACCTGCGCCATTCGACCGGCGAACAGATCAAGTAAATGCTCCTCGACTGCTAATTACGCCCCTAACCACGCGCAAGCGCTCCTGCCTGCTGTCCGATTGTCGAACGGCGGGGTGATGGCCGCGCGCCGCCCCGTCAAACCCCCGCTCGGCCGCGCCGGGCATCCTCGGGATGCTGAAGAAGTAGGCGAGCGGTGGGCCGCTCCAGCCGTTCCCAGCCCGTCCGCGGCGCAAAAACTCGCCGATTTGGCGCGCACAAGTTGCGGATGATCACGGTATTCGTGAGCTACCTGGAATCTGGGGTGGCAACGTGTGGCGATCGGTAGCGGACCCCTAAACTGCGAGCCCAGATGAGCAGCTCACCTCCTTCGGCCGCCGATACCGCCCTGCCGCGACCGCGATCGGCGGCGGTGTTCGACGGGCCCGAGCGGGCCGCTGCTCGCGCCTACATGAAGGGGATCGGGTTTGACGACGCGGCCTTGAAGCGCCCGACCGTTGGGATCGCCAACACCTGGATCGAGGCGATGCCGTGCAACTTCCATCTGCGCGGGTTGGCCGAGCACATCAAGCGCGGGGTCCGGGCCGCTGGCGGCACCCCGATGGAGTTCAACACGATCGCGATCTCGGACGGGATTACGATGGGGACGAAGGGAATGCGCAGCTCACTGGTCTCTCGCGAGGTGATCGCCGACTCGATCGAGCTGACCGCGCGCGGCTACCAGTTCGACGCGTTGGTCGCGCTGTCGGCCTGCGATAAGACGATTCCCGGTTGCGTGATGGCGTTGGCCCGCCTCGACATTCCCTCCGTAATGCTTTATGGCGGCTCGATCGCGCCGGGTCGGTGGCGCGGCAAGGATGTCACGATCGTCGATGTTTTCGAGGCGATCGGGGCGCACTCGGCGGGCAAGATCAGCGACGCCGAACTGACCGAGCTGGAAAACGTTGCCAGCCCCGGTGCCGGTGCCTGCGGCGGTCAGTTCACCGCCAACACGATGGCCTGCGCGTTCGAGGCGCTCGGAATCTCGGCTGGCGGCAGCGCGATGGTGCCGGCCGAGGATGCGGCCAAGCCCGACGTTGCCGAGCAGATCGGCGAGCTGATCATGCGGATCCTCGCCGCCGACCTTCGCCCCTCGAAGATCATCACCCGCAACTCGCTGGAGAACGCGATCGCCTGCGTTGCCGCCTCCGGTGGCTCGACCAACGGGGTTCTTCACCTGTTGGCGGTGGCGCGGGAGGCCGGGATCGAGCTGGCAATCGACGACTTCGAGGCGATCTCAAAGCGGACCCCGCTTTTGGCCGACATGAAGCCCGGCGGTAACTACGTTGCGACCGACCTGTATCGGGCGGGTGGGGTGCCGCTGCTTTTGAATCGACTCTCCGAGGCCGGGCTCCTGCATCGTGACGAGATCACCGTCAGCGGCCGGACGATCGGCGAGGAGGCCGACCTGGCGGTTGAGCAGCCCGGCCAGCGGGTCGTCTTGCCGATCGCGGCGCCGCTCAAGCCCGAGGGCGGTCTGGCGGTCCTTCGCGGCAACCTGGCGCCCGAGGGCTCGGTCGTTAAGCTGGCCGGGACCGAGCGGCGCTCCCACACCGGCCCGGCTCGGGTCTTCGAGTCCGAGGAGGATTGCTTCGCCGCGGTCAAGCGCGGGGAAATCATCGCCGGCGAGGTGATTGTGATTCGAAATGAAGGTCCAGCGGGCGGGCCCGGGATGCGGGAGATGCTCCAGGTGACGGCAGCGCTGGTCGGCGAAGGGATCAGCGAGCAGGTTGCCCTTCTGACCGACGGGCGCTTCTCCGGAGGCACCCGGGGCCTCGCGATCGGCCACATCGACCCCGAGGCGGTTAAGGGGGGTCCGATCGCCGCGATTGCCGACGGTGACGTGGTCACGATTGATATCGACGCCCGCCTGCTCTCGGTCGACCTTGACGAGGCGACGATCGCCGCCCGGCTCGCCGCCTATACGCCGCCGCCACCCGACTTCAGCGGTGGGGTGATGGGCAAATACGCGAAGACGGTCTCAGGTGCATCAGAGGGCGCCGTCACCGGCTGAGCGGCGGCGGTCGGAGCAGCTTCGATGACGGAACCGCTGTTTGAAACCCACGCCCGTGGGCTGAGCTGGCTGGCCGACCCGGCGGAGGCGATGCAGCGGGCATCGCACGCGCTCGTCGGGCCGGATCGGGCCGTCTGGGTGATCGACCCGGTTGATGTCGAGGGCCTCGACGGGCGGATCGCGGCGCTCGGGCAGCCGACCGCGGTGGTCCAGCTGCTCGATCGCCATCGCCGCGATTGCGCGGCGGTCGCGGATCGGCTCGGGGTTGAGCTGGTCAAGCTGCCGTTTGACGGCCTCGCCAGCTCGCCGTTTGAGGTGATCGCGATATCGCGGTCGCGGTGGTGGCGTGAGGTCGCGCTGTGGTGGCCCGAGCAGCGTTTGTTGGTGATCGCCGAGGCGCTCGGGACCTGCCGCTTTTTCCGCAGTGGCGAGGAGCCGGTCGGGGTCCATCCGCTGCGCCGCGTACGGCCGCCGCGAGGGCTGGCAGCGCTAGGGCCGTTGCACCTGCTGTGTGGGCACGGTCGCCCGATCGAGGGTCCCGAGGTCGCCGCTTCGATCGAGGATGCGGTTGCGAACGCCGGACGGCGTATTCCGGGGGCGGTGCGGGCGCTGATTCGGGCCGGCTGAGCGAGCGCTCGGAAAGGTCTCGGCTCAATCGGCGCCGATGAACTCGCCGACCAGGGCGTTGAAGCGATCCGGCCGCTCTGCCATCGGCAGGTGCCCGCAGCGGTCGAACACGACCAGGCGGGCGCCCGGGATTCGCTCCGCGTAGCCGGGGGCGTCGGCGACCGAGACGATTCGATCGTTTCGCCCCCACACCAGCAGGGTCGGTAGGTTGATCGCGCCGAGCCGTTCGCGGATGTCGAACCCAAATAGGCTCGCCGTCGCGGCCTGCATCCCGGGTGGGCGCAGCGCCGGGTTCCACTGCTCGTAAAGGAACTCGCTGCGCAGCTCGAGCGGGCGGTAAAAGACGTTTCGAAAGGCGCCCCAGCGAACCCGTGGCCGCCGCAGCATCCGCTTTCGGAACTCAAGCCCGCGGCCGCCGACGGCGTCTGAGGCGCGGGCCACGATCTCGAACGGTCGCGGGCTCATCGTTGCATGGCTGATTCCGGCCGCCGAGACCAAGACCAGCCGTCGCACCCAGGCGGCACCGTCAAGCGCCAACTGGGCCGCGATCAGGCCGCCCATCGAGTTGCCGACGATGGTTGTGTCGCCGAGATCGAGCTGCCTCGCCAGGGCATCTAGGTGGGCGGCGTAGGCGGGGATCGTGATCGGCCACGGCGGCAGCGGGCTCGCCCCGAAGCCCGGCAGGTCGACCGCGATCACTCGGTGGCGCTTGGCCAGCGGCAGCAGGTTGTCGAGGAAATTCTGCCAGCTCCCGGCGAGCCCGTGCAGAAGCAGGACCGCCGGCCCCGATCCGATCTCGACCAGGTTGGTCCTCGCTCCCGCGATCAGCTCGCTGCGCCGCCGCGCGTTCCAATCAACCTTGAGCCACTCGGCGGCCGGGTTGCCGTATTGATCGCGACCGCTGTAGGGGGTTGCCGCAGGGCGCGCGCGCCGCTGCGGCAACCGGCTCACGCGTAGCCGATCCGTTCGAGGATCGGGATCTCGCGGATCTGCGGCGGTTGCAGGTGGTCCCAGAGGATTCCGTAGGGGCGCTCGTAGGCGTTGTCGAGTTCGATCACCGCCCGCGGCGTCGCCACCAGGTCGATCGGAATGTCGTGCCCGGTCATCGGCAGGTTCTCGCGGAGGATCTGGATCGGGTGAACCGTCGTCGCGATTGTCGTGTGGTCGTCGATCTTGCCCGCCTCGATCAAGAGGCCGTACTCGAGGTCGGAGAAGCCGCCCCCCTTGCCGACCCGCGCCCCGTTCAGGTTGACCGCGACCGAGCCGGTCAGGACGAAGTCGATTTCCGGTAGCTGCTCGAGCGCCGCCACCCGCCCGTGTTTGAGCGCCCCCTTGATCGTCGCGGCCTCGCCGATTGCGTCGCTGGCGAGCTCGCGCGGGTCGAGGATCCGAAACGGATGCGCCTCGCGTAACCGCGGCACCGCGGTGATTACGGTTTTTCCCTGCTCGAGCGCGAGTCGGCGGACATGGGTCTGCGGTGAGTCGGGGTTTGCT
>JAHEXU010000124.1 GCA_023251975.1 bacterium | reverse complement strand
GGTCGGAGTCGGAGGGGTCGGTTGGACGGCTGAGGATCCGACGAGCGGCCTCGCGGTCACTGCCCTCAAGCGACGGCAGGGCGATTGCGAGGTCTCGCATCGCCAGCGTCACCTCGGTGTCGCCAACCCCGGCCAGCGCGTCTCGGGCCTGGTCGACCGCGCGCGAAGCGGCGGCAACCGACAGGGTCGGGGTTTTCGCCGCGGCGTTGGAGGTCGTCACGACGCCTCCGAACAGGGTAAGAACCGCCGCCGCGAGGGCGACGGAAAAACTGCGGATATTCACGGAAAGCTCCTTGCCTTTTCGATCAGAACGCCGACCTGCGACCGGCCCGGCGAGTCTATCGCTGCTCGGGCCGTCGGCGGGTATTTTGCAGGTGCTTTAGTAACACGCGAGAGCGCCAAGCGGAGCGGTCGCGCCCGGGAATTCTACGAGCGGCGCAGGGCGCGAAGGAATTGTTCATCTAGGCTGGCGGAATGATCGACCCGCCCGCGCTCGACATCGCCGATCTCGGCAAGCGCTACCCAACCGGGGTCGAAGCGCTGCGAGGCGTCTCGCTGCAGATCGCGGCGGGTGAGTTCTGTGGCCTGCTGGGGCCGAACGGGGCCGGCAAGTCGACCCTGATCCACTGCTCGACCGGGCTCGCCCAGCCGACCACGGGCTCGATTCGGATCTTTGGGCACGACGCGGTCGAGCACTACGGCGAGGCCCGTCAAGCGGTTGGTCTGGCGCCGCAGGATCTCAACCTCGACTGGTTTTTGAGCGTCGAGGAAACGCTCGACTTCCACGGCGGCTACTTCGGAATGGCGCGGCGCGATCGCCGTGAGCGGACGGCTGAGCTGCTGGAGATCTTCTCGTTGACCGAGAAGCGCGACGAGCGAACCCGAACCCTGTCCGGCGGGATGAAGCGGCGGCTCATCCTGGCCCGGGCGCTGATGCACCGGCCCCGCCTTTTGATCCTCGACGAACCAACCGCCGGGGTCGACATCGAGTTGCGGCTCGAACTATGGCACTACGTCCGCCAGATCAACCAGGAAGGTACGACGATCCTCCTCACCACCCACTACCTCGAGGAGGCGGAGCAACTGTGCGACAAGATCGCCTTCATCAACGACGGGCGGATTGTCGCCCAGGGTTCGAGCGAGGACCTGGCGCGACGCTACGGCGTCGCCAATCTCGAGGATGCCTACCTCGAACTGGTCGGTCGCAAGGAACTGTCGCGCTCCCACCTGACCGACCTCGCTCCCACCTGACCGACCTCGAGCAGCCCCGCCGGACCGACCCCTCACCGAGCCCTCGCCACCGCCCTGGCGCCGACGAGGTGCCATCCTTGCCGACGTGAGTCCCGCCCAGATCCGACTGACGACCCTATGGCGGCGTGAGGTCAGCCGCTTTCTCAAGATCAAGCGCCAGACGATCGGCGCGCCGCTGCTTGAGACCTTCCTCTACATCTCGGTCTTCGGGGCGGCGCTGGGCTCGCGAATCGATCAGTTACACGGGATCGATTACGTCGTCTTCGTGATCCCGGGACTGATCATGATGTCCTGGGCAACCAACGCATTTGCCAACAATTCGTCCTCGATCCTGCAGCAGAAGTTCCAGGGAGCGATCCAAGACCAGCTCTCATCCCCGGCCTCGCCGCTGGAGTTGCTGCTCGCGTTCTCACTCGGTGGGTTCACCCGCGGGATGCTGGTTTCGCTGCTCACCCTGACCGCCGGCGCGCTGCTGGTCGATCTACCGATCGAGCACGTCGGCGTTTTGGTCCCCGCGCTCTTTATCGTCGGCTTCTTCTTCTCCCAGCTCGGCGTTTTGGTCGGCGTACGGGCCGAGCAATTCGACGATGTCGCCTTCGCCCAGACCTTCGTCTTGCAACCGCTGATCTTCCTCGGTGGAGTTTTCTATTCGGCGGCGCTCCTGCCCGAGCCGTTCCAAACCCTGACCCACTTCAACCCGGTCTACTACATGATCAACCTGGTCCGCTACGGATTCCTCGGCTTCTCCGAGGCCAACATCGCCCTCTCGCTCGGCTTCCTCAGCATCGCCACCGCGGCGCTATTTGCCTTCAATTGGCGCCTTTTCCGAAACGGCTACAAGCTCCGCGCCTGACCACGATCCGACCGGCTGGCGGCGCTATCGGTCAGTCCGCCGGCGCGCTGTCGTCAAAAAGCTGCCGCGCGATCGTGGCGGTATCGAGGGGGACCCGCTCACAAACGATTTGGTGCCGTCGGCGGGGAACTCGAAGATCGCGCGGGAGCGTACCCGGTAGCTACGGCCGGTCGCCGCGATTGCGTTCAACTCACCGAGATGGGTCCCGAGCAGGTCGAACTCCGCAATCACCGCGTCGTCCGAATAGCGCAGCGTCGTTTGACCACGCTAGTTCGAAGCCGCCGCGGCGGCTCTACCGCTCCACGCAATGCGCGCGGCGCGGGGTGCCGATCTGCGCAACCGCCTCGCGCACGACGGTGTCGCGGAGGCGTCGATCCGGTCGCCGAGATTATCGGGCCTGATCGGCCGCCGGGACCTGCGCCATCGCGTGCTCGGCCAGCGCCGCGATCGTCAGCGCCGGGTTGACCCCGGGGTTCGCCGGCAACGCCGCGGCATCGCAGACGATCATGTTTTGGTAGCCGAACACGCGGAGGTCGCCGTCCACGACGGCACCGCCGACATCGGCGCCGATCACGGCACCGCCGATCACGTGAGCGGTCATCGGGATGTTGGCGAAGGCTTCGAAAATACTGCTCTGGGCGATCCCGCCGGTTCGCTCGGCAAGCCACCTGGCGGCCCGATGTCCGACCTCGATGTAGGTCGGGGCCGGCCGGTCGGGATCGGCTTGCGTCGCCAAGCGGTAGCCGCCTGCCAGAAGTCGTTTCCTGGCGCGAAAGACGATCGCGTTGTCGCGAGGCTGCATCGCCAAGATCATCATCGTCCGTCGGCTCCAGCCGAACGGCCACAGCGTCCTGACCCACTGCACCGGGTGCCCGACGACGCGGGCGAGCCACTTTATTATCCGGGTCGGCCGGGCGCCATCTCCGACCAGCACCGTGAAGAACAGGCTCATCAGGTCGGCGTGAGGGCCGTAGGTCAGCAGCTCGAGCTGCGTGTCACCGTCGATGATCACGCGGCTACTGGCAGCGATGTCGTTCCAGGTCTTGCGGTCCTCGGCGAGCCTGACCGTCAGGACGGCTTCGCTGTTCGTCCGCACCAACTTGCCGAGCCGGTCGCTGAGCCGCGGCAGCGACCCGCGGTGCTTGCAGTCGGCCATCAGCGCGTTCGTGCCGACCGCACCCCCGGCGAAGACGACGCCGCGGGCGGTGTGAGTCTGGCGATCCCGACCAAACCAGCTACCGGGCCGCTGCGTGCTGACCCGATAACCCTGGCGCCCATCCGGATCGCCGATCGGCACCAGATCGACGAGCTCGCGCTCGGCGAGAATCTGGGCGCCGCGCTTCTCGGCGAACCACAGATAGTTCTTGGTCAGGGTGTTCGCCGCGCCGACCCGACAGCCGACCAAGCAGCTTCCGCAACGCGTGCAGCCGGTCCGGGCAGGACCGTCGCCGCCAAAATAGGGGTCCGCGACCGTCTTCCCGGGCTCCCCAAAAAAGACGCCGACCGGCGCCCGAGCGAAGGTGTCCTCGGCGCCGAAGTGCTGGCCCATTTCCCTGGTCAGGCGGAGCGCCGGGGAGTCGAACGGGGTCGGAGCGACGCCGAGCATCCGCTCGGCCGTCGCGTAATGCGGCCCGAGTACCTCCTCCCAGCGCGCGAGTCCGCGCCACTGCGGGTCTTCGTAGAACGCCGGGTTCGCCCGAAATAGGACCCCGCCGTATACGAGGCTGCCACCACCGACACCGGTCTGGGTCGAACTGAAGACGTGGCGAAACAGCGTATTGCGCATGATCCCGCGCAGGCCAAATGACGGCGCCCACAAAAAGCGGCGGGCCTGCCAGGCCGATTTGGGCAGGTCCTCGTCGCGATAGCGCCGTCCCCGCTCGACCACGGCGACGCGATACCCCTTCTGGGCAAGTCGGAGGGCCGACACGCTGCCCCCAAATCCCGAGCCGATGACGAGCCAGTCGAAGTCGAGTTTTACGGTCGTCTCGCTGCTGCCGCCGCGGCCGGAGGTGCGGATGAACATGGCGCGATCCTACGCGTCTAAGTTCGCAAAAGCAACTTAGCCTGTATGTTTGGAGGATGAAGCACTACAACGGTCCCTCGGGCTGGATCAGCACAAAGCTGCGAGCGCCGCAGCCCGGGACGCTCGCCTGGAAGCTCAACATCGCCGCCACCAACCTTCAGGTTCGGCTTTTTCAGGCATCGAATGGCCGTTTTGGCGGCAAGCTTGACGGCGCGCCATTGCTGATCCTGCACCACACCGGCGCCAAAAGCGGCGTCCGCCGACAAACCCCGACCGTCCAGATGCGAGACGGCGACAACTTCGTAATCGTCGCCTCGCTGCTGGGCAGCCCGAAGAACCCCGCCTGGTACCACAACCTGCTCGCGCATCCCGACGATGTCGAGGTCGATGTCCGTGGCGGCCGACGCCCGGTCCGCGCCCGCCAAGCCTCAGCCGAGGAGGCCGCCGAGCTGTGGCCCCGGCTCGTCGAGACCTATCGACCGTACGCGACCTACGTCGCCCGAACCGACCGCGAACTCCCGGTCATGATCCTGCAGCCGCGCTGAGCGATGGCGCCCACCAGATCAGATTCGAGACCGGACCTCGCCGACACCACGGCGATCGTGACCGGGGCATCAGACGGAATCGGGGCGGTGGCGGCACGGGAGCTTGCCCGGGCTGGCGCCCGGGTCGTACTGGCGGTGCGAAACCCCGCCAAGGCCGCCGGCGTCTCGCGGTCGTGGGGCGGCGAGATCGAGATCCGCGAGCTCGACCTCGCCTCCCTCGAATCGGTACGCGCTTTTGCCGCCGGGTGGAGCGGGCCGATCGGGCTGCTGATCAACAACGCCGGCGTCATGCAAGCCGATGGCGCCCGCACCCGGGATGGGTTCGAGCCGCACATCGGGATCAACCACCTGGGGCACTTCGCGCTGACCGGGCTGTTGCTTCCCGAGATCGTGGGGCGCGTCATCACCGTCAGCTCGGACCTGCACAAGCGGGCCAAGCTCGACCTCGAAGACCTCAACTGGGAACGCCGTCGCTTCAAGCCCTTCCAGGCCTACAGCGACTCGAAGCTGGCAAATTTGCTGTTCGCCCGTGAACTGCAGCGACGGCTGACCTCGGCCCACAGCCCGGTCGCATCGCTCGGCGTCCATCCCGGGATCAGCTCAACCAACCTGGCGAGCGACGACAGGGGCCGCGCGGCCGGCCTGGTCCGGCGGCTGATGGCGCTGGTCGGTCAGGACGCCGAGGGCGGGGCGCTGCCGACGCTCTACGCGGCGAACGAACCGCCGCCCGAATCGGGCTACGTCGGTCCCGGCGGCCTCTTCGAGATTCGGGGCGCGGCGAAGCCGGTCCGCGGCTCAGCCGCCTCACAAGACTCCACTCTCGCCCGCCGCCTGTGGGAGCGATCGGCCGAATTGACCGGCCTCGACGCGCTCGAACGGGCCGCATAATGCGCCGACTAACCAGCGTTGACGCCCAGTTCTTGGCGATCGAGGACGGCAAGACCCACGGTCACGTCACCGCCTTGGGAATCTACGACCCTTCCACCGCCCCGGGCGGAACTCTCACCTACGACGCGGTCCATCGACTCGTCGCCGGGCGCCTCCATCTGCTGGAGCCATTTCACTGGCGGTTGGTCGAGGTGCCCTTCGGGCTGGACTACCCCTACTGGCACCATGACCCCGATCTCGACCTCGAGTTCCACATCCGCGAACTGGCGCTCCCCGTGCCGGGCGACATCCGGATGCTGAGTGAGCAGGTTGCGCGAATCGTTGCCCGGCCGCTCGACCGCTCCCGACCACTGTGGGAGATTTACCTGATCCACGGACTCGAGAACGGCCGGGTAGCGGTCCTGACCAAGCTGCATCATGCCGCGGTCGACGGGATGTCCGGCGCCGAGATCCTCGGCGCCCTGCTCGACCCCTCCGCCGAGGGGCGCGAGATCGAAGCTCCGGCCGCGACCGCGCCCCGACGCGACGCGCCGGGTCAACTCGAGATGCTCGCTCGCGGCCTCGTCGCTATTCCCGGCCAGCGGCTGCGGGCGCTGCGCGGACTGCCTCGAGCGCTGCCACACCTCGATCAGGTGCCGACTCTGCGCGCCCTTCCCGGGATCTCAACCGCTGCCTCGATCAGCCGCCGAGCGACCCGGATTCGAGCCCGAACCACCGACGGAGGTGTCTTGACGGGCCGCGGACTGCACGCCCCAAGAACCTCTGTCAACGGCCCGATCGGTTCGCACCGCCGGATCGCGCTGACCAACCACCAGCTTGCCGAGATCAAACGGATCAAGAAACACTTCGGCGTCACGGTCAACGACATCGTCGTCGCGATTTGCGCAGCCGCGCTTCGCGACTGGTTCCAGGATCGCGGCGAGCTTCCAAACGAGCCACTGCTGGCGATGATCCCCCTGTCGGTGCGAACCGAGGCCGAGCGCGGCAGCTACGGCAACCGGGTCGCGACGATGCTGACGCCGATCCCGACCAATATCGCCGATCCAACCGAACGGGTTGCCGCCGCCCACCGCTCGATGGACCAAGCAAAGCAACGCCACCAGGCGATCCCGGCGACGATGCTGCAGGACGCGGGCGAGTTCATCCCGCCGGCGCTGCTTGCCCGCGCATCCCGGGTCACAACCAGCGTCGCAGCCCGGCTCACAACCCAGGCCCCCGTCAACGTCGTGATCTCAAACGTGCCCGGATCGCCGGTTCCGCTCTACCTCGCCGGCGCCCGGCTCGAAACCCTGCACCCGCTGTCGGCAATCGCCCACGGCACCGCGATCAACATCACCGTCTTGAGTCACGCCGGGCGGCTCAACTACGGGATCGTGGTCGACCGCGACTCGGTCGACGACGCCTGGCCGCTCGCCGGCGCGGTCGACCGCGCCCACGACGAGCTGCTCGCGCTCACCGCCTGATCCATCTGCACCCCGACGCAGAAGGGGCTGGGGCGGCTCGCCCGCGATCCGGCAGCGGTTTCGAAGTCGTCCCCGGCGGCGGCGCGATCAATTGCGAGCGTCGACTACGCGACCCTGAGGTGGCGGATCAAAAACTCGGTCTGGTCGGCGACGGCCTGCTCGAACGGCTCACCGAGGTAGATGTCAAAGTGACCGACCGGGTAACGCTTGACCTCTCCCCACGGCGCGGTCGCGGCGTATCTGAGCGCCGTCTTTGCAGGGGCAACCGCATCGTCGTCGCAGATGCAGAACAGGATCGGCGCCTGAAGCTTGCGAGCCGAGCGCCCGGGGCGGCAGAAGGTCGCACGAATCATAAAACGGGCCGCCACCGCGTTGGTGAAGCCGACCCCGGGCGGGATCAGCGCCAGATACCCGGGCTCGGAATCAGGGGAGCTCATCAACGCCGCCGAGCCCGGCGGGCCGACCAGCGGAACCATCACCGGCGGCTTTTTCCGGATCCGAGCGAGCTGGTCGCGAAACACCAAAACCAAGCCCCGTATGACGCTGCGCGGGTCGGCGGCGCGAGCTGCGGCAAGCCCATCGGTGAACGGGCACTGGCTGACGACCGCCGCGAGGCCACCGTCACGGGCGGCGGCCTCGATCACGTGCCCGCCACCAAACGAGCTGCCCCAAAGCGCGATCCGCGTCGTGTCGATCTCGTCGAGGCCGCGGGCGTAGGCAAGCGCCGCAGCCCAGTCGGCCTGTTGGTGCTCGATGTCGAGCAGCTGCCGTGGCTGGCCGCCACTGTCGCCAAAGTGGCGATACGTGAAGACCAGCGCGGCGATGCCAGCGTCGGAGAAACGGCGAGCAAACGCCTCGAGGCCGTATTCGCGGATCGCGCCGAGACCGTGACCGAGGATTACCAATGGCGGGCGTTCGAGCGGTGGCATAAAAAGCCAGGCCCGGCACTCGTCACCGGATGAGTTGAAGGCGACATCGCGCCGCCGAGAAGAATGGGTTTTAGAGGGCATCCGGATCGCGAATCGATTGGTCCGCCAGCCTATCCGATCTAAGTATGCTTCGTCAACTCAGCTCGCGAGGTGGCGAATTTAGACCCGCCCCGCCCCGCCCCAACGAAAGGCCTCCGATGACCACGACCAACGCCAACTCTCGCCTCGGCCTTGCCGTCGAGCAGCGCGGCCGAGTGCTGCTGGCCCGCCTGCAGGGCGGTCCGCGCGGCGAGTTCGGCCCCGCGATCGCCGCCGATCTCGCCGCCCTGGTCAGCCGCGCCGAGACCGACGAAGGGGTCGGTGCAGTGGTCATCACCGGTGATCATCCGGAGCGTTTCGTCGCCCATGCCGAGCTGCGGTGGCTGCAGGAAGGCGGAGCAGCGAGCCCGGCCGTCGGCCCCCGCGGCGCCGCCGCGGTGATCCGCACCGCCGACGCCGCACGGCGTCTGCCGGGGGTTCGCGACCTCGCCGACCGGACCGCCCTTGGCGGCACGATCGAGCTGCTGAACGTCCACGACACCTTCACCCGGATGAATCGGTGCGGGGCGGTATTCATCGCCGCACTTAACGGGTCGGCACTCGGGATCGGCTCCGAACTTGCCCTCGCCTGCGACTACCGCCTGATGGCGGCGGGCGATCACATCATCGGACAGCCCGAAATCCTGCTCGGATTCCCACCCGGAGGCGGCGGCACCCAGCGGCTGGTCCGGTTGATCGGAACCAATCAGGCCCTGAAACGGATGCTCGACGGCGGCGGGCTGACCCCGGAGGCCGCCGCCGAGATCGGCTACGTCGACGAGGTTCTCCCCGCCGAGCAGCTAGTCGAGCGTTCGATCGCGCTCGGCCAGCACCTGGCGCAGCGCCTCAAGTTCACCGTCGCGGCGCTCAAGCGGGCTGCCTACATCGGCGGTTCGCTCCCGCTCAAGGAGGGTTTGCTGCTGGAAAACGCGGAGTTTCTCGCCGCGCTCGCCAGCCCCGGTGCGCAAGCGGCGATGCTCGCCTACATGAAGCGCAGCGACGAGATGGGCGACCTGCCCTTGTATGACCGGGCGACCTACGAGCAGACGCTCGAGGCAGGCCGCTTCGGCGGTCCCATCGAGTCGGACCGGTAGCGATCGGAGCGAAGCTGTATTGCTACCGAAAGATCGGACCTGCCGGGCGGCGTCGAGATAGCGCCTCAGATCGTTCATCAAAAGAACCAGATGGAATCGATCGGTCAGGGACTCTTCAAAGCCGAAACGACGGTACAACGCACGCCGACCTTCGCTGATGGCGGTGGCGCATCCGTGACGGTAATCGGCCGCGTAAAGCCGCACCGACTCCGTTGCGCTCGTCGATCGGAGCCTCGGTCGAGATAAGCCACGACGCGTCGTCGTGATCGGGGCGATGCTGACCCGGGTCACGAGCGGACGTACCGTCGGCGGTCAGGACCAGCACTGGACCCCGTTTGTCGAACTCGGCGAGATAGATCGGGCGCATCAGTCGAGCCCGGGCATCTCGTTTTGCACCGCGTACTCGGCCAGTCGATCGAGATCCGTGTCCGGCGGGGCATCGGCGAGGATTACAGCATCTCGTTCTGCAATTCGCACCCGCTGATCTCGCTCCAGGGCTTGCCTGACCGCCGCTGCCCGACTGCGCGCCTCGCCCATATCTACGAGGCGATCGAGATAGCTGATGGTGTCATCAGCGAGCCGAACCGCGATCTGCGTACGCATACCAAGACGGTACAGAATCGTCATGGATCAGCGATCGACAGCCGGGCGTCCTCCGGGTTCAATCCCCTGCGCGGCGGCCGAGATCAGCGCCGCGGCGGGGCCGAGGGCGGTCGGAGGGAGCAGGTCGAGGATGCGCCCGACGGCGGTCGGTCCGTCGGCTTGGGCGGCGATGAGAGCGCCGTCAAGGGTGGGCGGACGCGGTCGACGACGGCCCGGGTCGCATCGTCGCTGCCGCCGGTTTGAGCGGCCAGCCAGCAGCAGGCGCTGGAGCGGGGAGTGTCAAGCAGCGCCCGCCCGGCGCTGCAAGCCACTCTGCGGCCACTCGCGGGGCCACCACCCCGTCGGTGGTCGCAGATCTACCCCCAAGTTGGCTTGGCACGCGGGTTCACTCGCCCGGCCCGATCGGGGCTCCGATCGGGCCGTGAGCTCGAGGGGTCGTCGGGTTCATCCCGATAGTCGTAGCCCTTCACCGGCCAGTTGCTCAGCCTGCGCGGGCGGCGCGGAGGCTTCGAACAAACGACAATCGGTCCGCAACAAGGTCGGCCTGCAAAGCCGCGTTGTGCATCATGCGACGGATCGCGTAGTGGGTGGCGAGGTGGCCGTAGGTCTCCTGGTAGACCCCGTCGGGCGTCTTGGAGCGCAGCACGACACGCGGTCCACTCTGATGGGTCTTGAGTTCGTCGAGCGCCGTCTCCAGCTCCCAGCGCTGCGAGTAAAGCTCGGCGAGCTCGGCGGCAGGTGCTCGCTCTGGGTCCAAAAGCGTTGTGATCAGTCGGTGGTACTGCTTGTTCGAATCGGGCGCTGGGCTGTCGAGCCGGTAGGGGATCACCCGGACTTGGTCGGAGCCCCGCTTGGCGGCGTGGCCCTTTCGGGCGTAGATGCCGCTCAGATACGAGCCGTCATCGAGCGCCTCGCCCTGCGGAAGACCAACGCTCGAGCTGACCCGCCACAGTAGATCTGCGCCGCCATGCCGAGCGGCTTGGAAGCAATCAAAGCTGTAGAAGCCACGATCGGCCAAGCACAGCATGCCCGCCGACAGCGACCCCCAGAGCCGGTTGGCGAGCGTTCGCTCATCGCACCCATACGGGGCTGGCGCCGCAGCGAAGATTGCGTGCGTCCCCGACTCCGCCAGCGCCACCAGCCGTAGCTGCGGGAACGCCCCGCCGCCCTTGCGCCGCGACGAGTGCGGGCGACCAAACTCTTGATCGTTGGCGGGCGTGTCGGGCAGATCAAGGCAGGTCCCGTCGATGCTGATACCAAACGCCCCGCGAATTGAAGGGATCGCGACCCCGGCGGTGAACCCGAGGTCATGGACCCAAGAGCAAAGCCCTTCCCTGAGGGAACAATTGACCGGATGAACGAACTGTTGAAGC
>JAHEXU010000257.1 GCA_023251975.1 bacterium | reverse complement strand
ATTGCCGCCCGGATCCGTCAATTGAGGATGAGGGACGGGGTCAAAGTCGGGATTCCGGTGAATTGCGCCGGGATTCGGGTGAATTTCCCTCGTCGGATCGGCCGTTCGGTGGATTCAGGTTGAGGCCTTGCCCCCGCCAGCGGGGTGAGCCTGCGACATCTCCGTTGGTCGCGCGGCCTGCGCCGCGCCAATGATCCCTGCCTGGATTGCCTCGAGCTACCCGGCGGGGGGCGCCGAGCGCCCCTCCGGGCCGCTCCACGGGAGCGCGCTCCACACCTGCGGGCTGAGACCACACCACATCCTTCGGAAGCCACCCGGGGCTCACATCCGGCGGCTTACTGCAAGATCTGGGCTACAGGTCAGGTGGTGTCGAATGGCCGGCGTCTGGAGTGAAGCCGCAGGGGTACGGATCGGGAAGCTAACGCAGCTAACGTGCTCGCCGCCTACACTCCTGACAATTCATGAGTTCCAACCCCCAACAACCCCCCAGCAACGACCCACCCCGCACCCGTTTGCAGGATCCCGGCGCCGCCGAAGCCAGCGCCACCCGCCTGCAAGGCGACGGCCCCGGCGATCCATCCCCGCCCCGTACCCGCACCAACCTCCCGCCCGAGCTGACCGAGCGCCTCGAGCCGGTCCGCGACCTCTCAACCCATGGCGGTCAGGCCGACCTGCTGTTGGTCCGCGACCGCTCCGCCGGCGGCCGCATCAGCGTTCTCAAGTACTACCGCTTTGGGACCATCCCGCACGAGGTCCTGGCCTCGCTCAGCGCCGCCGATCGCGACCACGTGGTCGAGATCTACGATTTCAGCCCGCCCGAGTCTCCCCACGCCTGGGAGCTGCTCGAATACTGCGAGCATGGCTCGCTGCGCGAGCTGATGAGCGAGCCCGGCGACCCGGCAGAGCGCGAGGCCCTGGCCGCCGCCGTGCTCGCCGAGCTCGCTCCCGCGATCGAGCATCTCGCCAGCGGCCACCAGGCCGCCCACCGCGACGTCAAGCCCGAGAACGTGCTCGTGCGCAGCTCCGACCCGCTCGATCTCGTACTCGCCGACTTCGGTATCGCCCGCACCCTTGCGGCGACCAAGAACTACACCTCGAATGCCCGCTCGGTCGGCTACGCCTCGCCGGAGGCGATCAGCGGCCAGTTCTCGATCAAGAGCGACTGGTGGTCGCTGGGCATGATCCTCGCCGAGATCCTGCTCGGCCGCCACCTGCAATCAGACCCCGACGGCACTCTGCCCTCGGAGCAGCGCTTGAGCGCCGAGATCACCACCACCACCCTCGAGCTCACCGCGATCACCGACGAGCGCTGGCGGCTCATCCTGGGCGGCTTGATCACCTCCAACCCAGACCACCGCTGGAGCGCCCAGGAGGTTCGCGCCTGGAGCGCGGGTGAGACCCCCCAGACCAACCGCGGCCAGAGCCAGCAGACCGCGGCCACGCGTCGGCGCGTCACCCCGATGGGCTTCCCCGACCCCGACTCTGGCACCGAGGCCGAGTTCCGCGACCCCGCCGAGCTCGCCGCCGCGATGGCCGCGGGCTGGGACGAGGCCGCGGCCATCCTCTCGGGCTCTGATCGCCGCAAGCTGGCGATGCTGCGCGACTTCCTGCGCAGCTGCGACCTCGAGCCCGCCGAGCGCCTGCTCGCAGACGACGACGACCCCGAGTCAAAGCTGGTGCGACTGCTCGTCTACCTCGACCCCGACATCGCCCCCACCTTCCGCGGCTACAGCCTCGACCCCGACGGCCTCACCGCCCTTGCCAGCAACGCCACCACCAACGACCCCGCCGCCGGTGCCCTCAGCCAGATCCATGAGGGCATGGTCTTGCGCCACTATGCCACCGAGGAGGGCGAGCGCTCCGACTACGCCTCGGTGGAGGGAGCGTGGCGGGCTGAGTCGCAGCGCCTGGACTCAGCCCTGGCCGGCGCGCCAACTGATCGTGCCGAGCGCGATCAGGTCGCGGCCCGCGCTCGCGCCCAGATCCTCTCCTGCCTGCTCGATCCCGGGCTCGCCGCAAAGGCGAGAGAGCGCGCGGATGAGGCCGTGGCGTCAACCCGTGCCCGTGAGCGCGAGTGGTTTGCGCAACTCACCGAGCAGCCGGACGCCACCGACTCGCTCGGATCGTCCTGGGCGATCATCGCCTTGGAGCCCGTTGCGGTTGCGGAGGCGGAGGCGGAGGCGCGGCGGGAACGGGAAGCGGCGGAGGCCGTGCTCAACGGCTATTTGGAGGAGCAGTCCCGACTCACTCGGCCTGCGTTTCGCCGTGAGCTAGACGAGGATACCTTTGCCTTTGGTTGTATCGCAGTCGTCGTCGCCTTTTTCACGGCATCGATCGCGGGATTGATTGGAGGAGGGATCGGCGGGCATGCCCTGGGTGTCGCATTTGGAATTCTAGGTGGACTCGCTCCGTTTGCGTGGGCGTTCGAAGAGCCCCTTTCGAACCATTTCAAGGCAGACCGCCGTTACCGGGATCGACGGGAGGAGCTCAGCCGTCTAATCGCGTCTGAACGTGAGAAGCTGAGCCGCGGCTGAGGTGGGTGACTTGATGGGTCGAAGCCGATCATCGCCAACCGACGGCCTACTGGCGATCGTCGGAGCCGTCCTGCTGCTGACCTCGCCGACCGGACGGAGGTTGCTGTTTGACGATTCCTCGGGAATTGGTGGAGTGGCCTTTCTGCTCATCGCTACCCTTTCGATGGCAGCGGCGCCAACGTTTACGAGTCGAACCCTGGCCGTATTGGGTGCGCTCGCGGCTCTCTCCGATACTGGCAATGCCGGGGTGGTCGTCCAGCTCGTGTTGATCATGGCGATGCTGTTTTGGATCTACGGCCTCATGTTCAGGGGCGGGCGTTGAGCAACCCCCCCAGCAACGACCCACCCCGCACCCGTTTGCAGGATCCCGGCGCCGCCGAGGCCGGCGCCACCCGCCTGCAAGGCGACGGCCCCGGCGATCCATCCCCGCCCCGTACCCGCACCAACCTCCCGCCCGAGCTGACCGAGCGCCTCGAGCCGGTCCGCGACCTCTCAACCCATGGCG
>JAHEXU010000123.1 GCA_023251975.1 bacterium | reverse complement strand
AGAGCGCTCCGACCCACCTGCTTAGCGTCTACGGGGCCGACCACCCGGGGATCGTCCACACGATCAGCCGCACCCTCGCGCTGCTCGCGGTCAACATCACCGACCTCTCAACCCAACTTGCGGGCGACCCCGAGGCGCCGATTTACCTGCTGGTGATGGAGCTGGGACTGGGCGGCACCGAGCAGGCGACCCTCGAAGCGGCGCTTGAGGAGGTGGCATCGGTCGCACAGGTCGAGGTCTCGCTGCGGACGATCACGGCGGAGGCTCTTTAGCGGGGGTGCCGCGATGGCGGTTCGCGAAGTTCTGCTCTATCCCGACCCGACCCTGAAGGCGGTCGCGGCGCCAGCCGACGCCTCCGAGCTGGAGCGGGTCGGCCTCGATCTGCTCGAGACGATGCGGTCGCTCGGTCACTGCGTTGGGATCGCGGCACCGCAGATCGGCGAGCTGGTCCGAGTGATTTGCGTCGATTTGAGCGACCATCCTCGGGTCGTGAACCCCAATGGACTGCTGATCTTGGCCAACCCTCGCATCGTCTCGTTCGATCACCAAAGCGAGGTTGCGCGCGAGGGTTGCCTCTCGATCCCGAGCCTGACCGCAAACGTCCGCCGCGCCAACTCGATCGTCGTCGAACACAGCGCCGGCCGGATCACAAGCGAGGGATTTGAGGCACGGTGCATCCAGCACGAGATCGATCATCTCGACGGCATCCTCTTCCTCGACCGGGTCGAGTCGCTGGTCGACGATCTGTTCCGGCGAAAGCACTGATCACGGCGACCCGGGCATCGCGGCTAGGATCCGGGCGATGAGCGCTTCACCAGGCCCGATCGCCCTCTACGGAGCGACCGGGTTCACCGGACGCCTGATCGCCGAGGAACTGCAGTTGCGCGGGCTCGCGACGGTGCTTGCAGGGCGAAACCACGACAAGCTGACGGCGCTCGCGGCAACCCTGCCGAACCGCCCTGAGATCGCGGCGATCGAGTGCGAGGACGCGGTCGGGCTGCGAGCCCTGTTCGCAGATTGTTCGGTTGTGATCGGCTGCGCCGGGCCGTTTGGCCTTTACGGCGGCGCGGTCGCCGCGGCCGCGGCGGCGAGCGGCGCCCACTACCTCGACACGACCGGCGAGCAGCCGTTCATTCGCCAGGTCGTCGAGCAGGTCGGCCCGGCCGCGACCAAAAACGGGGTGGCAGCGGTCAGCGGGATGGGGTTTGACTACGCGCCCGGCGACATGCTGGCTTCCCTGACCGCGGCCGATCTCGGGCCGCTCGATTCGATCACCCTGGCCTACGGCGTGCTCGACTTCGATCCGAGCCGGGGGACGATGCTGTCGGCCCTCGAGATGATGGCCGGAGGCGATCTCGAGTACCGCGCCGGTCAACTGGTTGCGGCCGACCCGAAGGTCAACCGCGGCAGCTGGGATTTCCCGGCCCCGACCGGCTCGCAGCGGATGACCCGCTACCCGGCCGGGGAGCAGATCACGGTCCCGCTCCACATCGACACCCGCGAGGTTCGAACCCTGCTCAGTGCGAGTGCAACCCTGCCGCGGCAGTTGGCTCCACTGGCGCCGCTGCTGATGGCTGGCGCCCAAGGTGCGATGCGGACCCCGCTACGCCGCCTCGCGACCCGATTCGTCGAGCGCCTTCCCGAAGGCCCGAGCCCGAACTCGCGCCAGGCGGCTCGGTTTGTGATCGAGTGCCGGGCTGCGGCCAGCAACGGCCAAACCCGCCGCGGCATCCTCCAGGGCAGCGACATCTACGGAACTACAGCCCGGCTAATCGGGCAGGCGGCGGCCGAGATGACGACGCCGCAATACGCGGCGATCGGTGGGATCGCTCCGGCCCAGGCATTCGCACCTGCCGCGTTCCTCGATTCGCTCCACGAGTCGATCAGTTACCGAATTGACCAGGCCTCGCCGCGATGACCGAGCCCGGCGGCGTCGCCGAATGCCCGGCTTGCAACGACGAGTTGCGCGCCTGGGTTACGACCCCAAACCCCAGCGGCGGCGCCGACATCCCGATCGAGCGCTGCGATCGGTGCAGGCTCGCGGCGATCGGCGGAACCGACCCGATCGAGATCGGCCTCGAACTCGATCGCTACATCCTCGACGAACCCGACCGCGCCGACGATTCCGCCGCCGGGCGGACTCGCTACCTGATCCCAAACCGAGCTGGCCTGGCGGCGACAATCGGCGGCGGCGCCTGGTCGCAGCTTGGCACCGACGGCAGTCGACTCGGCCTGACCCCGATGGCAGCCCGACTGCTCCTTGAGCGCCGCGGCGAGGTAGTTTGCTCGCTACGCTGGCCGATCGCCGCCGGAAACCACCGGGCGATCTGGCAAACCCTGCTGAACGGCTTCACCCTGCGGCTCAACTTTGCCCGCTCGGCGCTGGCCGGGACGATCCATCCGATGGGGCGGCGCGAGGTCGCCGCCTTCGCGGTCGATGCGATCGCCTCGGCGCTGGCGGCGCTGCTGCTGGTCCCGCTCGGGTCGCTGCTCGAACTTGTCGCCGTGCTGGTGCGCCGCGGCGGCCTGATCGCGATCGAGACCGAGCCCAAAACCGCGATCGACCCGGACTGACCGAGGTCGGCGCGGCACTCCCTCTACAATCCCCAAGACCGGTGGATGAGGGCTTCAACATCTTTGGTGACCCCGACGAGTTGCGGCGCCAGCTCGGCGAGATGGCCGAGCAGATGCAGGGCGCACAAAAGGTCGCCTGGGCCGACAACGCGATCAAGCTAGCGGTCGAAATCACCGTCGCCTCGATCAACCGGCTCAACGTACAGGGCAACTCCGACCAGCAGGCAAGCCAGGTCCGCGACGCGATCCGGATGATCTTCCCGGAAGCGGTGACCCTGGTTCGCGAAGCGCGCCAGGGTCTTTCGTAGTCGGCTTCACCGAGGTGGCGCCGGCTTGGTGGCGGAGCAGTCGGCGCTCGCTCGTCGGCGCGAGCGGGTTTCGCCGCTCCGGCAACGATCCGTCCCGGCGCGCCTCCCGACGGTGCAAGCTCGCCGCGCTCACGGCACACAGTTGGCACGATCGTGACCCGCCGGTGCGATCTTTCGACCTAGGCTCGCGCTATGGAATCTACCGGCCTAGATCGCTGCGTTCATGGCGATCCCCGTGTTGGCCAACGGGGATCGGCAAGCGTCGAACAGTCGGGGCTGATCGCGCTACTGGCGGCGCTGATCTTGGTCTCGTTGGCGGTCGCGGAGCTGCACGGTCCCGGTCCCGAGCAACGAAAGCTCGGCGCTGCGATTGCCCGCCGACTGCGCTGCGCCGCCGCCGAACCCGGCCCGTGCTGGAGCGATCCCCTCAGCACCGCCTGGGGGCGCTCAGCGGCTGGCTGGGTCCGTGCCTCGGCGCCGAGCCCGACGACCGTGACCGGCCCCGACGGCTCATCGCTCAGCCCGGTCGACTTTCGCGATTGCCGCTCCGCCTCGTGCGCCGTCGCCGATCCGGCCCGGTTGGGGTTGACGACCTCGAACCGCCGGATCTCCCTGTTCGTTTCCGTGCTCGATCAGCGCCGCCTCGGCGGCGGGGTTGACGCCACCTACTGGAGCTACCGGCCGGGGCTCGGTTGGAGCGCCGAGCGGCGCTACGGGAGCGCCGCCGAGGTTCGACGGCTCGCGGGCACCGAGCTGCTCGAAACCGCGGTGCCGCGGTTGGTCGCGCTGGAGACCCTGGCCGGGCGCAACCAGATTCGGTTTCGCCGCGGCGAGGAGCCGCCGTGGCGCTGGAATCTGCCGAGCGCCGCCGCGCCCGTTCAGGCTCCGGATCACCAGTAGGCGTCGTGGTGCTCCATCACGCCGTGGCCGACCGCCAGTTCGATTCCGTCGAGGCTGCCGCTGTAGGAGCCGAACGGCTGCCGGTAGGAATAGCGGATCAGGAGGCGATTCTCCACCCTGGCCCGCTCCGCCTCGATTGCGAAGTTGAGGCGGTTGCCGGCCGCGAAGGTGATCGCGCCAAGGTCGGGGTCGAAGGCGACCGGAGCGGGTTCATGTGCCACACCGTCGACCCAGATCGCGCGCTCTGAATTGTGCTCCGGATCGTTGACGCCGCTGACCAGGTTCCAGGCGAGTGCCCGTCCGTCGGCGGCGCTGCCGACCCCGGCCGACCACGACCAGACGGTGTGGCGCGGGTGATAGCCCGCCGACTCGTCCTCGATCCCGAGCCCTTCGAAGTCGAGCCGACGCGAGCCGATTCGCAATTCGCAGCGGATCGGGATCCCGGCCCGCTTTCGAGTCCAGGTGTAGCCGCCGCGACTTGGCGGCTCGCCACTCGGGCAGACCGCCTCGACCCAGCCGTCGCTGCGATCGAAGCCGAACCTGGCGCTGAGATCGCCCGCCTCAATCCTGGTGGTCAGATTCGACGCGGTGGCCCCGAGTCGATAGCTGCCAGCGCCGGGGATCTCGCTGAACACCTCACCGCGGGCGCCGGGGGCGAGCATTCTTGTCCGCTCCAACAGACTGCCGTCGCTACGGTCGAGGACCGCCCAGAAGGTCTGTCCGATCGGGCCGACCGCGACCCGAGCGCAGATCACGATCAAATCAGCGCCGAATACCCCGACGTAGCGCCACTCTTTACGAAGGCGGCCGCGACAGGCCGGGCGCAGCCGGTCGGGCGGTAGCGCAATCTCGCTCGGCCGGTCGGGTCCGGGACCTCGCCACGGTATCCCGTCCATCGACCGGCTGCGCTCCCTACCCGGCCGCTTTGATCGTGGCAATCAGGTCGCCGGCGTTGACCGCCTCACCCTCGGCGAGCCCCAGAGCGGTGATCGTGCCCGCCTTGTGCGCGACGATCTCATTCTCCATCTTCATCGCCTCGATGACGACGATCAGATCGCCCTCGGCCACCGCATCACCCTGCGCGACCGGCAACCTAAAGACCGTACCCTGCAGCGGCGCGGTCAGATCATCGCCGGTTGCGGCGGACCCGCCCAAACCGCGGCGCTCGCGCCTCGGCGGGCGCTTCCGCTTGCCCGCAACCGCGGAACCGCCCGCGAACGCCTCACCGATCACCCTGACCGGATAAAGACGACCGGCCACCTCGACCTGGTAGGTGCGCTCCTCGAGTTCGACGGCGCCCTCGCCGCCGAGCGTCTCGGGCGCAGACTCGGGGGGCGGCGCCAGCGACTTCAGCCACTCGGTGTCCTCGGTCAGATCGCGGCAGGTTTCGGCCTTGACCCACTGCTCGGTTTGCAGGATTGCGGTGTGAAACGGGATCAGGGTGGTGAGGCTTCCGATGTCGTACTCGCCGAGCGCCCGGATCATCCGGGCAGTTGCCTTGGTCCGATCGGTATCCCAGGTGATCAGCTTCGCGACCATCGGGTCATACAGCGGGGTGACCGCGCCGCCCCGCTCGAGGCCGGAGTCGACCCGAACGCCGGGACCCGACGGCTCCTTGTAGGAATCAACCGGGCCGGGCGCCGGGGTGAAGTTGAGGTGGGCGGCCTCGGCGTTGATCCGGCACTCGATCGCGTGCCCGCTCAAACGAACCTGATCCTGGGTGACGGCTAGTCGCTCGCCAGCGGCAACCCGAATCTGCTCGCGAACGATGTCGATCCCGGTGACCATCTCGGTGACGCAGTGCTCGACCTGGACGCGGGTATTCATCTCCAAAAAGAAGTACTGATCACCGACCTGCAGGCCCTCGATCGTGCCGGCGCCTCGGTAGTCGACCGCCCGCGCCGCGTCGGTCGCGATCTTGCCGATCCGCCTCCGCATCGCCGCGTTAACCCGCGGACCCGGCGCCTCTTCGATCAGCTTCTGGTGGCGGCGCTGGATCGAGCAATCGCGCTCGCCAAGGTGGATCACGTTGCCGTGGGAATCGGCCAAGACCTGGACCTCGACGTGACGCGGATCTTCGAGGTAGCGCTCCAGGTAGACCCGGTCGTCGGAAAAGAACTTCTCACCCTCGCGGGCCGCGCCCTCGAACGCGTCGGCGAGCCCCTCGGCGCTCAACGCCACCCGAAATCCCTTGCCGCCGCCGCCGCCGACCGCCTTGCAGGCGATTGGGTAGCCGATCGCTGCGGCGGCCCTGAGCGCGGCCTTGACATCGGCGACCGGATCGGTATCGCCGGGGACGATCGGCACCCCGGCTGCCTTCATCACCTCGCGCGCTTTTGTCTTCGATCCCATCGAATCGATCGCCTCGGCGGGCGGGCCGATCCAGACGATCCCAGCAGCCTCGATCGCACGGGCGAATTCAGCGTTCTCCGCCAAGAACCCATAACCGGGGTGAATCGCCTCGGCGCCGCAGCGGCCGGCGACCTCGAGGATTTTCTCGATCTTGAGGTAGCTCTCGGCCGGGATCGACGGGCCAAGCAGGTAGGCCTCGTCGGCGTAGCGCACGTGCGGGGTGTCGCGGTCGGCTTCCGAATAAACGGCGACCGAGCTGATCCCCATCTCCTTCAGGGTGCGAGCGACCCGAATCGCGATCTCGCCACGATTGGCAATCAGGACTTTCTCAAACATGCGGCCCGCAAGGATAGTGCGGACCCGGAGCCGGGGCTTGGGAGCGCGGCGGCGCCAGCGCGGCGTCGCGTTAGGCGGCGCCGCCGCTCAGCCAGATCACCTCGTCGCGCGCCGGGCCGACCCCAATCAGGGTGAGCGGAACGCGGACGAAGTCGGCGATGAAGTCGAGGTAAGAACGAGCCGCCGCGGGTAGGTCCTCGAGGTTTCGCACCTCGCCGATCGGCTCGCTCCAACCCTCCAACTCGTGGTACTCGGGGGTGGCGTGATGGAGCACCGATTGGTGGTAGGGGAACTCGGCAAACCTCGCCCCCTCCTTGCCCCGATAGCTGACCGCGACCCGGAGCCTGTCGAGCCCGCTGAGGACATCGAGCTTGGTAATCGCGATCCCGGTCATCCCGTTGAGACGAACCGCGTAGCGAAGCGCCACCAGGTCGAGCCAGCCGCAGCGACGCGCCCGCCCGGTGGTTGTGCCGACCTCGGCGCCGACGGTTCCGAGGTGCTCGGCGACCTCGTCAAACAGCTCGGTCGGGAACGGCCCGGCACCGACCCGGGTCGAATAGGCCTTGGTGATCCCCCAGACCTCGTCGATATCGCGCGGCCCGACCCCGGCGCCGACGCAGGCAGCCCCAGCGACCGGGTTCGAGGAGGTGACAAACGGGTAGGTGCCGTGGTCAAGGTCGAGCAAAACCCCCTGGGCGCCCTCGAACAGGACCTGCTTGCCAGCATCGAGCGCGTCCCAACAAAGGTGGGCGGTGTCGGCGATGTGCGACTCGATCCGGTGCCCGTAGGTCAGGTACTCCTCGGTCATCGCGTGCAGGTCGAGTTTGGGGTCCTTCGCAACCGGGCGGAGTAGCTGCCGCTTCGGTTCCATCGCGGCCATGATCTTGGTCCGCAAGATCTTCTCGTCAAGCAGGTCCTGGACCCGGATCCCGAGCCTTGAGGCCTTGTCGGCATAACAGGGGCCGATCCCGCGCTTGGTTGTCCCGATTTCAAGCTTGCCGAGCCTGGCCTCGCCCGCGTGGTCAAGCAGGACGTGGTAGGGCATGATCAGATGCGCGTTGGCCGAAACCTTGAGGCCGCCGATCGCGACGTTACGGCGACGCAGCCCGTCAAGTTCGCCGATCAAGACGGCCGGGTCGATCACGACCCCGTTGCCGATTACGCAGTGCTTACCCGCGTGGAGGATCCCCGACGGGATCAGGTGGAGCTTGAACTCCTCGTTGCCGCGCACGATCGTATGGCCGGCGTTGTTGCCGCCCTGAAAGCGCACGATCATCTCAGCGCGCTCGGCAAGCAGGTCGGTGATCTTCCCCTTGCCCTCATCGCCCCATTGGGCTCCAACTATCGCTAGTCCGGGCACGGCGTGGGATTATGCGGGAAGACGGGCGGCGAAGCCAGCGCCGAAAAAATAGGCGGGCAACGCCTACCCGACCATTCGCATGTCCTGACCGTTCAGCGGCAGGATCCAGTGGCCACAGATCTCGACCAACCGCGAAATGCTGCGCGCCCCGATCTGCTCCTCCAACTCGGCCTGATCGAGGTTGGTCGTCAGCAGGATCGCGCGCTTTTCCTCGTAGCGTTCGTTGATGATCGCGTACAGCTGCTCCAGCACCCACTCGGTAGCCCGCTCGGCGCCGAGATCGTCGAGGTGGAGCAGGTCGACCGAGGTGAGCCGCTCGAAGAAGCGGAGAAAGGTCTCCTCGCCCGCATCGGCGTCGTAGGTGCGACGGATCCGCGACAAAAGCGCCGGGACCGAATAGATCGCGACGGTCCGTCCGGCGGCGAGCGCCTGCTTCGAGATCAGCATCGCCAGCGAGGTCTTGCCGGTGCCGACATCGCCCATCAGCCAAAAGCCCTCGCCGTCGTCGAGCCGCTTGTCGATCGCGCCGACGTACTCGCGGACCGCCTGGACCGCCGGTTGGGTGGCACGATCGGCCTCGATGTTGGAGATCGGCGGGGCGTCAAAGCTGACGGCGCGGTACCGAGCCGGAATCACCGAGTTGACCCCGAGGGTGCGGGCGCGGGCAATCCGTCTATCCCGACACTCGCATCCCGAGGCGGTGTTGTCATCTGCGACGATCCAGCCGGAGCCGTCGCAGCGGCCGTGCGGGCAGATCCGAATCGCGGCGCCGGAGCCAGAACCCCGCGGCGGCGTCATACCGCCTCGTCCCAGCTGCCGTCGTCCTCACGACTCGGCTGCGCGGTCTCCCGCGAGAGGTCGTGAAAGGCCGGGTACTGCTCCATGAAGGCCAGCGGCACATCGCCGATCGGGCCGTTTCGGTGCTTGGCGATGATCAAATCGGCCTCCCCGGGGCGCTCGGTTTTTTCCTTCGTGTAGTACTCATCGCGGTAGATGAACGCGACCAGATCAGCGTCCTGCTCGATCGAGCCGGACTCGCGGAGGTCCGACAGGATCGGCTTCTTGTCGGTCCGCTGCTCGGGGCTGCGCGACAGCTGCGAGAGCGCGATCACCGGCACCTTGAGTTCGCGGGCGAGGATTTTTAGGCCGCGGCTCATCTGCCCGACCTGCTCAACCCGGCCAATCCGCGAGTCCTCGGCGCGCAGCAGCTGAATGTAGTCGAGGATGATGACGCCAAGCTGACCGTTCGCCGACTGCAGACGCCGCGCCTTGGCCCGCAGCTCGAGCATGCTGAGGTCGGAGGAGTCGTCGATCCAAAGCGGCGCCTGCTCAAGGTGATTGCAGACCTTGACGACCTTGTTCCACTCGTTGCGCCGGAGCTGGCCCTTGCGCAGCCGATCGGCGCTGATCCGCGCCTGCGAGGCGATGAAGCGGTGCGCGAGTTCGGTCTCGGACATCTCCAAAGAAAAGAAAGCGACCGGCAGGTTTGCCTTGGTCGCGACGTTCTCGGCGATGTTGCAGACCAGCGCCGATTTTCCCATCGAGGGACGAGCCGCGATCACGATCAGGTTGCCGGGCTGAAATCCGCCGGTCAACTGATCGAGGCGGGCAAAACCCGACGGCGTCCCGGTCAGTGCGTCGCCGTGCTTTGACTGCGCCTCGAGGCGATCGATCTCTTCGATCAGGATCTCGGCGAGGTTGCGAAAATCGCTCGAGGAGTCATCGTGGGCGACCGAGTAGAGCAGCCGCTCCGCCTGCTCGACCAACTCGCGCGGGTCACCCTCGCGCTCGTGGACCGACTGCTGGATCGAATGCGCAGCCGCCAACAGTCGCCGCAACAGGGCGTTCTTCTTGACGATCTGGGCGTAGTGGCGAGCGTTACCGGGGGCCGGGACGGTCGACGCCAGCGAGCCCACCAACTCCTTGCCGCCAGCGTCGTCGAGTTGGCCGCGGCTGGTCAACATCTCGGTGACGGTGAGCGCGTCGACCGGCTCGGAGCGCTCGTAGAGATCGCGGATCGCCGCGTAGATAAAGCGGTGGCGCTCGCGGTAGAAATCCTCGCCGGCGAGCCGAACGTCGAGAACGACCGGGTCGATTGCCGCCTCGGAGACCATCATCGCCCCGAGCACCGACTCCTCGGCGTCGAGATTTTGCGGCGGCACCGCGGCCGCTGTCATCAATTCGCTGCTCACCTGTTCCTCGCTGCCCTGCCGAAGCTCCGCACGGCGTCCGCACCTCTACCCGAGTAAGGGTCGAGAGGGCTCGGATTCGCCCCCCAAAAACAGATCACGCAGCCGACGCACATCGCCCGACCACGGTTGCACACCCCTCGATTCGCAGTCGCCCTTTACCCCGCAAACTGCGCCGGGCAGACCCGGCCGCCGCGAGCGACGCCGAATCGGTCGCTACTTCTCCTCGGCGACGATCGTCTTGACCTGAGCGACGGTTCCGCCGCCAACCTCGATCGCGACCATGTAGGTGCCGATCGCCCGGATCGGATCGTCGAGTCGAACCCGCTTGCGATCGACCCGAAGCCCGCGCGCGGCGGCAATCGCCTCGACGATCTCGGTCGCGCTGACCGAGCCGTAAAGCTTGCCGTCCTCGCCGGCGCGATGATTGATCGTGAGAACCGTCTTCGAAAGCAGCGCCGCGGTCTCGCCAGCTCGGACGTTGGCCTCGCGCTCGGCCTTCTCGGCCGTTTCCTTACGCTCGGTGGCCTGAACCAACGCCCCCTTGGTCGCTGACTGAGCGAGCCCGCGCGGCCCCAAGTAGTTGCGAAGGTAACCGTCCGCAACCTCGATCGCATCGCCCCGAACCCCGAGGCCGACGACCTCTTTGAGCAGGATCGCCTGCGCCATTGTCAACGCTCCTCGACGTAAGGGAGCAGGGCGATCTCGCGCGCCCGCTTGACGGCCAGCGCCAGCTGGCGCTGGTGGCGGCGCGACAATCCGGTGACCCGGCGAGAACGAACCTTGCCGCGATCGGAGATGAAGCGCCGGATCGTCCCGATGTCCTTGTAGTCGATGTCGGCGACCGTGATCCGCGTGTACTTGCGCGGCCGCACCCGCTCGTAACGACCGCCGCGACGGCGACTCGATGAAGTTTGCTGTTGGTTGTTGCTTCTGCCCATGAAAATCCGACCACGCGACCCCGCAGGTTGCAGGGGGCGTCACGGCTCGGGAATGATAGGCACCTCGGCCGGTCCGCGCATCGCGAGCACCAACGGCGGCCCGGATCGGGCGCGCCTTAGTGCTCCCCGCCACAATTTCCGTCGCCATCGGACGGCCCCGAACGCGCCTGACTGCACCCACGATGCTCGCCGATGGGCTGCATCGACTGCGCTCGCGCGCTTGTCATCCACGCCCCTGGCTCGCCCGATC
>JAHEXU010000001.1:10047-52957 GCA_023251975.1 bacterium | reverse complement strand
TTTCGAGCCGTTCGCGGTCATCGCGGTCGGATCCGCTGAGTGTGCGAGCGCCCGCCAAAGCAAGTGCGTGGACTCGCCCAGCGCGCGAGAGACCGGCGGGAAGAACCGCCCGGGTGCTCTCGAGCGCCGCGGTCAGCGCTTCGTCCGCGGTTATCTGGATGCGCGGATTCTTGGTTGGCATGGGAGAAGTGTACCACGAACGTGCACCACGTTTCGCTCGAAATCGCGAAAGACTGACGCGATCGGTCAACTCAATTCAGCCCCAACGAGTCCCAGCGTCCGCTTTGGCTGCGGCAATGGTCCGCTCGGTCGCGATCAACTCCGGCTGTTCGATTAGCAGTCGTCCGAAGTGCTTGGCGATTCCGAGCAGCGCATGCGCGATCACCTCGTGTCGCGCTTCGCCTGCTCAGTCCCGCTCCCGGGCTCAACCGAGGGCGGGAGGCCAGCTCGCATCAGATCCTCGATCCGACGCCGGACCGGTTCCCGGTTGCGGTCGACCCGTCGCGTTACCGCCGCCGGGGGTTTGCGGTCGGGGGGCGAGGATCGGGCGCCAGCCTTCCGGGTCGTCTCGGACGACCTCGATTATCCTGGCGACGGTCGCGACGAACCGCTTCCCCGGTTCGAACTCCTCATCTTCGGCGGCCAGCGCCTCAAGCAACCGCGACGGCGCTTTCGCCTTCTGGCGGTCGAGCAGCGCGACGAGCAGCGGTTCCAGCCCACCATCGAACGCTCCGCAAATGACCGGCCGCGTCATCGAGACCGTCACGATGCTCGTCCGCGGCGCATCGAGCTGAGCGGTCCTGGGTTTTGTTCCCGGGTGGCGGGTGCGAATGACGGCGCGGCGACGCAGTGCTCAGCCTGCTGGCACGCCCATCACGGCCGATGAGAGAGCCGGGACGACGGCCGGGCCGTTGGTCAGGATCGGGAACCTCAGGTCAGGGAACAACCCCGCAGTGACCCGATCATCAAACACCAGTGACTGACCGTAGCCAGCTCGGGAGGTGTAGAACAAGCTGGCTATTGGTTCGCCATCATCGATCAAGCTGGTTGCGAAGCCCTCGATCAGGTCCGAGTCACCCCCGACAACTCCAGCGCGAGGTCCGAGCAACATGTTGCCGAGGAACGCCGCAGCGTCGGCTTTCGTTAAGGCCGACGGAAGCTGAGCGTCGATCACGACGCTTACCGCAAACGAGTTCTCCGGCCCATCCGGGCCATAGAGGGGAAGCACATCCACCTTCGCGGAGCGGAAGGTCTTCAGCGAACTCTCCAAGACGGCGAGGTTCGAATCGACCTGCTCTAGGACCGTGTCTTCGGGGACCGACCCAAGGAGGGGCTTCTCGGCTCCCAGCGTCGAGTTCGCGGGCGACTCCTTGATGCGTTGCCAGCCGTCACCGGGGAGGACCCCGAAACCGACCAGGTCCGGCTCGTCCTCGGCGCTCAGCGCGGTCGCCATCGCGACCCGCCATTCGACTTCGGCGTTTACGAGAGCAGCGGAACCCTTGGGCATGAACAGGTCAGACCTCGAGTTCTGAGGGTCAACTCGCGCGATCAAACCGTGCTGCGGACCGGAGACAAACGAGGCGCTTGAGCCCGGCAGCGCAGCGGCAAACTGCTCATCACCGTCAACCGGCCGACTATCTGCGCTTCCTATCGCCGCGATCGCGCAAGCCCCAGCGGCCAACAAACAAACAACGAAAGTAATACTTTTGCGGGGGCTCAAGCTGCGAAGCATGCTCAACGTCCAATCACAACAGGGCAGGGTAGATTGCCGAACGACCACCCGTTATGGGGCGTGCCTTTTACTACCTGGCTCTCGTCGGAGATGGTGTTCGGGTTGTTTTCACTTGGATCCAGGAAGACCTTCCAGGACGGCGCGTCACAGTACTGTACACTCGACGACGTATTCAGCGCACCAGTGTACCCGAGTTCACTTCCCATGCCCCCAACCCCTGGTCAAAGTTCAGACTACGGGTGATCAACACATTTTCGTTGATTGCAGCACGCCATTGGTCGCCCGTGGGCGCTCGATAGACCGAGCAGGCTACCTCAGTAGCGGGCTCCGACGTACTAAATTGTTCGCACTTAAATGCCGGGTGTCTGAATGCTGGCCTTAGAGCCTTTGACCTGCTGCACCTGCGTATAGAACCATGTGCCGAAGTCGTTCGCAGCTGTCGCCTTGTCGGATTGCACAAATACAGGATCGCAAACTAGGGGGACCGCAATCAGTAGGAGGATTCGGTAGGCGGGTAGGCATCGGCGCTATGGCTCCTTCGGGACCTAGGTGAGCACAGGCAACAATAGCGGTCAGACGGTTCGCGTTAGGCACGCTTATCGCTGAGCCTGGTTCAAGCGGCTGGGATCAGGCGTTCGGCCTCGAGGTAGGCGAGGATCGTCGCGGCCGATTCCTCGGGAGTTTTGCCAGCGGTCTCGACCGCGAGTTCGGGGCTGCCGGGGGCCTCATAGGGGTCACTGACCCCGGTGAACACCGGGATCTCGCCGGAGCGCGCCTTCGCGTAGAGGCCCTTGACATCGCGTGCCTCGCAATCTTCCAGCGAGGTCGCGATGAAGGTCTCGATAAAACGGGCACCGCTTTGCTCGTGCTGCTTGCGGACAGCATCGCGGGTCTCTTGGTAGGGGGAGATCGCGGCGGTTACGACCGGGACGCCGTTGCGGGCGAGCAGGTCGGCGACAAAGCCGATCCGAGTGATGTTGGTATCGCGGTCTTCCTTCGAGAAGCCGAGGCCCTTCGAGAGGTTCTCGCGGACGATGTCGCCGTCGAGCACCTCGATCGGGACATCGCGAGCCTCGAAGCTGTCGATCAGCACCTCGGTGATCGTCGACTTGCCCGATCCCGAGAGGCCGGTCATCCAGAGCGTGAAGCCCTTGTGGTCTGCTGCCATGTTTGTTCTGTCTCCTTGTTGCGGTTCGTTTGCGACGGCGCGGCGGCGCTAGCCCTGGGCGTCGTCGCGGTAGGCGTCGATCAGGATCTCGGCCACCTCTTGGCGCGAGAACTCGTGGGGCGGCGCCTCGCCAGCCTCGAGCATCTCGCGGACCTTGGTGCCGGACAAAAACAGCCGGTCCTCAGGGGTGTGGGGGCAGGTCTTGTGGGAACCCAGGCCCTCGCACTTGTAGCACCAGAAGGTGTGCTCGAACATCAGCGGCCGGATCCCGAGCGCGTCGATGTCGACCTCGTCGAAGATCGCCTGGGCGTCGTAGGTGCCGTAGTAGCTGCCGACTCCGGCGTGGTCGCGACCGACGATGAAGTGGGTCGCACCGTAGTTGCGGCGGACGACGGCGTGGAAGATCGCCTCGCGCGGGCCAGCGTAGCGCATCGCTGCCGGGTTGACGCCCAGCACCACCCGGTCATTCGGGTAGTAGTTCTCCATCAGCACTTCGTAGCACTTCATCCGCACGTCGGCCGGGATGTCGCCCGACTTGGTCTCGCCGATCAGCGGGTGCAGGAAGAGGCCGTCGCAGACCTCGAGCGCGGCCTTGGTCAGGTACTCGTGGGCGCGATGGATCGGGTTGCGGGTCTGGAAGGCAACGATCCGCTTCCAGCCGCGGTCGGCGAACTCCTGGCGCGACTGCTCCGGGGTGAAGTAGCGGCGCATGAACGCCTCCTCGTGGTCGGGCATGGCGTCAGCCTCGATCGTCCCGGCGATGCAGCGAGGGCCCTCGGCGACCGTAGCGGCGACCCCTGGGTGGGCCTCGTCGGTGGTCCGGTAGACGTGCTCGGCCTCGTGCTTGACATCGCGCTCGAAGATCTCTGAGACCCGGATCCGGCCGAGCGCCTTGTCATTGTCGGCAAGCAGGTGGATCAGGTCGCCCTCGGAGGCTTCGAGGTCGGTCGCCAGCGTCACCGGGATCGGCCAGACCTCGCGACCGTCGGCCAGGGTCATGTTTTCGACCGACGAGCGCCAATCCTCGGAACCCATAAACCCGGTCAACGGGGCAAAGCCGCCGTTACCGAGCAGTTCGAAGTCGGCGGTCTGGCGGGCTGAAAGCTTCAGCGTCTTGTCACTCATCTGTGTTCGTTGCTCCTGGTTGGGGGTGAGGTTGGGGCGGTTGACGGCGTCAGCCGTGCAGGCCGCACTCGGTCTTGTGGGCGTCAGCCCAGCGACCGGCGCGCGCTGCCAGGCCGTTGCCCGGCGGCCGGGTGCAGTGGGTGCAGCCGATCGACGGATACCCGGCGTCGTGCAGCGGGTTGTAAGGAAGTTGGTTGTCGTTGATGTATTTCCATACGTCCTGGTCGGTCCAGTCGGCCAGCGGATTCAGCTTCCACAGGCCAAAACGCCGATCCCAGCCGAATTTCGCCGCTCCGGCCCGGGTCTGCGAGTCGACCCGGCGAATTCCCGAAACCCAGCAGTCAGAGCCGGACAGCGCTTGCCGCATCGGCTCGACCTTGCGGATTCCGCAGCACGCATCCGGCTGACGATCCCAGAGTCTATCGCCGTAAAGCGCCGTCTGCTGATCGAGCGAGATCCCCGAATAGCGGTCGAATGTGACCCCGTATCGAGCCGCGAGGGCATCGCGGGTGGTGTAGGTCTCCTCGAAGAGGAGGTCGGTGTCGAGGTAGAAGAAGCGGGCTTGCGGGCTGGCGCGCCAGGCCAGGTCGATGATGACCGACGAGGTCTTTTGGAATGAGGTCGCGAAGTAAAGGCGTGGCTGGAAGGTCCGAAGCGCCCAGGCGATCGCGCCCGCGGCATCCATCGCTTCGAGTTCGGCGGCGACCGCCACCGGGTCGACGATCTCGCCGGCGTGGTCGCGCAGGAGTGTCGGCTGTTTTGCCTTGCCGGGGGTTGCCGAGTTCTTTCTCTCCGACGGAGTCACCGCAGCACTGCCACGGGAGCGGCCAGGGGTGCGCGTCGCCCCGCTCATCAGCGCCGCGCTCCGCCGCGGCGCAGCGTCGCCGGGCTCGGCGGCTCGCTGGATTTGGTTAGACGGCGCATTCGCCTTCGCCGCGCTCGACCTTGAACGGGTCGCGGCGGTTCCAATCGATGAACTGGAGCAGGTTCTCGAGGTTGAATTCGGCCGGAATCGCGAGGTCGCGGATCTCTTCCTCGAATCGCTTCGTCCCGACCCGGGAGCTGAAGGCGATGAAATCCTCGCTGTCGTCGGCCCGCTCGGCCTCATACATCCGTAGCCAACGCTCGACCGCGTCGGGGACCCGCTTCGCCGGGAGCCGCGACTTCAATCGGGTGCCAAACACAACCTTTCCGTCGCGGGCATCGCCGCCGATGTGCGGAATGTAGGCGGGCATCTGATTCCCGTTCACCTTCAGCGAGGCGCCGTAGAACCCGATCGAGCCGATGTGGTGCTGGCTGCAGCCGTTCGGGCATCCCGACATCTTGAGGTGGATCGCTCGGGTCAGCGGGTCGGTGATCGCCATCGACTCGACCCGCTCCTGGAGAGCGCGGTTCAGCCCCATCGAGGCGGTGATTCCGAGCTTGCAGGAGTCGGTCCCGGGGCAGCTGACAACATCGTTGATCGTGTTGGCGCCGGGATCGGCGAGGTCGAGGTCGCGCAGCGCCGCGTAAAGCGCGTAAAGCGCCTCGTCGCGAACCCACCGCAGGACCAGGTTTTGGTCGACCGTGGTGCGGGCGGCACCGCCGCAGAACTCGCGCATGATTGCCCCGAGGCCACGGAATTGCTCCGGGCTCAGGTCGCCTCGGGTGATCTTGACCTCGACGGCGTTGAACCCGGGCTGGCGCTGCGCGGTCACGTTGTCGGCGCAAAACGCTTCGAAGCTGCTGCGGTCGCCGTTTGGTGAACTCGCTTCCAGCGGCGGCGCCGGCGCGGTCAGTTCCTCGTCGAGGTCGTAGCGCAGGTGCTCGATTGAGAAGTCACGCTCGTCGACCCAGTCGCCCTCGAGTTCGCGATCGACCATGCGGCGGAACTCTTCGATCCCGACCTTGTCGACCAGCACCTTGATTCGGGCGCGGGCGCGGTTCACCCGCAACCAGTCTTGGCGGTCAAAGATTCGCAGCGCCGCCTCGGTCCACTTCAGATACTCACCGTCGTCGGCGGTTGCGAACTCGGTCAGGGTCGGGGCGACCCGCGGCATGATCGAGGTGCCGCCGCCGACTCGGATCTCGAAGCCCCTGACCCCGTCGCGGATTCGTGGGATGAAGCCGATGTCGTGGATCCCGATGATCGCTCGATCGGCATCGGAGCAGCTGAAGGCGGTCTTGATCTTGCGCGGCATCAGCTGGGTCGTCGGGTGGCGGACGAAGTAGCGGACATAGGCGATCGCGTGGCTGGTCGGATCGAAGCTCTCGTCGATCGCGACCCCGGCGTACGGATCGCCGGTGACGTTGCGGACCGTGTTGCCGCAGCCCTCGCGGCTCGACAGCCCGACCGAGGAGATCTGGCGGATCAATTCCGCCATCTGCTTGAGCGGAACGTGGTGGATCTGGATGTTCTGGCGGGTCGTGATGTGGCCCTTGCCAAGCGGCGCGAAGTGCTCGACGACCTCGCCCAGCATTTCCATTTGCTCGGGGGTGACCCCACCGACGGGGAGCTTGATCCGGCACATCTGAACGCCGGGCTGGCGTTGCCCGTAGACGCCCTGTTTGAGCCGGAAGCCGATGAACTGGTCCTCCGGGGTCGTGCCGTCGAGAAAGAGGTCGGCCTCGCCGTCGAAGTCGTCGAACTCGTGCTCGAGAATCGGGATGATGTAGCCGGGAAGGTTGTCGTAGGTTTCCGGGTTGGTCAGCGATCCGAGCGCGCCCTTACCCACCTGGGTCTTGTCCAGGCTCTGATCAAGATCTGCTTCGGTGGCCTTTGGCTTGGCGGTTGCTGAACTGGGCTCCATCGGAAAGGTCCTCCTGATTCTCGCGACGGCGCGCGGGCGGACGCCCGGGCCGGAGAACCGATTATGGCAAATCCTGATCCGGATGTGGGTATTTAGCCCTGGGTCCGGTGTTTTGCCCCACCGAATGCGGCGCGCGGCTCGGCTTGGTTATCCCGAACCGACCGGCGAGTCCGACTCCATCCCGGTGCCGGGAGCCAATTTGCGACCGCCCCTGGGGCACCACCCCGCAGGTGTCCGCAAATCCACCCCCAGCTTGGCCTGGCACGCGGATTCACTCGACCGGCTGGGTGGATCCGGGCTCAGTCGACGCTGGTTCCCTCGATCAAGAAGGCGACCCGGACGTGGGCGCGGTACTCGTCGAGGTTCTCGCCCCGCAGCCCGGTCGAGACGATGTCGACGGCGCGAATGTTGCGGAGCGAAGTCTGGGCATGCTTGAGGGCTTGGCGGGCCGCATCGTCGGTTGAGACTTTGGAGCTGCCGACCAGCTCGATGATTTTGACTACGGCCACGGATAGGCTCCTCTCGGTACGGTGGGCGCTCGGCTCACGAAGTTCTATCGGGTTGGAAGCGGGTTTGGCCGCGCGGGCCAGACCAGGCGTCGATAACCGCCTGTTTGGCGCCCGGGCCTTCCAGCAGGGCAGCCCGCTGCCACCCGCTCGCGGTCGCGAGTGGCGCCGCGACGGGAGTCGTGTCGGCGATGAATCGCTCGACCGCGGCGATCACCGCGGCCGCCTCCTCGGGGCCGGGGATCGAGCCGACCGGGATGATCCGGGGCCGGGCCGAGGTTTGGTTCGGGTCACTCCTCATCGCCCCGCCAGGCTAGATGATCGCCGCGCCGCGACGCCGAGGTAGGCGCTCGCCTCGCCGAGTGCCCAGGCATAAAACGCGAGGACCAAAAGCGGCGCCGTCCGCAGCGCCGCCGCCGCCCGGCCGGAGCGAACGGTGGCGCCGATCGCGCGGGCCGACAGCAGTGCCCCGATCAGGGGCGCGGCAAGCAGGTAGGCGGTGGCGCGCAGTCGCGAGAACTCCTCGCGCTCGGCCCGTAACCGGGCGAAGGCGCGGCCGCGGCGGCGACGCTCGGCGAGCAAGCCGGCGAGGTCGGTTGAGTCGATGTGGGCGACCACCGCCGATGGCGCGAAGGCCTCGATCGCGCCGCCCGCCCGGGCTCGCCAGACCAGCTCGGTGTCGCCCGACCAGCCAGCGATCGCGAACGGCCCGAAACGCTCCCAGGCCGCCCGGCTCAGCGACAGGTTGGCGGTCGGATAGGTCACTCGGCGCCCGGCGCCGAGTCCCTGCAGCCAGGGGTTGAACTTGCTGAGGTTGGCCGCCTGGTCGATCAGGCTGCCATGATCGGGGTCGATTGACCCGCCGACCAATTCGGCTCCGCCACGGTGCGCGGCCAGCAGCGCCTCGACCCAGCCGGGGTCGGCCCGGCAGTCGGCATCGGTGAAGGCAATTACCTCGCCGCCAGCCACGGCGGCGCCGCGATTTCGCGCCTCGTGTGGGCCGAGCCGCTCGACGCTGCGGATCAGCCGCACTTCAGGGTGTTGCGAGGCGACCAGCCGCGCCGTCGTCTGATCGGCGCCCGAATCAACCAAGATCACCTCGAGCGGGGGGTGGGTCTGAGCGGCCAGAGCGTTCAGGCAGGTCTCAACCTGCTCGGCTCGGAGGTGAGAGGCGATGACGACGCTGACCGTCACGCCTGCTCAGAGCGCCCCGATCAACCGATCGAGGACCGGCCCCCAGCCGGGTTCGACGTGCATCCGCTCGTCGCCGATCTCGATCACGCTGCGCCGCCGCATCAACTCGCCGCGCGGGGCTCTCAGCAGGACACCCCGGTTCGCCATCCGAAAGAAGCTGATCTCGTAGACGACGATCTCGTTGCCGAACCGCACCACCGCTCGGCGCCGGACAAAGAACGACAAGAGCACCACTCCCGGCGCAAAAATAAACAGGCAGATCAGCAGCACCCAGGCGGGCCACGGGGTCAGCACGGTGACCAGCGCGTCGGGCTGGCGAGCCCCGACCGGGTCGCCCACCTTGTCCCAGGTTCGTTGCTCTCGTTCGGTCATCTGTCGAAGCGTATGCACATCGTTGCCCCTCTGTCGGTATACGATCGACACGATGCGACAGCTGACCAGCCTCGATGCCCAATTCCTTTCGATCGAAAGCGACACCCATACCGGCCACGTTTCCGGACTCGCGATCTTTGATCCGTCGACCGCCCCAGGCGGCAACCTCGGTCTTGACGCGGTCCGCAAGCTGCTGAGTGAGCGGCTTCACCTGCTGCCGCCGCTGCGCTGGAAGTTGGCCCCGGTCCCGCTCGGCCTCGATCTCCCCTACTGGGTCGACGACGCTGAGTTCGACCTCGACTTCCACATTCGCGAGCTGGCGCTGCCCGGCCCCGGCGACGAGCGTCAGCTTGGCGAGCAGGTGGCGCGGATTCACGCCCGGCGGCTTGATCGCGCTCGGCCGCTTTGGGAGCTGTATTTGATCCAGGGCTATGGCGATGGAAATGTCGCGGTGATGACGAAGATGCATCACGCGATGATCGACGGGATGTCGGGCGCCGAGATCATGGGGGTGCTGTTTGACCTCGAACCCGGCGGTCGCGAGATCCCCGCCCCCGACCCCGACGCCGAATCGCCGACCGCCCCGGATGGCGGCACGATGCTGACCCGGGGCCTGGTCGGTCTGGCGATGCAGCCGGTGCGGATGGCCCGGTCGCTCCCGCAGACGGTCGCGCACCTCGACGTATTCCCGTCGGTCCTCGGGATTCCCGGCGCCGAAACGATCAGTCGCAACGCCTCGCGCGCCCGCAACTTCCTGGCCGGTTCGCGCGACGGCGAGATCGTCGAGCGACCGCGGATGCGCGCCCCCAAGACCGCCTTCAACACCAAGATCTCGGCGCACCGGCGGTTCGGCTTCGGCTCGGTCCCGCTGGCTGATGTGAAGCGGGTCAAGGGCCACTTCGGGGTCAAGGTAAACGATGTGGTGATGTCGCTTTGCTCCGCCGCGGTGCGCGAGTGGCTGCTCGCCCACGATGACCTCCCCGACGACTCGCTGCTCGCGCAGATCCCGGTTTCAGTCCGCTCTGAGGAGCAGTTCGGCACCTATGGCAACCGCGTCTCGATCATGATCGTTCCGATCGCGACCGAGATCGACGACCCGGTCGAGCGCCTGCGCGCGATCAACGGATCGATGCAGGCGGCAAAGACCCGCCACAACGCCCTGCCCGCCTCGGCGCTGCAGGACTTTTCGAACTTCATCCCGCCTGCGGTCAGCGCCCGGGCCGCCCGAGTCGCCTTGCAACTCGGGACTCGCCAGGGGATGCGCCCGCTCTACAACCTGGTGATCTCGAACGTGCCGGGGCCGCCGTTCCCCCTCTACATGGGCGGCGCTCTGCTGCTTGCCAACTATCCGGTCTCGGTCGTGACCGACGCTGTCGGACTCAACATCACGGTCCTCAGCTATCGCGATTCGGTTGACATCGGGATCATCACCGACCGCGAGCAGATCGATGATCCCTGGTCGATGGTCGACGGGATGAAGCGTGAGCTGGCCGCTCTGCTCGCGCTTTGTGATTAAAACCAAGTCGGGCGCGTCTCCCCGCAGCGGCCGTTGACGCGGTACGGTGGGGTGGTGCTGCGAACGGCGCCGGATCTTGAGGTCGCGATAATCGGCGCCGGTCTCGGTGGGATCGGCGCGGCGATCGAGTTGCGGCGGGCCGGGATCGAGCAGATCGCGATCTTTGAGCGGGCCGACGACATTGGCGGGACATGGAACGCCAACACCTACCCCGGCCTGACCGTCGACATTCCGGCTCACGCCTATCAGTTCTCCTACGAACTCAATCCGGAGTGGCGACGAACCTACGCCAGCGGCAGCGAGGTCAAGGCCTACGTCGATCACTGCGCTGAGAAGTACGAGGTGCGGCGGCTGGTTCGGCTCGACAGCGAGGTTGCCGAGCGTCAATGGGATCCGGCAAACGGATGGTGGCGGCTCACGGTCAACGGCGAGCAGGTGACGGCGCGCTGGGTGATCAGCGCGGTCGGTGCGTTCATCAATCCGAAGCCGATCGAGATCCCCGGGGTCGAGCGGTTTGGCGGCGAGCTCCTGCGCTCGGCGGACTGGGACCACTCGGTCGAGCTGACCGGGAAACGGATCGCGATCATCGGAACCGGCGCCAGTGCGGTCCAGATCGTCCCGATCATCGCCAAGCAGGCGGCGCGGCTCGATGTCTACCAACGGACCGCGATTTGGGTCGGGCCGAAGCTCGATCCGCCAAACCCGCGGCCGTTGCGATTCCTGTTGCGGCGAGTCCCGGCGATCGAGCGGCTGCTCTACCGCTCGCTGTCGGCGGTCGTCGAGGCGGGGCTGATCGGGATCGTTGTTCGTCACGACCGCTTTGGCTGGGTGACCCGAATCGGCGGTTGGCTGGGACGAAACCTCTGGTACCGCCAGATCCGCGACCCCACGACTCGCCGCAAGCTGACGCCGGACTACGAGATCGGCTGCAAGCGGCCGATCGTCTCGAACTCCTATCTTCGCGCCTTCAACCGCGACAACGTCGAGCTGGTGACGGCGCCGATCGAGCGAATCACCGAGCGCGGGGTCCGGACCGTAGACGGCGACGAACGCGAGGTTGATGTCTTGATCTGCGCAACCGGGTTCCGGGTCGCCGGCGACCCGGCGAACTACCGAATCAATCCGGTCCGCGGTCGCGACGGCTTCGATCTCGCCGAGCACTGCGCGCGAAACCGCGCCACCTCCTACCACAGCGTCAGCGTCCGGGGCCTGCCCAACCACTTCTTCATCTTCGGACCCTACGGCTGGGTCGGCGCGGCCTGGCATCAGTTGGTCGAGAGCGCCTCGCGGCACATCATCCGGGTGATCGAGGAGGCGGGGCGCCGCCAAACCCCGGTCGTCGAGGTGCGCCGCCAACTCGCCGAGGACTGGACCGCCGACGCGGTCAGCCGACTCGGCCGCTCGCTGTGGCACGTCGGCAACTGCGCCGGAGCTCGTAGCTACTACTTTGACCATCACGGTGACACCCCGTTTTTGCGCCCGACCAGCGCTCGTCGCGCCCTCGCCGACGCCGCCAACTTCCCGCTCGATGCCTATGAGTACCGAGGCCTGGCCGCGGCGCCTGAACCTGCCGCAGCGATGGCCGGAAACGTCGAACCAGACGGGTAGGGAGCGAGGCCCCCCGTCGGTGCAAGGGCGGAGGGTCGCCCAGGGTCGCCCGACCCCTACAGCGGGATGTTGCCGTGCTTTCGCTTCGGCTGGTCGACCCGCTTGGTCTGCAGGGTGCGCAGCGCGGTGATCAGTTTCGGGCGGGTCTCGCGGGGGACGATCACGTCGTCAATGTAGCCGCGCTCGGCCGCCGCGTAGGGGTTCGCGAACCGGGCCTTGTAGTCGTTCATCAGCTTCTCGCGACGCTGGTCGGGGGTTGGTGAGCCGGCGATGTCGCGGCGGTAGATGATGTTGACGGCGCCTTCCGGCCCCATCACCGCGACCTCGGCGGTCGGCCAGGCGAAGTTGAAGTCCGCCAGCATGTGCTTTGAGGCCATCACGTCGTAGGCGCCGCCGTAGGCCTTGCGGGTAATCACGGTCAGCTTCGGCACCGTCGCCTCGGTAAAGGCGTAGAGCAGCTTCGCGCCGTGCCGGATGATTCCGTTCCACTCCTGGGCGGTGCCGGGGAGGAAGCCGGGGACGTCGGTGAAGGTGACGATCGGGATGTTGAAGGCGTCGCAGGTGCGAACGAAACGGGCCGCCTTTTCGGACGCTTCGATGTCGAGGACGCCAGCCAAGAAGGCGGGCTGGTTGCCGACGATCCCGACCGGGTAACCGTCGAGCCGGGCAAGCCCGCAGATGATGTTGCGCGCGAAGTGCTGATGAACCTCGAAGAAGTCGCCGTCATCGACGATCAGCGCGACCACCTCTCGCATGTCGTAGGGTTTTTGCGGGTCGGCGGGGACGATTGAGTCAAGCTCCGGGTCCATTCGATTCGGGTCGTCGTAGGGCTCGACCCGGGGCGGCATCTCGAGGTTGTTGGAAGGCAAAAACCCGACCAGAAAGCGGGCGTCCTCGAGGCACGATTCCTCGTCCTCGGCGGCAAAATGGGCGACCCCGGACTTCGAGTTGTGGGTCATTGCGCCGCCGAGCTCCTCGAATTCGACCTCCTCGCCGGTCACGGTCTTGATCACCTCGGGGCCGGTGATGAACATGTGCGAGGTCTCTTTGACCATGAAGATGAAGTCGGTCATCGCCGGCGAGTAGACGGCGCCCCCGGCGCACGGCCCCATGATCAGCGAGATCTGCGGGATCACCCCGGAGCACCGGACGTTGCGGACAAAGACATCGCCGTAGGCGCCGAGCGAGACGACGCCCTCCTGGATCCGGGCGCCGCCCGAGTCGTTGATCCCGATCACCGGCGCCCCGACCTTGGCGGCGAGGTCCATCACCTTGCACATTTTCTCCGCCATCACCTCGCCGAGCGAGCCGCCAAAGACGGTGAAGTCCTGGCTGAAGACGAACACGGTGCGTCCGTCGATCGTGCCGTAGCCGGTGACAACCGCATCACCCCAGGGGCGGTTCTTTTGCATCTCGAAATCGGAGGTCCGATGCCGCACGAAGGTGTCGAGCTCCTGGAAGGAGCCGGGGTCGAGCAGCTTCTCGATCCGCTCGCGGGCGGTCATCTTGCCCTTCGCGTGCTGCTTTTCTACCGCCGCTTCGGAGGCGGAATGGATTGCCTGCTGGCGCAGCTCGGTGAGCTGGGCCAGCTTCTCGTCAAACGTTTCGGGATTCTTCTGGCGCACCGCGCGAGGATTGTAGGGCGGCCCGACTACTCGCGCGAGGCGGCGGCGGCTCGCGATACGGCCCGAGTCAGCGCCGCGATTACCTCGGGGTCGAGCTCGCGCCCGCTCTGCCGACGGATCGCGTTCAGCCCGAGCTCGCGAGGTTCGCCGCGCCAGCGGGCGCCGCGCCGTCGCTGGGTACCCTGGTGGTAGACGCAGGCCGCCCGGATCACCCGCGCCGCCAGCGGGATTGCCCGCCCGTTCAACCCGTTCGGCCCGCGCCCGTCAAAGCGCTCGGCGGTCGCCGCCAAGAGCTGGCCGACCTCCTCGTGCAAGCCAGCCCCGATCAGCAGTGCCTGCCCCTGCAGCGGGTGCGACTCGATCGCCCGGCGCTCCGTCGGCAGCAGCTGATCGGGCGGCACGTTGGCGATGTCTTGCGACAGGTAGATCTTCCCAACCTCGTGGAGCCGCGCCACCTCGCGAACCATCTCGCAGTACTCGCGCGAGCCGCCAAGCTCGACGCTGGTTGCGAACGCATAGGTAGCGGTTGCCTCGGCGTGCTCGCGCGCTCCCGGCACGTGCTCGCTCAGCGCGTCGAGCAAGACGATTCCGCCGTCTCGGATCGAGTCGGCGTCGTTGCCGCCCCCCGGGTCGGCCGATTGCGAAGGCTGCTCCGAGGCTGGCTCGGGGCTCGGCACCGGGGCCGCCGGGCCGGGGTCGGCGGCCGCCGGGTCGCTCACCTTCGCACGGGTGAGTCGGCCGCGGAGTCGGCCTGATTTCGGCTCCGGCGCCGCCGCGACGCTCGCCGCAGCGGGCTTGGGGTCGTCGCTAGCGAGCTGGGGCATCTCGATCGTGGCCGTTATCTGGCCCGCCGATTCGGCAGCGGTCTCGCCCGCATCGCGCTTGCCGCGACGAAATCTCACATCCCGTTTGTAGCAACCCGGCCGGGTGCACCCGGCGCTGCGTCCGCCCTGTGACATCCTGATCGCGTGGGTCAGGGGGACGATCTCGATCTTCAAACGTTGACGCCGCTGCCTCGCCGGCTCGCGATCGGCGGCGGATCAGCACTCTTCATTGACGGCAGCGGCGGCGCCGATCTTCGCCTCAGCGGTCGGCTTGAGCTCGGTGTTGGCGGTCGCTTCGAACCCCTGCTCGGCGCCGGATTGCCGCTTCCCGGCGTCCGTCACGGCGCCAGCTACTGGTGGACGATCGCAAGTTTTGAGCGCGATCTGGCGCCGGGGCAGGTTGAGCTGGCGATCCGGGAGCGGCGCTCGGGTCGGACCGTCCGACTCGGAGAGATCGAGCTGGTGGTGGACGCGGAGCCGCCTGACCCGGTGGCGCCCGTCCCCGAACCCGGCGCCGGCGCGGCGGCACCGGTCGCGATCTGCATGGCCTGCTTCGAGCCCGACCCGGAGCTGTTTGGGATCCAGATCGAGTCGATTCGCGCCCAGACCCACCGCAACTGGGTGTGCCTGATCAGCGACGACGGATCGAGCCCCGAGGGGCGGGCGGCGATCGCTGCCGCGCTCGGCGACGATCGCCGCTTCGCCCTCAGCGTCGGGTCCGAGAACCTCGGCTTCTACGCGAACTTCGAGCGAGCGCTGCAACTGGGCCGGGCAAGTGGCGCCCGATACCTCGCCCTGGCCGATCAGGATGACCGTTGGGAGCCGCACAAGCTCGAGGCGCTGCTGGGCGGGCTGGCGCCGGGTTCCCGGCTCGTCTACTCCGACATGCGGCTGGTCAGTCGCGGCGGTGTTGAGATCGCCCCGACCTACTGGACCATGCGCCGCAACAACTACACCGACTTCGGCTCGTTGATCCTGGCCAACACCGTCACCGGAGCGGCCAGCCTGTTCGAGGCCTCGCTGCTCGACGACGCGCTTCCGTTTCCGCCCCGCCACGGGGCGCTCTTTCACGATCACTGGATCGCGTCGGTCGCGCTCGCGTTGGGGCCGATCAGCTACGTCGACGAGCCGCTGAGCGATTACGTCCAGCACGACGAGGCCGCGCTCGGCCACCTCCGCGCCAACGCCTTCGGCCGCTACAGCGGCTCGCCCCGTCAGCGCCTCGTCGCGGGTTGGGGGAGGCTCCGCGGGCGGCGCTTTCGCCTCGGCTGGCGCTCGCCCTACTTCAACGTCTTCATCCGGATCATGCTGACCCGGCGGATCCTCTTGAACCGACTCGGCGATCGACTCACCTCGGAGCGCCGCCAGGTCCTCGAGTCGATCGGCGACAACCGAACCGGGATCGTCTGGTTGGCGCGGCGGTCGGGGCGCGACCTACGCGGCGCCAACGAGACGCTCGGCCGCGAGCGGGCGATCCTGGCGGGACTGGCCTGGCGCCGCGGCGCGCTGCTGCGAGCCCGATTGCGCCGCCGCTAGCGCTCGGCGCCGCCCCTACAACTCCCATACAGGTAGTAAACGCCGGTCTGCGCCATCTGCGGCTCTTGGGCACGCTCGAGCCGAAACCCCCGCGATTCAAGCAGCGTCTCGATCCGTTCGATCTCGCCGTCGATCTGCTCAACCTCGAGCACCACCTGGTCGATCCGCCGCCAAGCCGGGTCGTCAAGCCCGGCCAGAACATCCTCCTCGGCTCGCTCGACATCAATCTTGAGTAGATCGATCCGTGGCGCCGCCAGCTCAGCGATCACTTCGGCCAGGGTGCGGATCGGGCATTCGATCGACTCGACCTCGAAGTGGCCTTGCAGCAGCGCGTCGCAATATTCGGGTCGAGTGCCGACGTTGAGCATCGCTTGTCGGACCAGGACCTCGTCGCCGTCCGGGTCGGCGAAACGGCTCGACATCGCGTCGTTTCGCGGGTAGTAGGTGAACTCGGCCGGACCGCTGGCCGAGCCAAGCCCGTGGTTGTAGGTTCGGCAGGCCTCGAAACGGGCGAGGTTGCGGCGCAGCAGCTCGTAGATCGCCGGGATCGGCTCGAAGCTGTGGACCTCGGCGGCTCCGCATTCAGCCGCAAAAAAACTGGCCGCGACTCCGATGTTGGCGCCGATGTCGAGCACCACCGCGCCCGGCCCCAACTCGATCGGCCCACCGACATACCAGCGCCCGTCAAAGATCTCGCTGACCTGGAACTCGACCATCGCCGGGTTTGGGTGGTGGAGGTCGCGCCGCGGGTCGAAGTCGGGTGCCCCGGACATCGGCGAACCGTAGCCGCTACTCGTCCAGCATCGCCGCGAACCGGGTTGTCGCAAGGTGCGATGACAGCTGGTCCCAATTCGTGACCGTGGCGGCGAAGCTGCGGGTTCGTACCCGGCGATGGCGGGAGTGAAGGGTGGTTGCGGCGACTCCGAGGAAGCGCTGTAGGTCGGCGAGGCGAGCCGGGTCGGCAAGCTCCTCGTAGGCGATCTCAAAGCGCCGATGGGCGGCCGCCAGTCGGTCGAGCCCGGCGTCATCGGACTCGATGCGTTGCAGCGCTCGAACGCAGGCGAGCGGTTCGATCTCGACCCTGGTGTCGCCGTAGTCGCCGTGGGTCGACTGCGAAACCAAGGTGGCGCGGAGCAGACGTCGCGAGACCAAGATCGCCAGCGAGTTGATGCGGCGCAATCGGATCATCCGCAGCCGGGGGTGGTCGGCCAGCCAGCTCGCAACCGTTGGGTGCTCGCGCAGCGAGTTGGCGGGTAGCTTGACGCCGGTGATGGTGGGTGTGGTGGCGTCGGCGGGGCCGGTGAGTAGGGCGTCGAGGTGGGCGCACGGGTTGTCGGTTTCGGCGCCGCCCAGCCATCCCGGCTCGTCGCTGCCGTGGGTCAGGTTGAGGACCTCGCCGTAGCAGCGGATCTCGGGATGCGAGTCGAGTAGCTCGACCAGGTGTGAGGAGCCGGTGCGGGCGAGGCAGACGATCCCAAAACACTCCGCGGCTGCCCCGGGTTGGTCGATCGGCGCGGTCATCGCTCGATCGTAGGCGACAATCTGGGCTCGATGAAGAGCGTGCGGCGGGTCGAAGGCCCCGACTACCCCCATCCGATGCAGCGGTTCTTCGCTGGCTGGCGTAACAATCGGGCCTCGCGCTACGCCGCGCAGGGTCCGGGAAAGGGCGCCGCAAAGCGTCGCGCCGTCCTCACGATCGTCAACAACGAGCCGTTCTTCTTTCCGATTTGGCTCCGCTACTACTCGCGCTTTTTCGCGGCTCGGGACATCTACGTGCTCGATGACGGCAGCGATGACGGCTCGCTTGACGGGGCCGAGGCGGACGGACGGTTCGTTCGCACCGTGGTTGGCGAGGGTGAGTTCAACCAGGCGCGATTTCAGGCGGTGATGTCGCACCATCAGGCTCGCCTGCTGGCCGCTGGCTATGACCTCGTCGTCACCTGCGATGTCGATGAGATCTTGATCCCGACCCCGGAGCGCGGTGAGCTTGGCCGCTATCTCGACGAGTTCGAAGAGCCGTTCGTCAACCCGCTCGGCTACGAGTTGCTGCACCTGCCCGACCGCGAGCCCGATCTACGGCCGGAGCTGGCGATCCTCGATCAGCGCGGGTTTTGGTTCGCCAACGACGCCTACGACAAACCCGCGATCAGCGCCGAGCCGATCGAGTGGAGTCCGGGCTTTCACGCTCGCGCCGACGGCGCGACCAACCACGATCCCGACCTGCGCCTGCTGCACCTGCATCGGGTTGACTACCGGGCCTGCATGGATCGCCATCGGCAACGACGGCGCGGACGCTGGGGCCGCGAGGACCTCGCTCGCGGCTGGGCGAGCTATTACCGGTTGGGCAGCCGCCGCGCCCGCGATCGCTGGTACTTCGAGCAGTCCGGATTCGAGGACGACGGGATTGAGATGGTCGTCCAACAGATTCCGGCGAGCTGGCGGGGGCGGTTTTGAGTCCGCCGAGTCAGCGTCGGCGTGGCCTCGGCGCGGGCCGTGATCTCCTCGGCCGCCTGCTCAGCCGACTCGAGCCGATCGCCTTCCCACCGACATCGGACCCGGCACAGCACTGGCAGCGCCAGGTTCTAAACGACTCGATCGCTGCCCACCTTGACGGCCTCGGGATCGAGTCGCTGTCGGGCGCCGAGATCAGCGGCGGCTTTCACGGCGGGCGCGATTGGGGCAGCTACTGCTCACTTGACTACCCCGAGTTCGACCTCTGCGCCGAGCCGGTTCGGGTGGGTCCGTTCGATGTTGTGCTCTGCGAGCAGGTGCTCGAGCACGTCGCCGCGCCCTGGTTGGCGGCCCGAAACCTGCGGGCGCTTGGCAAGCCGGGCGCTTCGATCATCGTCTCGACCCCGTTCATGATCAAGCTGCACGAGCTGCCGCAATATCGGATGTATGACTACTGGCGATTCACCCCGCGCGGCCTTCGGACCCTGCTCGAATCGGCCGGCCTTGAGGTCGAACAGGTGCGATCGTGGGGCAATCGCGAGTGCGTGATCGGCAACCTCGGGGACTGGTCGTCCTACCGGCGCTGGCACCCACTTGCCAACCAGCCTGATCTGCCGGTTCAGGTCTGGGCGTTCGCTCGGGTCCCTGGCTGAGCCCGGCCGGGTCGCTCCCGCCGCTTGCTCGCGCCGCGCCGGAGACGCGACGGGTCATGGCTCGTCGATTTCGAAGTCCACCTTGTGGCCGATCTGCAAGACGCCGGGACCAGGCTCGCCGCTGATCTCGAAGGCGGTCGCATCGACCAAGGTGGCCGGTTCGCCGGGGCCGCTGGGGCCGGGTTGCAGGAGGCGCGAGAAGACGACGTATTTGCCGGGGCTGAATGGGTTGTCAAGCACGGTCCGGATCTTCAGCCGACCGCCAGCCCGGGCGCCGCCGTCGGGTAGCTGCAGCTCGTCGTCGCCGCCCGCGAACAGGACGTAACCTCGGCTGGTGTCAACTCGGACCTCGACCCCGAGGCTGGGGATGTCGCGCTTGACCTCGACCTCGAGGTGGGCGACGATCGGTTCGCCCGGCGCGAAGCGGGCGCAGCGGCTGCCGTCGGGTCGCCCCAGCCAGAGACCGCTCAGCAGCGCTGGCGGGTCATTCAGGGTGTTGACAACCCGGGTGGCGAACTCGCGGTGCTCGCCGGCGTGGCGATAGTTCTCGCTGAGGTGGAGCTCGAGCAGGCGGTTGGTCACCTCGATCGGTTCGCCGATCGTGTTGATGACGCCACCGTGAAGTAGCAGCGCCCGGTCGCAGTAGGCGTTGACCGTTTGGATTGAGTGGGTGACCAAAACGATCGTGGTGCCGAGATTGCGCAGGCGTTGCAATTCGGCCTCGCACTTGATCTGGAACTCGACATCTCCGACCGCCAGAACCTCGTCGAGCAGCATCACGTCGGCGTCAACCTGGGTCAGGACGGCAAAGGCGAGTCGCACCTTCATCCCCGAGGAGTAGTTCCTCAGCTCCAGCTCTTGGAACTCCGCCAGCCCGGCGAAGTCGATCACCTGCTCGTAGCGATCGCGCACCTGGCGCAGGGTCAACCCCATCGCGAGGCCGTTGATGACGACGTTGTCGTAGGCGGTCAGAGCCGGGTTGAATCCGGCTCCGAGCTCGAGGAACGGCGCCAGTCGACCGGCCACCTGGATCCGGCCGGCGTCGGCGCGGTAGACACCGGCGAGCAGTTTCAGCAGGGTGCTCTTACCGGACCCGTTTTGGCCGACGACCCCGAAGAATTCGCCCCGTTCAACCGAGAAATCGATCCCCCGCAGGACCTGCAGGTCGCGTTCAGGGCGCCGCCAGGGATGCCGAATCCGCTCCCGAATGCGGGCGCCGTCGCGGGTCGGGACCCGGAAGGCCTTGTGAATCCCGCCGACCACGATCACCGGGTCGGTGCCAACTCCGGGATTGCTCACCGGGTCGCACCTGCGATCGCAGTGCGACGGCCGTACCGTCGCGCCCACTGACGAACCGGCGTTTCGAGCAGACGGGCGCTCAGCCAGCCGAAGCCGATCGCGATCGGGACTCCGATGAGGGCGAGAAAGAGGTGGCCTCCCAGCGCATCCCAGAGGCCGTCGTCGGAGAACTCGGCTCGCAGGAAGTAAAAGGTCGGCAGGTGGATTAGGTAGATCCCGTAGGAGATATCGCCGAGCGCCCGGGCGCGTGGCAGGGCAAACGGCATCTGGCGCCGCCGCACCGCCAACGCGGTCGCCAGCATGATCGCGGCGTAGGCGATGTCGAGGGCGAGGTTTAAGACGATCTTCTCGCGCGCCGCCAGCAAGGTTGCGACGTTGTTGTGGCCGACGATGCCGCGCCCGAACAGGTAGGCGCAGATCACCAGCCCGACCAGGGCAAGCGGCTGGATCCGGCCGGCCCAGCGCTCCAACACCTCTTTCGGTTGGGTCTGGCGCAGCCGCACGTAGGCCCAGGCGCTGGTCATCCCGAGCCCGAAGCAGAAGGCAAAGGCGGGAAACTCACCGAGTGCGGCGTAGCGGATCTCGAGCAGCCGGCCGAGCGAAGGGTTGACCCCGACGAAGGCAAGGAGCGGGCCGATGTCGGCGGCGGCAAGCTTCCAGCCGATCGTGATCAGGGCGCTGATCGCCAGCCCAAGCAGCGGTCGGCGAAACCAGGCCGAGGCGATCAGGGGCAGGATCGCGTAAAAGGTCAGCTCGACGGTCAGGGTCCAAAGCGCGCCGTCGATCCCAAGCCCGAGCGGGAACCCGGCGTCGAACAAATGGACCCAGTCGTGGATCGCGAGGACGTGGCCACCGTAGTCGAGCAAGCCAGGGTTCGCCGGTGCGCTCGGACCTGGCCACAGCGCCAAAAAAAGCGCGACGATCGCGAGGCAGAGCCAGTAGGCGGGCAGCAGCCGGGCGGCGCGACGAATTGCGTAGGCGGTGCGGGATCCAAAGTCGCCGCCGCGGGCCACGGTCGGCAGGAAAACGACGAAGCCACTAAGGATGAAGAGGATGTCAACGCTGCTCGCCATCGCTCGCAGCGCGGTTCGGACCCAGTGGTTTTGGGTGATGTCGACGGCGCCGAACAGATGCAGGATCACGACCGCGAAGATCGCGGCGGCGCGAAACCCGTCGAGCGCGCCGATGATCGGGATGCCTTGGTCGATCCGGGCCTGCTTACCGGGATCGTGGCTGGCGTCCTCGGCGGCGGCGGCGTCGCTCACAGCCGCTCCGCCACCCGGGGGGCCTCCTTGGCGAACAGCCTCACCCCGGCGACGCAGAGGACGACGAACCCGATCAGCGGAACGATCGCCCCAAACAGCAGTCCGACCTCGTCGACTCCGTTTGGGGCCGACGGGTCGATCACCCAGACCCGCGCCTGCTCGAGGATCGGCGCGAGTGGGGTGGCCGCGACCACCTCCTGGTAGGAGCCCGGAACGGCGTCGATCGGAAACAGCACCGGCGAGGCGTAAAAGAGGGTGCGGGAGATCAACCCCCAGGCCTGGGCGATGTCGGCGGAGCGGACGAACAAGGCGCTCAGCAGGAGGCAGACCGCGGTGGTCAAAACGATCAGCGCCAGGATTGCGAACCCAAACCAAAGCCAGCCGAGGTGTGGCCGCAGGCCGTAGGCGATTGCCAGTGGCAGGACCGAGAGCAGGTTCAAGATCAGGGTAAAGGCGGCGGTCAGGCTGACCGAGAGGGGGATGATGACCCGGGGGAACTCGGTTGAGCGGATCACCGCCTCACGGCTAGCGGCGGCCCTGACCGATCGCGAGGTGGCGTCTTGGAAGTAGGTGAAGAGGATCAACGAGAGGATCAGGATCAGCCCGTAGTCGGGAATGTCGGCGCCGAAGCGGAGGATCTCCCGTAGCACCAAGAAGATCACCCCGAAGAAGAAAAGCGGCCGGATCAGCGACCACAGAAAACCGAGCGAGGTGCGGGCGTATTGGGCTTTGAACTCGGTTAGCGAGAATTGCCACAGCAGCTCGCGAAAGCGCTGCGGATCGCCGCCGTAGGCAACCGGCCCGGGGACATCGCGCAGTTGCGGTAGCGGTTGCGAGCTCGCCTCGTTCACTGGCCCTCGTTCACTGCCCCTCGTTCACTGGCACCGCGATCTAGTCGCCGCGGCGCCAGCAGACACCGTTCCAGTCGATTGGCTCGATCGGGTCGGTGATCGCGTTGGCGGCCCGGAAGTCCTCGACGGCTGCGCGGCAGTTGTCAAAGACGAAGTCGTCGACGATCACGTAGCCGCCGCGGGAGAGGCCGGGGTAGAGGTTGAGGAGGCTGTCGGTGATCGATTCGTAGAGGTCGCCGTCGAGTCGGATCAGCGCCCAACTGCGGTCGCGGACGCTCGGCAGAGTGTCGGCGAACCAGCCCTCGAGGAAGTGGACCCGATCGTCGAGCAGGCCGTAGCGCTCGAAGTTGCCCTTCACCTCTTCGAGCGGGACCGCAAGCTGCGGGTCGGTGTAGTTGAGGTCGTCGGCGTCGAGCGGATAGAGATCCGGGTTCGGGGCGGGAAGCCCCGCGAAGCTGTCGGCGACGTAGAGGTGGCGATCGTCGGCCCCGTAGGCGTCGAGGATCGCCTTGATCAGGATTGTCACCCCTCCGCGCCAGGCTCCGGCCTCGATCAGGTCGCCCCGAACCCCGTCGGCGATCACCTCCTGGACACAGCGACGGACGTTTCGAAGCCGCTTTGCGCCAACCATTGTCTGGCCGTAGGCGGGGCGGTCGCGGCCCTGGGCACGAGCCGCCTCGGGGCTGATCGGGATCACCGATTCACCGGCCTCCTCGATTGCCCGCCGGAAGCCCTGGCGCGAAAACTCCGGCTGTTCAACCCGATCGACCGGCGTGTAGAGGGTGTGTAAAAGCGCCTTTTCGACCAGGTCGAGGTGACGGCGGCGCAGCTCACCGGCGCTGGGGCCGCCCACCACCCGGCCAAGCGCCCTGACCCGCCGGACGGCGCGGTTGGATCGGAACTCTCCCATTGCCCAGATGATCGCCGATCGACCCGATCGAGCGATTCTGGCCCGGTTTCGGAAAACCAAGCGAAGCGGGCCAGCGATTAGTTCTTCGCGGGTTACCTGCGAGAATTGGCGGGTCTTGACGCCGCAGGAGTCTGAGAGCCCCGATGTCGCCCCGTCGGGAGGCGAGGTTGAACGAGTCTCGCGCGAGTTCACGAAGCTGTTCCACGACCTGAAGGCGCAGACCTTCGCGACCACGACCTGGCTCGGCGTGCCGCTGGTCAAAACGCCGAACGACATCGTCGTCTTCCAGCAGATCATCGTCGAAACGCGGCCGGACCTGATCGTCGAGACCGGGGTCTACCTCGGCGGCAGCGCGCTCTTGTTCGCGACCCTAATGGACAGTCTCGGGATCGACGGAAAGGTGATCGCGATCGACATCGAGACCGGCTCGGTCCGCGACAAGGTGGCGGCGCACCCCCGAATCGAGCTGATCGAGGGCAGCTCGGTTGACCCGACGGTGGTCACCCGGGTTCGCGCCGAGGCGTCGAAGGCGCAGCGGGTGATGGTCGATCTCGACTCCGATCACCGCGCCCACCATGTGCTCGAGGAGCTCCGCACCTACTCGCCGCTGGTCACCCCGGGTTGCTATTTGGTGGTCGAGGACGGCTTTCTGGGCGGTCGGCCGGTCCGGCCCGACGCGATTCCCGGCCCGTCGGAGGCGCTTGACGCCTGGTTTGGCGAGGCGCCGCCGTTTCAGTCCGACCGCTGGCATGAGCGCTACCTGCTGACCCAGAACCCGCGTGGCTTTCTGCGCCGGATCGGCGACGGCGCCGCTGAGCCGCGCCCGCCGCGGCCCGCTTCTTTCGTAACCGCTCGGCTTGAGTTGAGCGGGCTCGACAACGGGGCCGTTCGGGCCGCGGTTCCGGCCCCCGAGAAGGCCCTGGCAGCGCTCGAAGCGGCCGCTGGCGAGACCGAGGGCGAACTCGATCAGCTTCGTCGCTCGATGGCAAACATGGCGCGGGCCGAACGCAATGTTCGAATCGACGCGGAGCTTGAGGGGCGCCGCCAAGAGATGACCACTGAGGCGCTGCTTGAGGAGCTTGAGATCCAGCGCGTGCTGCTGGCGGAGCGGAGCCGTCTATTGGCCCGCGAACGGGCCCGGGTTGCCCGCTTCACCGAGTCGAAGCCGTACCGGGTCTATCGCGCTCTACGTCGGATCCCAGGGATCGGCGCCCTGATGCGCTGGCGCGATCGCCACCGGCTCGCCGAGGCGAAGGCGCGGGCAAAGAACCGCGCCGCCAACCGCCAGGTTCAGAGCGAGCGATTCAGCGAGCACCACCGCGGCCAGTGATCGCCTTCGGTTGCGCCGTCGCCGACCAGGCCAAATACGAACGGATCTGCCTGCCCGGGATCGAGCGCTGCCGCGACCCGGCGGCCCCGCTCGTGGTTGTCCGCGATCGCCCCAGCATCTTCAGCGCCTACAACCAGATCCTCGACGAGCTGGCCGCCAATCCCCGGGTCGAGTCGGTCGTCTTGATCCATGAGGACACCGAGATCCAGGATCGCCGCTTCGAATCGAAGCTGCGTTGGGCGCTGCAAGATCCGATGGTTGCGATCGTCGGCACGATCGGCGCGGTCGGGGTGCAGGGAATCGATTGGTGGGTCCACGACTACGGGGTCGGGTCGACAATCCTCGAGCCGATTGATCCGGAGGTCCTCTATGAGACCGGGATGATCCAGGGCGCCGAGGTCTCGGGGATGGGCAGCGTCGGCGAGGTCGACATGGTCGACGGCTATCTGCTCGCCTTCTCGCTCTGGGCGGTCCGCAACCTGCGATTTGACGAGGACGGGCTCGGCCCGGGCTTCCACGGTTACGACGCCGATATCTGCTTTCAGGCGCGTGATCGCGGTCGCAAGGTCCTGGCGGTCGAGATGGACGTCGCCCATCATCGAAACAGCGTCGGCCCCGACCGCTACCGCGATGATTGGCTGCGGGCGCAGATCGCCTTTCGGCGCAAGTGGGAGGCGAAGGGGATGCTGGCCGCCCCGGAGCTGCCGTTCCCCCCATACCACGGAAAGCGCGCCCGAACCTCGCTCGGCTCGATCGACCGCTGAGGTCGGCCTTAACCCGCCCAGGCTCGGGACGGTCCGTCGAACGACGCGGCCTCGTCATTCTCCGGCGAAGCTTGGGCGCTTCGCGACTGGGTGCTTGCCGGAAGGGCCAACTCAGGCGAGGTCTTGGTCAGTGGAATTGAACTCGTGTGGGATGACGAGGCACAGGGGAGCCCTCGCCTGTGCTACCTCGTCACCCTCAAAGATCCGTCCAGCAAGACTTGGCCAGCCCGAGATGTCGCGGAGTTCCACGACCGGATCAAAGGGCAGGCGATTAAGTTCGGGTTATCGATCCGGCACTTCGTCCGGCTCAAGAACGCGGCCGCCGACGAATCTGAGCGCGGCGCGCCTTGTCCTACGGGGCGAGCCGTCGTATCCGAATGGCTCCGGCGCGAGCCGACGAAATCCGCACCCAAGATTAGTGGCGACGAGGCGCTCAAAATCGCCAACGTCGAGGTCCACGCGATGCGGCAGGAGCGCCGTAGGTAGTCACGGTGCCGTGACGTTGGCAAAGGGGGGCCTTTGAGGTCGTCCTCGACACCAACGTCTTGATCTCGGCCGCCATCTCGCGCAACGGACCGCCGAGAATGCTCCTCGTGCATTGGGGGCCCGGGGGAGATCGATTTCCCATCTCGTCAGATCCTGACGACGATTACCTGATTCATCTCGCTGTCGCGGCTACCGCCCGATGACAGCCCCGCGCCGCTCAATCCCACGGTTCGGGGTCAAGTTCAGGGGGGCGAATTGGGGGCCCTTCGCTGAGTTTGGCGGGACGACCCCGCAGAACTCGGACGAGCTTGCGCAGGGTGGTGTGTTCGAGCTCCCACAGTCGCTTGCGGAGGCGTCGTTGCGCCTCGCGACTTGCGACCAGCTCCCAATGTTTGGCGGCACCTTCCGCCTCGGCGCGGCGAGCTCGCTGTTCCCAGGCGGCGATCGTGTCGCGGTAGGCGCGGATGTCGCGGCCACCGACCAGGGTTGCAAGGGCGGGCGGGTTCGGGACCGCACCGCCGGCCGCCGCCGCCAGCATCAAAACCGCTCGCTCGAGGTCGCGATCACCACCAAGCCAGCTCGCCGGCATTTCGGCGGGATCAGCGTCGTCGGGAATCACGGTGGCCGCCAGCGAGCTGCGACGGCGGTAGAAGGCGATCGAGTCGGCTTCGGTGTCGAATCCGGGGAGTCGGCCGATCCGCTCCGACCAGCCGGTTCGGTCGATCGCGGGGCGCAGCTCGCGGCCCGCAATCGGGTCGAGTAACGGCCCTGTCGGCAGCGACAGTAAGAGCAGCCCACCCGGCGCCAGCAGGCGCGCCAATTCGGCCAGGATTGCCTCGGGGTCGGGCGCCGATTCGATCGCGGTAAAGCAGCAGATCGCCTCGAAGCTCGCCGCCGCGAGTCCGGTCGCCACCGGTAGGGCGGTTAGGAAGCGGGCCCGCTCGCCGTGGATTTTGGTCGCCGATTCGATTGTCTCGGCATCCTCGTCGACCCCGATGACGCTGTCCGCGCCCGCGTCCAAGAGCCGCGCCGCGCCGCTGCCGTCGCCGCACCCGAGATCGAGGACGGTGCGGCCAACCAGCATTGTCGCCGCCCATCGGTAGGCGGCGTCGGCCTCGGCGGCGGTCAATTCGGCCAGGTGCTCGCCGCTGCTCGGCGAGGTCGGGCTTGGGTCGGCCGCGATCGGGCCGCGGCGCTCCCACGGTCCGATCAGCGATCCGCGGCGATGTAGCGGAGTCGTTGACTCGCTCATCGCGACCCTGCCGAGATCACGACCCGATGCCCGAGGACGAAGCGTCGCTCGGCGTCGGTCGGGGGGTGGAGGGTCCGAGGCGCCGCCAGGCCCGCCGCGGTCGCATCGGCTCGTGCGGCGTCGACCTGGTCGCTGACGATCAGACAGCGACCGCGGCAACGGATGGCGGCGACCCCTAGCCAGGTTGATCGCTGTGGCGCGCTCGACGGGCTCGATTGGCCGGTCGGACCGCGTCGACCCGATGCGCCGGGTTGGCGCCGGTCCGATCCAAACGAGCGGTCCGTCTCCTCTGATTCGCAACTGGGATCGAGCACGACCAGCTCGAACTCGCCGAGCGCTGGGTCTGCGGCGGCGTCGATGCTGGTTGCGCTCGCGATCGAGCTGAGGCCGGATTCGGTCAGGCAGCGCTCGATCGGGCCGCCGGGTTCGGCGCCGAGGATCAGGGCACGGCTCGCCCGGCCGTATTGGGCCAGGACATCGGTTGCCGGCTCGCGAAGGATCCGTGCCAGCGTCCAGTCGGCGTGCCGAGCGCCGGGATCGACCGAGGTCAAGGGTTGATCTTGCATCTCACCGCGCATAGCCGAACCTGTCAAGCAGCGGCCCAAAGATCTGGTCGAGCCGCGCCGATTCGGCGACGCTTAGATTGTCGCGCCAAGTTCCAACCCGGGCGCTGCGAGCGCGCTTACCGGGACCTCGTTGGTCGGCTGGGATCGCCTCGAACGAGCAATTGGAAACGATCCGAGCGATTCGTTCGGGGCTGCGGGTCAGCCCGAGCCAATCGAACAACCCGGTCAGCTCACCCTGCGGGTCGGAGAGCAGATCCTCGTAGCGGAGAATCCGCGAACGGGCCGGATCGTAATCTGCCAGCGCTCGCAGACTGGCGTCGCTGTTGCAGGCCCAAAGTCGCGCCGCCCAGTCGAGCCGCTCGGCCCGGTCGAGCGGCTCGGTCCGAGCTTCGGAGCGGGCCAAAAAGCCGTCTGGGGCGTAGGCGTCAAGCAGCGAGTCGACGACATCGCGGCCGTCGCGGATCAGGAGCAGCATCCGTGAGCCGGGCAGGAGCGAGGCCACCAGATCGGCGGCGTGCGAGCCGTTGGTCTCCTTGATCACCAGTTGCGGTTGTTCGGCCAGCGCCGTCTCGGCCTGTCGAGCCCGCTCGACCAGCGCCGCCAATCGGACCAGCAGCATCCGTCGCGCCTCGGGGCGCCAAGTCGCCTCGTATTCGGTGCTGAACCCGTAGGTGGGCTTGTCTCCGAGATGCCGGTTCAGGGTTGCTGGCCACCACCGGCCGTCGATCAGCTGGGGATCGCCGAAGGCCGGGGCGAGGTGGTTCGAGAGGAAGGTTTCGTCGACCGGTAGGCAGTCGATCGGACCGGAGGGACGGCCGGATGGCGGGCGGTAGCCGAGCGCGGTCTCGGGGTCGGGCTCGAGCGGCCGGGCCCGCATCTTGAGAAGCCAGGTTGTGCCCGAGCGCGGCGATCCCCAGATCCAGGTCAGGCTCGCCTCGAGCGCTTGGTCGTCGAAGCCGAGACCGGCATTAGCGTCGTAGCCGCCGTTCGGTGCGCGCCTCCAGGGTCGATTCGAGGCCCCACCGCGTTTATCGGAACCCGAGACGATGGGCAGATTCTAGGTACCTGGCGCCGGTATGATTCGAGCCGGGACACCGATCGCAACAGCGCCGGGCGGGACATCCTCGCTGACCACCGCGTTTGCCCCGATTCGGGCACCATCACCGATCGTGATCGGGCCGAGCAACCGGGCCCCGGTCCCGATCACGACCTCGCGGCCGATCGACGGACCACGCGTGTCCCTGGGCTCGGGCCCGATCGTCGTCCCCGGGTAGATCGCGCTGCCGGAGCCGATCTCGGTCTCGCCAGCGATCACGATCTGGCCGTGACCGAGTTGGACCCCGGGTCGAATCACCACCTCGGAGCCGATTCGCAGACCGGCGCTGGAGGCGGCAAAGCAGCCGAGCAGCCGGGGCAGCAGCGGCACCCTGCGGCGCTCAAGGCGACCGCGGGCGCGGTGCGCGATCTGGGCCGCAAAAGCGTCGGCGCTCCAGGCAAGCCCGAGCGCCGCCAACCCAACTCGGAGCCCGGATGCGGACCCGAGATCGCGACCGCGCCGCGCCGCAACGACCCGGGTGTCGGCCGCCACCGCGGCGGAAAAGCGGGGGTGTCGGTATCGCGCCGCCGGCTTGCTCAAAAGACCAGCGGGACCTGGCCCTGGGGGTAGTCGTCGGCCCGGAACATCCAGACCTCGACGGCGTGGCGGTGGTTTGTCATCGCCGGGTTGGCGGCGGTTCGGTGCAGGCAGAGCTCGTCGAACAAAAGGACATCTCCCGGTTCGAATTCGGGACGGACGATCCCCTCCGGCGTAGCCACCCGCTCGACCAGCGGGTGTCCGACCGTCCAATCAAATCGTGCCCCCTCAGTCCCGGTCTCGACCACCTCCTCGAGCCGCCGCGCGACGAGGTCCATCCCGGGGGCATCTACCCCGCAGCGGGTCAGCGCCGCCCAGACGTTGAGCGCGCCGAGCTTGCCGCCGAGGAAGGCGCCGTCTTGGTGCCAGTCGGCGGTTGCCTGCGGCGCGGTTCGCCGTAGGTTGCACTTCTTCATCGAAAGGACCGGGCGCCCGCCCAGGTAGTCGGCGGCCAGCCGCCGCAACCCGACCTCGTCGAGCACGGCCAACAGTTCGCTGAGCCCGCGGGGCGAGTCGACCGCCCACAGGGTGCCGCCGCCCTTGGTGAGCCGATTCCACTCCTCGGCGACCATCGCGGCGTAGGGCGGATCGGGCTGGAAGGGCTCGAACCAGCCGTTTTTGCCGTTCCCGACCGGCTTGCCGGGGCTGCGAGCGTCGCGGCCGGCGATCGCCCGGTCGGTTGCGCTCTTCAGACGCTCGACCTGGGTGGGGTTGAGCAGGCCTCGGACTAGGACCGATCCCGAGCGGATGATCGCGGCCTTGACAGCGGCTGCGCTCAGCTCGTCGGTTCGCAGCGACGGTAGGCCGCAGTCGAGCCTGCTCGGCGGCTCGCCGATCGCCGACGGCGGCCCTGCCGCGGGCAGCTCGCTGACCGCCTGGTGTCGCAGATCGCGAAGCCGCCGTGCCACCTCCAAGTCGTCGCTCGGCTCCTGCTCAAGTCGGTCGATCCGGTCGAGCGTTCCGAGACCGACGAGCATCCGCTCGACTCTGTCAGGTCGACGAATCCGAAAGCGCATCGGCCGCGAGGCTACCAGGGGTGGAGGCCCCAGCTGGCGTGGACGCCGTGAGTCGGGGGTCGTCCGGTCGAGGCGATCGGTCGGGAATCGCCTCGACAACCCGGTCGCGGAATCGGTCCGGGCGAGCCTGACCAAGGAGCCTTTGGGCCGCTGCGTCTTCGTCACCGATGAAGGCTCGGAAGTCGACCCTCGACCGGGTCGAGTCCTTCTACAAGCCGATCCGTCGCCGCCCCCCGACCCCGCCCGAACGGGCGCTTGCTCACCCCGACCGGAGCCTGACGGTATTCGAGTCGGCGGGTGCGACGTTGACGCTGCTGGCAAAGCGGGCCCAGGTGTGGGCGCAGCCGACCGAGATCGCCACCGCCGCCTGCCGAACACCCGGGTTCATCGGCCCGACCGTTTCCGGGGTCTCGTTGTCGCCGATGTCGCTCCTGTTGGCGTAGCCGAGCCGGCCGCTGGCGCCGCAGGCGGGGTCGCCGTTCGATCTCAACTTGACCGCCCAGCGGATTCGCCAGATCGAGAACCAGGGCCTAAAAGAAGCTCCAGTTGCTCGCCGAGGCGCAGGAACTCCGCGAACTCGCGTACACGACCGGAGTTCGTAATCGCGAGCCCCCGCGCTCGCAGCCGCGTCCTGGTGCTCTACCGTCCTCGAATTGGCCGTTACCCGAGCTGGCCCCCTACCGCGATATCAGTGCTGAGGGCCACGGACGAAAAGTCGTTGCAGGTTTGGCGCGCCAACCGGGGTCAGGTTGGTGGCAAACGAGCGGAAGGTGACATAGCGCCCGTCTGCTGAGAGCCCGGGCACGTCGCTGTAGGAATTGGCCTCGGCCCCGGTGGCGCTGACCGAGGCCCGGGTGGTCGTATGGCCGCTCTGGTCGCGGATGAAGATGTCGGAGTCGCCGTTGCCATCGCTCGCGACGAGGTTGCCAGCCGCGGAGCCGAAGGCGACGTAGCGACCGTCGGAGGAGATCGGGGTCGGGCCGAGTTGGGGGCCGCCGCTGACGCCGTCGCCCTGCGCGGACGAAGAGGAGACGCTGAGGCGCTGCAGCAGGTCGAGGTCCCGAGTGTAGGAATAGACATCGGTGAAGCCGTTCGAATCGGACGACGGGCTGAGCGGATTGATCAGATCGCCAGCGTCGGTCGAGAACGCGACGACGTTGCCGCCAGCCGAGATCGACGGCGAGTAGCTGGCGCCGTCAGCGGGACCGCTGGCGAAGTCGTGCGAGACCAGGAAGGTCTTCTTGGCCCGGAGATCGCGGACGAAGATGTCGGCCTTGCCGTTCGTGTCGCCAGGCACGAGGTTGCTGGCGCGCGAGCTGAAGGTGACGTAGCGGCCGTTGGCCGAGACATCCGATCGCGTGCTCGTCGAAGCGTTACCGCCGTGCCCCCCCTCCGCGATCGAGACGAGCTTTATCCGATGCATTCGCCGGTCATAGAGAAAGATGTCGGCTCGGTGGCGGTTCCTGTCGTGCTTGATGAGGTTCGACGACGAGGAGGCAAACGAGATGTAGCGCCCCCCGGCTGAGATCGCAGCCAGCCTGCTGCCACCGTTTCCCGGCTTGCCGTCGGTCGTGACGCTGATCAGCCCGGTCCGCCCGGTGCTCAGGTTACGGACGAAGACATCGTCCTCGCCGTTGCCGTCGCGCTTGATCAGGTTGCTTGCATCGGTGTCAAAGGCGACGATGCGGCCGTTGTCGCTGATCGACGGATTGACCGAATTCCCGTTCGCCTGCCGACGATGCGGCCCGACGCTCACCCGGGTCGTCGTCTCCGTCGTGGTGTTCCTCACGAAGATGTCGAAGGCGTGATTGGTGTCGTGGGCGACGAGGTTGTCGGCGGCGTCGTCGAAGGCGATCAGGTGGCCGTCGGCCGACGGCATCGAGTTCAGCGGCTGATCGTGGGGATCGCCGCCATCGCGGGCGGTGTCGACCTCATTGACCGCCGGGGCGATCGCGATCGCGATTGCGGCGCCCACCGACAGCGCCAACGCGACCGCCGCCACCAAGGCTGCCGCGAAACGACCCCCGATCACCCCCACCGGATGCATCGCCAGAAATTTTATCCAGTCAGCGGAACTCGAAAGCGCCGACGGCCGGAACCTTGTTACTGGCCGGTCACCGACGGCTGGGTCTCCTACTCCGCCGCGACCCGTAACCTCGACGAGCAACGAGCCGACCTCGAGTTCGGGTTCCCGTCCTCCTCACCACCCAGCAGCCGGCCGCATTCCGGCGCGCCGCGAATGCCGCGCCGCAGGCAAAGCAGCGAGGCCGATGAGCGCCTTGCGGCGATCTGCGGGTTAACAGATCGAACTTGCCGAGGCAGATTCGCGGGACATCCCCACTCCCGGCCTGGTTGGGGGAAATCGACGAATCGCTCGGGGTGAGTCCCCGGTTCGTGCGCTCGGACAACACCGGCGACCGCGAACCCATGCTCGACTGGGGCGAGCTGTAGCTATCGGCCGTCGTCAAGGCACCCTGGAGTATGCCTCGCGGCGGTGTCGTAGATTCCTTGCTTTGTACCGTCCGGCGGCGGCGTCCGGGTGCATCCGGACGCCGACCCCGAGACCGAGGGCCTGGCTCGCGAAGCGCTCGGGAAAGATCTGGTCGGCTCGCCCGCGATGCCGACCGACGGATTGTCGGGCCTCGTGCGAACGGGCCCGCTCACCGCCGCGCTCACCACTTTTCGCGGACCGGACGGCTTGACCCGCCCGGTCGAACGCTCCGTGGTATCCGTGGCCGAACGCTGCGGCCCTGCCGATTTGCCCTCCGAGGTCGAACGTATGATCGGTCGATGCCAGCCGCTTCCGCTCAACCGAGGCTGTTCACCGCACCCGCGGTGAGCCGACTCGACAACGCGATGGTCTTCACGCCCAACATGTCGCTTCCGGTGCATCGCTGGTTCCGCTATTCGGCGGGCTTCTCGGCGGCCTGGGTGGCTGACGTGATCGAAGAGCGCGAGCGACGGCTCGGACCGCCGAACGTGCTCGACCCGTTCGTTGGGTCGGGCACGACTCTGATCGCGTCGCAGCAAGGCGGAATGCCCTCCGTCGGGTTGGAGACACACTCTCTAATCGCACGGATCGCCGGGGCGAAGCTCAGCGGCTGGGCGGACATCGTCGATGAGTTCGACGAGCGGGGAGCCTCGATCCTGGCCTCCGCCAAACCCCGAGAATGGCCCGATCCGCCCGCACTGATGATGAAGATCTATCCGCCCGAGACGCTCAGCGCCCTTTGCGGACTACGCGACGCCATCGAGGCCGACCGCCGAGGGGACGATGTCGACGAGTTGCTGTGGCTTGCGCTCGTCGCGATCCTCCGGGTTTGTTCGCCTGTCGGGACCGCTCAGTGGCAGTACGTCCTGCCCAACAAGAAGAAAGCGTCCGCGGCCGACCCCTGCTCCGCGTTCTCGACACAGCTCGCCGTGATGGCCTCAGACATGCGGGATGTAGGGGCGCGGCCGGACGTGCCAACCACGCTGCTTCAATCGGACGCACGCACCGTCGAGGGCGTCCCTCAAGGCTGGGTCGACCTTGTCGTGACGTCGCCGCCCTACCCGAACAACTACGACTACGCGGACGCAACGCGAATCGAGCTGACGTTCCTCGGCGATGTGGAGCGCTGGGGCGACCTTCAGGACGCCGTTCGGTCGCACCTGATGCGCTCGTGCTCCCAGCACATGGTGCGATACGACGCCGAGCCTATCCTTGAGTCCGTCGAACTTGCTCCGATCCGCGATGAACTTCGGACCGTTTATGGTCGCCTCGCCGAGGAGCGCGAGACCCACGGCGGGAAGAAGAATTATCACGCAATGGTCGTTGCGTATTTTCATGACCTCGCGCGCTGCTGGCATTCGCTGCGGCGCGTCTGCGCTGACGACAGCGAGGCCCTCTTTGTCATCGGCGACTCAGCGCCTTACGGGGTCTACCTCCCCGTCGATCGGTGGCTCGGCGAACTCGCCTTGGCCGCGGGGTTCCGCTCGTTCGACTTCACAAAGCTGCGGGACCGAAACATCAAATGGAAGAATCGCAAGCACCGGGTTCCATTGCACGAGGGCATCCTACGGGTGCGGGGCTAAACCGTGGCGAACGCACCGGGACATCGACTCGGGCAGATCATCGGCGACATGTTCGAGACGGCAGTCGAGCCGTCACTCGCCGAGTTCTGTGCCCAGCATGACCTCTACCTGGATGGACGACGCCCCCGCCGGGCACGAACCGGCGCCAAGGTCACATGGGAAGATGACCTCGGAAACAAGCATGACCTCGATCACGTCATTGAGCGAGGAGGCACCGAGGACGAACGCGGCATTCCAGCCGCATTCATCGAGACTGCCTGGCGTCGGTACACAAAACATTCGAAGAACAAGGCCCAGGAGATGCAGGCGGCCGTTCTACCGGTGCTGGCGAAATGGCGCCACGTCCGGCCGTTCGGCGGCGCCATGCTCGCTGGCGAGTTCACAGCCGCGTCACTCACCCAACTCCGCTCGAACGGCTTCGCCGTTCTTCACATCAGCTACGCGACGATCATCGATGTCTTCAGCTACGCAGGGATTGACGCCTACTTCGACGAATCCACCTCCGACGCGCACTTGCGCAACCAGATCGACCTGTACGAGGCGCTGACGGACGCCGAACGCGAGGCGATCGGTGCGAGCCTTCGTCGCGCCGCGCGAGACGAGATCGAGGGCTTCATCACCGAACTCGGCACGACAATCCTCCGTCGGATCGTCAAGGTCTCGATCCTCCCGTTGCACGGGTCAACAACCACCGTGGGATCGGTCGCATCAGCGATCCAACTCCTGCGGCATTACAGCCAGCCGCAGGACATTCCGGCTCTGATCCGGTTCGAGGTCTCGGTGCGCTACGACAACGACGATCGAATCGAATCACCGCGGACTTCGCGAACGCGGCCCACGCCATCGCATTTCTCGAATCGTTCGACGTCTAATCGCCTCGTGGCAGCGTCAACGGAACCCGGATTGGAACGGGTGCAACCAACTCGTGAGGGTCCAAGCCCGCGGCTCGGAGGAAGCCGCGCTGGCGGGGCTGGCGACAACCCTGGCGGCGCTCGTCGTCACCGATCGAGTCGTCCTCTGCGCCCACGTCGGCGACGCCGCCTTTACGAATTGAGCGGCGATGGCGCGTTGGCGCTGTCGATCGACGATGCGCTGCGCGGCCCGGGAGCGCGTTCCGGCGGGTCGTTGGCGTCCGCCCGCCGGGTTACCGTCGGGTTCATGAAGCCAAGCCGCAACGCGTTGTGCAACTGCGGGAGCGGTCGCAAGTACAAGCGCTGCTGCCTCGCGAGAGCCGCACGGATGGTCGCCGGAACTCGTCGCCACGATTCACTTGGCAGCCGAGTGAAGGAGTGGGCTGAGCGCGAGCTGTCTGCTGAACTGGAGGCCGCGCGAGCGGAGTTTGGTCCGATCGAAAACGCGAACCAGGCGTTCATCTTCGACTCCTGGTTTCACAGCGATCGTCCGACCGCGACCGGGTCAACACCGGTCGTCATGTACGCCGCACGCAGTGAGATCGGCGCGGCAGAGCGTGCGGAGGTGGCGCCAATGGCTTCCGCGCGCCTCGGGCTCTACCGGGTGATCGCCGCAACCGCGGGCAGCTCGATTGTTCTGAGCGATCTTCTTGGCGAGCGCACCGTCGAGGTCTACAGCCGCGACGTCTCGGCCGCCGTCGCACGTTGGGATATCCTGCTCGCGCGGCTGATGGAGGGCCACGGACTCGATCCTCCGACCCTGTGGGCGAGCGTCAGACCGATGAGCGATGCCGAGGGTGAGGTTGTAATCGCCGAGATCGAGCGGATCGCAGGTGAGCGCGGCGGTTCGGCGTCCGAGGCGCTGGCGAGCCGGTCGCTCGAGATCTTTCGCTTCACCCCGCCGGTGCCGACGTGGGCGGTCTTCACGCCCGAGGGCGATCGACTCGAAGAGTGGCAAACCGAGTTGAAACTTTCCGATTGCGAGGCGGCGCGCCGGGTGCTATCCAAGCTCGGCGCGGTGCCGCTCGACGACGAGCCCGAGGTGCTTGCGCTCAGCATGATTCAGCCGCGCCGGGCGCTGCTAGCGCGTCGCGAGGGGGCCGAGCTGCCGCCCGGGTCGGTGGTGCTCGAGTCGGGCGTCAACGGGTTCGACCAGATCGCTGTCGCCGACCTCGAGCTGGATCACGATCGGCTGAAGCTGACCGCGTGCTCTCGCCCCAGGTTCGAGTGGGCGCTCGGGGCCATGCATGACGAATTCGGCGAGCTTGTCGAGGCGGTTGGGACAGAGTCGGTGCGCAGTCTCGATGAGCTCCGCGCGGAGCGCGACCGGAGGGGCCCCGAGCACGGCCGTGACGACGCGGAGCCTTCGCTACTCGAGAGGGTCTGGCTCGCCGAAGCGTTTCGCCGTCGATCCCTCGGCTGGGCCGATGATTCCAACCCCGAGCTCGGTGGCGCCACTCCCCGCGAGGCGGTTGCCGCCGGCCGCGACGCGGAGGTTTTGCCGCTGGCAGTCCGTGCCGAGAACGGCATCTCGCGGACCCGCTTCGGAGGGGTCGCGGTCGAGGAGGTCGACCTGCTCGGGGAACTCGGGCTCGAGTTCGACGCGGCGGCCTGAGCTGAGCGCGTCACAACTCGGGCCCCCGCGCCAGGAACGCCCGGTGCACGTCCACGGGCGGGTCCGCCGCGGAGAGGCCACAGGGGCTCAGAATGCCTGGAATGGTCGCTTCGGATCCTGAGGTCACGAACATTTCCCAACACCGCTTCTGGGTATTGCTCGATCAGCGAGAGCTGTATGTGCCGTTCGACGAATTCCCTTGGTTCGGTGGAAGTTCGGTTGGCGCAATTTTTCGATTGGAGCGGGCCGCACCCCGGGCAACTGCACTGGCCCGACCTCGACATTGACTTGACGATCGATTCAATCGAACACCCCGAGCGCTACCCGTTGGTGGCGCGCGATCCTCACCCCTCCGGGCCCTGAGGGTGCCAAAGGTTTACTCGTCGCTGAGTCGGATCTGGGCCGGGACGCCGATCGCGGTTGCTCCGGCGGGGACATCATTGACGACGACGGCGTTGGCGCCGATCCGGGCACCGTCCCCGATTGTGATCGGGCCGAGGATCCGGGCACCGGTGCCGATCTGGACGTTGCGGCCGATTGTCGGCCCGATCACATTGCCAGCCCGCAGCCCGACCGTGACGAACGGGCTGATCGTGGTCCCGGCGCCAACCTCGCAGACCCCGTCGATCACCACCTGACCATGCGCGATGTTGACCCCGGCGGCGATCACCGCGATATCGCCGATTGCGATCTGGCCGAATACGATCGCGAAGCGGTGAAGGAGCCGAGGCAGGATCGGGATCCGCAGCGCCTGTAGGCGGGCCTTGGCGCGGTAGGCGATCTGGGCCGCGAAGGCATCGGTCGACCAGGCGAGGCGGGCGGCCTCGAACAGGCGCCGCGGAGTTGAGTGGTCGGGGGTGCCGCGACCACTGTGGGCGAAGACGATCCGGGTGTCGGTTACGACGGCATCAAAAAACGCCGGGTGCCGGGCGCGGCGGGCGGCGAAAAAACGGCGGCGATCGGCCGTGGTGTTCATCGTCGCCGACCGTCGAGACGGAGCCGCCGGCGCAGCGAGCGCCGCCGCGGCTCGATTGCGTTGCCGTTGCCGCACAGATCCATGATGTCGCGCCCGCGCGGTCCGATCAGTGCCCGCAGGTTGAAGTCCTCGGGGGCGATCGCGGCCGGGCCGCGCCGCACGATCGTCCAACCGTCGGCGACCGTGAGCGTCTCGACCAGTTCGGGGTGATGGGCGGCGGCGATCGTGATCTCGAAGACGAGCAGGCTGAGCGGGGCGCGGTTCGGCCAGACCTCGATTGGAGCGTGCGCCCAGGCCCAGTCCTCGAGCAGGAACTCGCCGCCCGTTCGCAACAGCGGAAACAGCGCCTCGAAGCTGGCGCGGGTCTCATCAAGAAAATGCGAGGCGTCATCGATCACCAGATCGAGCGGCTCGGCGCCAAAATCCGCGGCGACGATCTGGCGCAGCCGCTCCCGGTTAGACTGGTCGACCCCGAGGTGGGTGCTTATCACCCCGTCGCGATCATGCTTGGCGATAAACGCCGCCAGCGCCCCAGGCATCGATTCGGCGATCTCGATCGCGGTCAGCCTGCTCGGCCGAGCGAGCTGCCACAGCAGCGCCGTGCTGGCGCCGTCAAAGATCCCGACCTCGACGATCCGTCGCGGTGAGAGACGTTCGACCAGCGCCTCGAGGTTCCGCATGTCGGCTTGGGTCTTGCAGATGCAAAGGCGGTCCGCGTCGGAGGGAATCCGTCCCAGCGCGATCGGTCGACAGACGTAGCGGGTGCCGTCAAGCTCGGCCTGATCGTCGCCGATCCAGTTGATTCGGCCGCCTGACTCGCTCATCGTGACCTGCCAAAACGGCGCCTTTGCGGCTCGGCGTTGCCCTCGCCGATTCGATCCATGATCGCGGCCCCGCGGCTGCCGAGCAGGTCGCGCAGGGCGAATTCGCCGCCGTCGGGGAGGTCGATCGGCGCATCGCCGCGTCGCACCAGCGCCCAGCCCCGATCGATCTCGACCGCAGCGATCATCTCGGGGTGGTGCCCGCAGGCGATGATCAGCTCGAAGACAAGCAGGCTGAGCGGTGATTGATCGGGCCAGACATCGATTTGGACATGGGGCCACGACCAGTCCTCGATCAGGTAGTAGCCGCCCGGCCGCAGCAGCCCGAACAGAGCGTTGAAGGTGGCGGTCGTCTCGGCTCGATAGTGCGAGGCGTCGTCGATCACCAAATCAAGCGAGCCATCGCCGAATTCGATCGCGGCGACCTCGCGCAGTCGGGCCGAATCGGCCTGGTCGACCCCGTAGTGAGGGCGGACCACCTCGGTCAGGCCGCGGGTCGCGATGAAGTCGGCGAGGCCGCGGATCGGGTGCGGCTTGATGTCGACGCTGACCAGGCGCCGCGGCGCCGCGAGCTGGGCCAAAAGCGCCGTGCTGCCGCCGGTCAGCATTCCGACCTCAAAGATCGTCGCCGGGTGATGCCTCGCGAGCAGCGCCTCGATCGCCTCGATCGCCCAGCGTGGCTTGGCGATGCAAAAGGTGGTCGCGGTTGATTCGAAGAGGTCGTTGGCGAGTGGGCGCGAGGCGTAGCTCACCCCGTCGATCTCACACTCGACATCGGAGCGCCAGCGGATCGGACTCGCCGACGCTGCGCCCCCGCTCAAAAGAAGGCGCCGCCTTTGTACTCGCCGAAAACGTCGCGCATTGCGTTGCAGACCTCGCCAATCGAGCCGCCGTCGCGCAGCGTCTGCTTGATCGGGTAGATCAGGTTCTGATCGCCCCGCGCGGCCTCGCGGATCGCCTCAAGCCGGGCATCGAGTTCAACCTGGTTGCGGTTCGCCTTGAAGAGGGCGAGCCGCTTCAACTGCCGCTCCTCGGCGGCCGGGTCAACCTTGAGGATGTCGACATCGTCTGCCTCGTCGGTGACGAACTTGTTGACCCCGACGATGATGTCCTGGCCGGTTCGGTAGCGCTCGTGGTAACTGGCGGCTGACTCCTCGATCTCGCGCTGCATGAACTCGAGCGCCTGGACCGAGCCGCCGAGTTGATCGATCTTCGCCATCAGCTCCTTCGCCCGCAGCTCGATCTCGTCGGTCAGCGATTCGACGAAGTAGGAGCCGGCAAACGGGTCGACGGTGTCGGCGGCGCCTGACTCGTGGGCGATCACCTGCTGGGTTCGCAGGGCGATCCGAGCCGAGCGCTCGGTCGGCAGGGCGAGCGCCTCGTCAAAGCCGTTGGTGTGGAGCGACTGGGTGCCGCCGCAGACCGCCGCGAATCCCTGCAGGGCGACCCGAATTATGTTGACCTCGGGTTGTTGGGCCTGCAGGGTGACGCCGCCGGTCTGGGTGTGGAAGCGGATCATCTGCGATTTCGGGTTGGTCGAGCCGAAGCGGTCGCGAATGATCTCGGCCCACATCCGTCGTACCGCGCGGAACTTCGCCACCTCCTGGAAGACGTTGTTGTGGCCGTTGAAAAAGAAGGCGAGGCGGGGCGCGAACTCGTCGATCGCGAGGCCGCGATCGAGTGCCGCCTCGACGTAGGCGATCGCGTTGGAGAGCGTGAAGGCGACCTCTTGGACGGCTGAGCAGCCCTTCTCGCGGATGTGGTAGCCGGAGATCGAGATCGTGTTCCACTTCGGCACCCTGTCGCGGCAGTACTCGAACAGGTCGGTCGTCACCCGCATCGTCGCCTCGGGCGGGTAGATGTAGTTGCCGCGTGCCATGTATTCCTTTAGCACGTCGTTTTGAACGGTCCCGCGGAGCGCGGCCGCGGGGACGCCCTGCTCTTCGCCGACCAGCTCATAGAGCGCCAATAGGACGACCGCCGGAGCGTTGATCGTCATCGAGGTCGAAACCTGATCGAGCGGGATCGACTCGAAGCAAATCCGCATGTCCTCGATCGTGTCGATCGGGACACCGGTTCGGCCGACTTCGCCTTCACAAAGCGGATCGTCGGAGTCGCGGCCGAGCTGGGTCGGCAGATCGAATGCCATCGAGAGTCCGGTCGAGCCGTGTTCGATCAGGTAGCGATAGCGCTGGTTGGTGTCCTCGGGCGAGGAGAAGCCTGCGTACTGGCGCATCGTCCAGAGGCGATCGCGATACATCCCCTCGTGCACCCCGCGGGTGAACGGGTAGGCGGCGGGCTCGCCGAGGCGCCCCGCTAGGCCCGCCGCGACATCGTCGGGGCCGTAGAGGCGCTCGATCTCGATCCCCGAGTCGGTGATCTTGCGCGGGTCGTCGGGGCCGACGACCGGCGCGATGTAGCGGTTCTCTGAATCGACGCTCACGGCTGGCAAGGATAGAGCCGCCGCTCAGTCCGGCAGTGTCTCGGGCGCTGTGGGTTGGCCGACGCGGGGCCGTGGTGGCTAATCGCCAAAGTCGACGGTCGCCGACTTTGCCCGTAGGCAGCGGACGTTGCCAGCCGCCAGCGGTGGCCGGTGGCTCGGCGTCTTGGCATAGAAGCGATCACCGCTGTGGAGGTTGGTCGGCCCGACCCAGACCTTCCAGGCCCCGGACTGGCTGGTGCCGTTGTCGACCCCGATTCGCTGATCGGGTCCGGCGGCCCGGCGAAACAGGATCACCTTGCGGGAGGCCAGGCAGCTCGCCTCGGCCGAGCGGACCTGGCCGTGATAGAGCGGGCGGGTGTTGCGAATCGTAATCCGCGACTCGACTTGGGTTGCGGCGGCGGCGACCGTGCCGCCGAGAACCGCGATCACGCCAACCAGTGCGATTGGGAGCTTGGCGGGCCTGATCACGCTTCGATTTGGGGGCCTGATGGTCGGCTGCGGTGGCGGCGCAGCGAGTCGATTGCGAAACCTATCACCGCGAGGGCGCCGAGGAAGTCGGTGAATATTGTCGCGTAGAAGACGGGCGGTATGTCGGGGTTGCCGTTGAGGAAGTGGCCGAGCGTCAGCAGGCCAAGCGGGGAGTATCCGAGCAGAGCGTACTGGGCGCTCGGGAACGCTCCGGCGCGGTACCAGCGGTAGGCGATCAGCCCGGCGGCGGTGAACAGCGGCCAGCTGATCAGGATCCCGGCCTTGACGAGGCCGTCCGAGAACGGTTTCGAACTCGGGTAGTCCTCGATCGCGAGGAAGTTATGGGTGTAGTGGATCAGGGTCGAGGTGATCGTGAACCCGAGGATCAACCGCAGTCTTCGCAACTCGCTTGCCATGTCACCCATCGCCGCTGCGATCCTATCGGTAGGCTCGCCGACGCGATGGCTGGCGGAGCTCTCCCGAACCTGATCATCGTCGGAGCGCAAAAATGTGGGACCAGCGCCCTGCACTACTACCTCGACCTGCACCCGGAGGTCGCGATGTCGGCGCCGAAGGAACTGAACTGGTTTTGCGGCGCTCTGGTGCCGCTGCACCGCGAGGCCGAGCGCGAGCCGCTTGAGCGGCGATTGGTCACCGACGCCGCGGCGGCCGCCACCACGATGCGCGACGAGAGCTGGTACCGCTCCCACTTCGATCCGGCGGCGAGGGTTCGCGGTGAGGCCTCGCCGAACTACACCGCGGCTTGGTACCCCGCAGCGGCGGCCGCGATGCGAGCCCTGCTGCCCGACGAGACGAAGCTGATCTACTGCGTTCGCGACCCGCTTGAGCAGATCGTCTCGGCCTGGCTCCACTACACCGCCGCGGGCAACGAATCGCGCCCGCTCGCCGAGGCGGTCGCCGACCGCAACGGTATCTATCTGTCGCGGGCCGCCTACCTGGCTCGAATCGCACCGTTTCTCGGCGCCTTCGGGGCCGAGCGGATCTTGATCGTCGATCAGGACGACCTGCGCGATCGCCGTCGCGCCACCCTGCGGAGGGTTTTCGAGTTTCTCGCGATCGACCCGAACTTTTGGGACCCCAAGATGGAGCGCGAGCGTCACGCCAGCGACG